>CAZYJK010000008.1:0-12372 GCA_964647865.1 uncultured Veillonellaceae bacterium | reverse complement strand
GCGGCGATTGATCGGGCGCTAAAAGAACAAAAAGTGGTAGATGGCAAACCAGGCCGTTCGGGGATGCCGCTGAAAGTAGAAAACAAGGTCGATCAACTGGACGGTTGGGCGACGGGGGTTTTATTGGCGCCGGTAGCGGCAGTCTTTGCCGCCGGACGGGCCGCCTACAAGTCGCTGGCCAGTGAAAAGAATGCTGGCGATGATTCTGACAGGGGAGGCGAATCCTGATGGAAAAGTTGCTGGAAAGCGAAGGCAAGGTCCTCCGTCACGATCGAACCGTGCGTGTTATTCACTGGTTGATTGCGCTATCCTGTTTCGTTCTAGTGTTTAGCGGGTTTGGCCAGATGCCGGTTTACAAGCGTTACATGATAACAGACTTGCCGGGTTTGACCTGGACGGCCGACTATTTCATCACATTGAAAATGCATTATGTTGCTGCCGTGATTTTGGTATTCGCCAGTGTCTGGCATGTGGTCTATCATGGAATTCGCCGCGATAATGGCCTGGTACCGCGCAAAGGCGACCTCGGCGAATCGGTGAAAATCATGAAGGCAATTATCACCGGCGGACAGGAGCCTCCCTCCGACAAATACCTGGCGGAACAACGGCTGGCGTATGTGTTTATGGCCGGAACGATTGCGGTATTGATTCTGACCGGCATCGTCAAGACAGTGAAAAGCATGGGGGCCGTTCTGCCGGAAGGGTTGGTATTCTGGTCGACCCAGCTGCATAATCTCGGCGCGGCCCTGATTGTGTTCGGCATATTGGCGCATCTGGGAGCATTCATCGTGCCGGCAAACCTGAAACTGCTCGGTTCGATGTTTCACGGCAAAGTCGATCTGGACTATGTGAAGCATCGTCACAGCATCTGGTACGAAAAACTGAAGCGGCGCGCCCGCTGAACTTTCCTCAGATACCCTGCTTGCGCGGGGTATTTTTTGTTTTCCAAGCCAATTTTTGACGGACTCAAAAAAATGTCAAAAAGATAAAGTCAAGATTGTTGACTTTCAAAAAATGGTTTGCTACAATCAAGTCAGAGGCGAAAGCCAAATAAAAATTTGAGGAGGGTTCAAGATGGCAAATATCAGATTGTGGTCACCGATGGACCACCTTTTCCGGGACTTTGCAGATATGACGAGAATGCTTGAGACGCCCAACATTCCTGTACTGTTCAAAGGCGGCGAGCCGAAGGTGGACATCATCCAGAATGAAACGGAAGTTGTGGTCAAGGCCGACGTGCCGGGCGTCAATAAGGAAGATATCAACGTAACCGTTACTGAAGACAGCATCACGATCCGCGGTGAAGCAAAATCCGACTATGAAGAGAAGAAAGAAAGCTACTTCCATGCGGAACGTTTTTACGGCACCTATAGTCGGACCTTGCCGCTGCCGACGCTGGTAGCCCGCGAAAAAGCAACCGCCAAGTTCCAGGATGGCGTGCTCACCATTACGATTCCCAAGGCAACCAGGCCGGAAAAAGGACATGTGGTGAGCATCGATTAATCGTAACGGATAGTATCTTCAGAACCGGTCTCTCTCCTGCAAGGGGGACCGGTTCTTCCACTAAAGGTCGCAATGCAAAGTGATTAAAATTAAAACAAAGTTGAAGATGGAGGGATAGATCATGGGAAGAGCAGTAGGAATCGACCTCGGCACAACCAACTCGGTAATTGCCGTACTGGAGGCTGAACGGCCGGAAGTAATCGCCAACAGCGAAGGCGGCAGAACAACTCCGTCGGTGGTGGCGTTCCGGGATAATAATGAACGACTGGTAGGTCAACTAGCAAAACGGCAAGCAGTGATGAATTCGAGCAAAACCTTTTACTCGGTAAAACGGTTCATCGGTCGCCGTTATGATGAAGTGACGGAAGAAATGAAACTGGTTCCCTATAAAGTAGTGCCAGGACCGAACAATACCGTCAAATTCCGGGTGGATGACAAGGAATATGCGGCAGAGGAAATCTCGGCCCAGGTACTGCGAAAATTGGTGGATGATGCGGCCAAATATCTGGGCGAAAAAATCACCGACGCGGTAATCACCGTACCGGCTTACTTTAATGACGCGCAACGTCAGGCCACGAAAGACGCCGGAAAAATCGCCGGACTCAATGTGCTGCGGATCATTAACGAGCCGACAGCAGCGGCGCTGGCCTATGGACTGGACAAAAAGAAAAACGAAACCATTCTGGTGTTTGACCTCGGTGGCGGAACCTTCGACGTGTCGATCCTAGAAGTGGGCGATGGCGTGTTCGAGGTAAAATCGACCAGCGGCGACACGCACCTGGGCGGCGATGATTTCGATAAGGTTCTCGTCGACTGGTTGGCTGATGAGTTCAAAAAGTCGCATGGAATAGACCTTCGAACAGATAAACAGGCGCTGCAACGCTTGACGGAAGCAGCGGAAAAAGCCAAGGTGGAACTGTCGTCGGTAATGGAAACCACGATCAGTCTGCCGTTCATTACCGCCAATGCATCGGGGCCGCAGCATCTCGAAGCGAAACTGGGCCGGGCGCAATTTGACGATCTGACCGCAGGACTGGTGAACCGTTGCCGCAAACCGGTGGAACAGGCAATGGCTGACGCCAAGCTGACTGCCAAAGATATTGCCGAAGTCATTCTGGTCGGCGGTTCGACCCGGATTCCGGCAGTGCAGAAGATGGTACGGTCCCTGACCGGCAAAGACCCGAACCAAAGCGTCAATCCGGACGAGGTCGTTGCCGTTGGCGCGGCAATCCAGGCCGGTGTTCTGACCGGCGAACTCAAGGATGTCGTACTGCTTGACGTGACTCCGCTGTCGCTGGGGGTGGAAACCCTGGGCGGCGTAATGACTAAGATCATTGATCGCAACACCACCATCCCGGCCCGGCGTAGCCAGGTATTCAGCACGGCTGACGACAATCAGCCGGAAGTGGATGTACATGTGCTGCAGGGCGAGCGGGAAATGGCGGCTGACAATCGAACCCTCGGCAAGGTTAAACTGTCGGGGATAGCACCGGCGCCGCGCGGCTTGCCGCAGATCGAAGTTACCTTTGATATCGATGCCAATGGTATACTGACTGTAGGCGCCAAAGATAAGGCAACAGGCAAGGAACAGACGATCACGATTTCCAACTCCAGCAATCTGCCCAAGCAAGATGTGGAGCAGATGGTCAATGCAGCCAAACAGCACGCGGAAGATGACAAACTAAGAAGGCAGCTGGTTGAAGTGCGAAATGACGTTGATTCGCTCGCCTATCAGTCCAAACGGCTGCTGTCGGAGCAGGCCGCCACATTGCCGGCACATGTGAAAGGATTGCTGGAAACCGCCATTGAGAAAGCCCGCAAGGCTCTCGATGACAACGCCGATATTGCGACGTTGCGCAGTGTCAAGGAAGAACTGGAACAGGCCTATGGTCAGGCTTGCCAATGCAAACCGGAGGCGCAGGGCCCGACGGTAGAGAAACCGGCCGGCCAGAAAAAAGCCGATGATGTCATGGATGCCGAGTACGAAGAAAAATAAAAAACTCCACATGAACCCAGTTGATGATTATTGAAAGAAAGCGGTGAGCACAGGATGAAGTACATTGACTACTATGAGGCGCTGGGCGTATCCCGGACAGCAACAGAAAAAGAAATCAAGACCGCTTACCGCAAACTGGCCCGACAGCATCACCCTGATTTGCATCAGGGTGATGCCAAGAAGGCGGCTGAAGAAAAATTCAAGACCATCAATGAGGCATACGAGGTGCTCGGCGATGCCGATAAACGCGCCAAATACGACCAATTGGGCATGAACTGGCAAGCCGGTCAGGATTTTCAGCCGGGGCCGGACATGGGCGGATTTGATTTTCGCAATGTGAATATTAATGGACAGGACTTGCATGGATTTAGCGATTTTTTTGCCAGCATGTTCGGCGGCGATGTGTTTGGCCGCCGTGGCGGCGCCAGGGCCGAAAGGCAGCGCGGGCCGATGCGGGGCGAAGACATTGAGGCCGATATCAACCTGCTGGTGGAAGAGCTATACAATGGCGGTGAAAAAGATATTCAGATCCAGGCGGGCCGCAGCAGCAAAACGGTCAAGGTGAAGATTCCGCCGCGGATTTATCCCGGCGCGGTTTTGCGGTTGAAAGGCCTCGGCGGTGAAGGACATGGCGGCGGGGCCGCCGGTGACCTGCTGTTGCAGCTGAAAACCCTGCCGCATCCGATCTGGCGAATCGAGGACCAGGTCGATATCGAAGCCGACCTGACGATTTACCCTGAGCAGGCGGTCGTGGGTGACAAGGTTTCCGTACCCACACCGGACGGCATGGTGCAGCTAAAGATTCCCGCCGGTATTCACAACGGACAAAAGATGCGATTGAAGGATAAAGGATTGAAACGAAAAAATGGCAGTTTCGGCGATATGTTCGTGCGGGTGAAAATCGATACGCCGCTGGAGCAGAGTACCGAAGAAATTGAACTGTATAGAAAAATTTTTGAACTACGTAACCGTTAAAGCGGGGAGGGAAGGACATGAACGAAGAAAAATTTACCCAGAAAGTGACCGCGGTGTTGCAGGAGGCGCAACAGTCGGCGGCAATGAATTATCATCAGGAAGTTACCTCTCGTCATGTGTTTCAAGCCTTAGTGAAAGACAGAGACGGGATTGTTGACTATATTCTGATCCAGGCGAAAATTGAACCCGGCCTGATTGAAGCAAAGGCGGCGCAATTGGTAAAGAACCAGCCGTCAGTCCGCGGACAGGAAAGTGACTTGCGCTGGAATACGGCGATGGTCCGGGTGATGGCGCTGGCCGAGAAACTGGCTAAGGATGCCCAGGACGAGTATATCAGCGTGGAGCACTTGTTAATGGCAATAGCGGAGGATGGCGACAGCGATGTCGTTCAAGCCTGCCGTGATTTTGGCCTGACTCGCGCCAAAATCCGCGAGTGGTCGCGTGAATTCCGCAAAGGGCAGAATGTCACCAGCGACAATCCGGAGGGCGGCGAACAGATGCTGGCCAAGTATGGCCGTGATTTGACCGCGCAGGCCAAACAGGGCAAACTGGATCCGGTGATTGGCCGGGACGAAGAAATCCGCCGGGTGGTGGAAATCCTGTCACGGCGGACCAAAAACAATCCGGTGCTGATTGGCGATCCCGGTGTTGGCAAAACCGCCATCGTGGAAGGTTTGGCCCGGCGGGTGGTTGCCGGTGACGTGCCGGAGTCGCTGAAGAACAAAACCGTTTATTCGCTGGACCTCGGCTCGATGGTAGCCGGCTCAAAATACCGCGGTGAATTTGAAGAACGGCTGAAAGGCGTGTTGAACGAGATTGCCAAATCCGAGGGACGGATCATTCTGTTCATCGATGAGTTGCACACGGTGGTTGGCGCCGGAGCGGCCGAAGGCGCGATGGATGCCGGCAATATCCTGAAACCGATGCTGGCCCGCGGCGAACTGCGTTGTATCGGTGCCACCACGCTGAACGAATACCGTAAGCATATCGAGAAAGACGCGGCGCTGGAACGCCGGTTCCAACCGGTCATGGTGGCCCAGCCGTCGGTGGAGGACACAATTTCAATCCTGCGCGGCCTGAAAGAACGCTATGAAGTTCACCACGGCGTAAAAATCAAAGATGCGGCGCTGGTCGCAGCAGCGGTTCTCTCGGACCGCTACATCGCCGATCGGTTCCTGCCGGACAAGGCGATCGACCTGGTCGATGAGTCGGCGGCAAAATTGCGTACCGAGATCGACTCGATGCCAACCGAGCTGGATGAACTGTTGCGGCGGGTAATGCAGTTGGAGATCGAGCAGCAGGCGCTGAAAAAAGAAACCGACCCGGCTTCGGTTGAACGACTGGCCCGGATTGAGGAAGAACTGAAAGAAACCAAGCAGCAGTCTGACTCGCTGAAAGCGCAGTGGCAGATGGAAAAACAGGGAATTACCCGGCTGCGCGGTTTGAAAAAAGAGATCGAATCGATGCGCAACGAAATGGAAAGCGCCGAGCGGGCTTATGACCTGAACCGGCTGGCCGAACTAAAATATGGCCGGCTGCCGGAACTGGAACAACGGTTGAAAAGCGAAGAGGAACTGCTGAAAGAAAAGCGCAACCATAAAATGCTGCTCAAAGAAGAAGTCGACGAAGATGACATTGCCAAGGTGGTCAGCCGTTGGACCGGCATTCCGGTGACGCGGATGCTGACTGGTGAACGGGAGAAACTGGTTCATCTGGAAGAAGTCCTGCATGAACGGGTAGTTGGGCAGGATGAGGCGGTGCAGGCCGTGAGCGAAGCAATCATTCGCGCCCGGGCCGGCATCAAGGACCCCAACCGTCCGATCGGATCGTTCGTATTCCTTGGCCCGACCGGCGTCGGCAAGACGGAGTTGGCCAAAACGCTGGCCGAAGTGTTGTTTGACGACGAGCGGAGCATGATTCGCCTGGACATGAGCGAATACATGGAGAAACATACCGTATCCCGACTGATCGGCGCGCCGCCCGGCTATGTCGGTTACGATGAAGGTGGCCAGCTGACCGAAGCGGTGCGGCGTCGTCCCTACAGCGTCATCCTGCTGGACGAAATTGAAAAAGCGCATGGCGATGTGTTCAACGTCCTGCTACAGATATTGGAGGATGGCCGGCTAACAGACGGCAAGGGACGAACCGTTGATTTCAAAAACACGGTGATCATCATGACCTCCAACATTGGCTCACACGAAATCCTGAACAATGATTTTGACATTGCCAAAGAACGGGTGCTCGAACTGATGAAGGTCCATTTCCGGCCGGAGTTTCTCAACCGGATCGATGATATCATCGTGTTCAATGCCCTGTCTGCCGAGCAGGTGGGCAAGATTGCCGGCATCATGCTGGCGGGCTTGGCAAAACGTTTGCAGAAACAGATCAATATCACGCTCAAATGGGATGAAGCGGTGCTGCAACGCCTAGCCAGTGAAGGCTATGACGCGAACTATGGTGCACGGCCATTGCGGCGGCTGATCAGCCGGGCAGTAGAAACCGAACTGTCCAAGAGCATCGTCAGAGGAGAAGTGCCAGATGGCGCCGTGGTCAATCTGACGGTTTCGGCAGGGAAAATCGGCCTGGCAGTCGAACGGAAAGAATAACAGAAAAAATGCTGGGAGGTCGATCCGGGGATGTTTGAACAGGAAGCACTGGCGCTACTGCGCAGCAAAGTGGCGTTTATGGCCAATTATGATGGTAGCCGGCCTAGGGTAAGGCCGATGAAACCGTTTGTCGATGAAGCAAACCGGATCTGGCTGTTCAGTCACCTGGAAACAAAAAAAGTCGGCGAACTGAGTGCCGACAACCGGGTCGATCTGTGTATTGTCGGCGAAATGCAGGAAATTTTGCGGGTCAGCGGCAAGGTTGAAGAAGTGTCTGATGCCACTCGGGATTTGTTTGCCGTTACCCGCAGCAAATTGTTTGCGGCGATGCCGGGAGTCGGTCGGTACTATAGCGGCCCGGATGACCCGAAATTTGTTTTGTTCCGTCTGCGGGCCGAAGAAATCAGTTTCGCGTCACGGGATTGCGAAATGACGGGACGCGTCGATCTCGGTCCGGAGAGTCAGGCCTAAACTGTTTGCAACAAACATAAAGTGACGAAATTGCTATAACCGCCGGTTGCAATCCTGGATTGCAACCGGCGCCTGTCTGACGCAGGCGCATTTGCAAAACTTGCATCCTAGGTCAATATATTGTTAAATAATCACAATGGGACAAACATGTGAATTGAAGGATGAGTGTTTTTGGATTTCAAATTGATTGAGCTTACCGATAAGCCTGTATTCGATCAGGCATTTTCCCGACAGTATTATGAGAACTCGTGGTTCACGTTCACTAATCTGTATGTCTGGCGCGACAATTATTCGACAGCCTGGGCAATCGATGACGAATCGCTGGTTGTCCGTTTGCAGGCTGGTGGTCTGACTTATTATCTGCCGCCGTTTTCACCGCCGGATAAATCGTTTGCCGCGGCAGTCAATGCGGTGGTTGCCGAAAGCCGAAGCCGGGGCGATGCCTTTTTGATGAAAGGACTGTCGCCAGCTATGCGTGATGAAGTGTTAGCGAACAATCCGGATAGATTTCTTATCGAACCGCAACGGGAATACTTTGATTATCTGTATGCGGCCAGCGATCTACGCGAACTGGCGGGCAGAAAATATCACGCCAAGCGCAATTTCGTCAACCGGTTCCGGGCAACCCATCAGGACTGGAGTTATAACGCCCTGACCAACGATTGCGTCGAGGACTGCCTGCAGGTGGCGGCGGTCTGGTGCCAGGAACGGGACTGCGAAGCAAGTTCGGTTCTCAGTAATGAGTTCCGGGCGATTGAAGATGCCTTGCAGCATTTTGATTTTCTCGGCCTGCGCGGCGGTATCCTGCGCTTGGCCGGTCGACCGGTGGCATTCAGCTTTGGCGAATCGCTGAACCCGGATACGGTTGTCATCCATATGGAGAAAGCCGAC
Organism: uncultured Veillonellaceae bacterium; assembly: GCA_964647865.1. Lineage (GTDB taxonomy): Bacteria > Bacillota > Negativicutes > UBA1444 > UBA1444 > UBA1444. The sequence continues at coordinate 3,930 of CAZYJK010000008.1, read as the reverse complement.
CCTTCGATTCAGGGGTTGTATCCGATGATCAACCAGGAATGTTGCCGTCAGGCCTGGGGTGACGTAGCCTGGCTCAACAGGGAGGAAGACATGGGCGAAGAGGGGTTGCGTAAGGCCAAGGAATCCTACTACCCCGTGCGCCTGATAGAAAAGTACAAGCTATATTTGAAGGAGGATTGACAATGGCGCAAGATTGTTCGTTTGACGTGGTGTCCCAGGTCGACATGCAGAGTCTGGATAATGCAGTGAACCAGGCAATGAAGGAAATCGGCCAACGCTACGATTTCAAGGGGGCGCTGGCAGAAATCACCGTGGAAGCAGCGGGACTGAAGTTCGCGGCGCAGGATGAATTCAAACTGGAAGCGATGATGGATATTCTGCGGCTCAAGATGGTGAAAGCGGGAATTTCTGCTCGGGCATTAACCCCAGGCAAGCTGGAGCAGGCTTCCAAAGGAACCGTGCGTCAGGTAATGGCGATCCAGACTGGAATTGCGGCGGATAAGGCCCGTGCAATCGTCGCTTCCGTAAAAAACCTGAAGCTGAAGGTGCAGGTTCAGATCATGGGCGAGCAGGTCCGGGTATCCAGCGCCAAGAAGGACGAACTGCAGAAAGTGATCGCCCATCTGCGGGCCGAAGATTTTGGCATCGATTTGCAATTCATCAATATGAGGTCCTAGACGGGAGAAGGAATGACAGAAGCGGATATCCGCCCTTTGCGGCGGTGGTTCAAAGAATATGTCCAGTCGTTTTATTCGACTGATACAGATATCCAGGCGCATGTCCGGCTCAAGGAAGAACATACGGCGCGGGTCTGTGACCGAATGGTCGAATTGTCAACAGCATTGCGACTGAATGAAGAACAGCGAACGCTAGCCGAGTCGGTAGCCTTGTTTCACGACGTGGGGCGGTTTCAGCAATATACCCAGTACCGCACCTTCAATGATTTTCGTTCGGAAGACCATGCCTGCCTGGGTGTGCGGATTTTACGCCAAACCGGTGTATTGTCAACTTTGCCTCAGTCACAGCAGGAGCTGGTGCAAAAAGCGGTGCGCTACCATAATGGCCGCGATGTTCCCGAAGATTCTAGCGAGGCGGTCTATCTGGCCCGGATGATTCGTGACGCCGATAAAATTGATATTCTGGCGATGATCACCAGTGAAGATGAATTGTTTCGCATCCTGCCTTCACCGGAGTTTGGCGGGATGGCCAAGGTGTCTCCCGGTACGGTCGAGTTTATCCTGCAGGGAAAAGTCGCCCGGTTCGAACATATCCGGACGGCAGCGGATCAGATGCTGTTCCGGATGTCTTGGCTATTGGATATGAATTTTTCCTGGACATTCCAGACAGTGCGCGAACAGGGTTATCTGGAAAAAATGGCGGCGCAGTTGCCACAGACCGATTCTGTGCGGCGGGTGGTGGAATATCTGTCGGAATATCGGGATCGCCGCGCGGCCGAAGTATAGTAGCAGAAAAAACAAAGCGGGATTCTCACCTTATATCGGTAAGAATCCCGCTTTGCTATTTCAGTGTTTCCTCAAGTTTACTTGAACAGTGGAACCGTTGTCGCCGCTTCTGTCATGACGGTGATCGTGAAGTCATCCTTGCCCAGTTTTTCGCGGGCAATCTGCATCGCCTGCTCAGCGCTGGTCGCCGGGATAAGGCCGGCTGCCCGGACAAAATCAGCATTCTCCGGCTTGGTCACGATAATCAGCGAAACGGCCTCGGCCATGTAAGCGAATTTGAGCGCGATGAACCCCGGCACGGTAAAGCCGGCCCGCAGGGCAATCTCGCGGTCATATTTATCGCTATATTTGAACCAGTCGCTGAAATCCGGCGGTTCTTTGATATCACGGCATTCCAGGAAGCAAATCGCTACGCCGCCGGGGCGGGTTGCCATATAGGCATTGTCGATTGTCTTGGAACCTTGGTACAAATTGATGTCGCGGGGGAACCCGCCGGCCGAGGCGATCGTCAGGTCGGCTTGCTGTGAGATAGCAATTCCGTAGATGCGTTCCACTTCCTTGCAACCGGCCAGCCAGGCTTCGTGCCAATGTCCGGCAAAGAAGCGGGCGAATTTGCCCTGCGGCGTAAAGACGGCATTGAGTAAGAACGCCGGGTTGAGCGCAGCCGCGTGTTGCACCATGTCTTCGTTCATTTCATTGCCGGTCAGTTTACCGGATACGCTGTTGACATTGAGTCCTTTGCCGATTTCCTTGTGCAGGCAGAAGGTGTGGTTGCCCTGGATGCTTTCATAGGCGCTGACGCCCGGCATGATCGCCTTGCGACCGCCGCCGAACCCGGCCATCAGGTGATAGACGATGCCGCTGGTTAGAATGACCTTGTCGGCTTCCGCCACCCGGCGGTTGACAATGATCGGCACACCGTTGGAAGTCGTACCGAGTTGGACCAGATTGGCCTTATCCTTGCAATCATGTTGGTAAACCTTGATCCGGTGGCAGACCTCTTCACCGCAGACGGTGATGTTTTCCGCATCAGTCAATGGGCGATGCGCGCCGAGTGTGACAACGATCGAAATGTCATCGTCAGTCACGCCGGCTTCATTCAGCTCGGACAACAGCGTCGGTAAAAATTGGTCGTGTTTGATCCAGGCCCGCGTGATGTCACCGACGGTAATGACGACTTTGTCCCCGGCCTTGACGGTCTGGGAAAGCGGCAAGGCGCCTACAGGGTTGCGCAGGGCTTCACGGACTGCTGACGGCACATCAACGATTCCTTCGGCAGGGGTTCCCTTGATGTCGTACAGGACTCGTTCCACCGGCAGCGAAAGCTCCATCGTGCTTTCACCAAAGCCAAACTGGTACTTTTTCATGTTCATTTTCACACTCCTGACATGGACAGGGGTTAAGCTTTTCAACTTAACCCCGCTGATCCGATTATTCTATTACTTCTTCTTGGCTTCTTCGATTTCCTTCAACCAGCTGCCGAATTTTCCGCCATATTTGTCATATACCGGCTTGACTGCCGCCTGGAAGGCCTTGGAGTCGACATCGCGGATGATTTCCATGCCGCCGGCCTGCACGACCTTGAACTGCTCAGCCATCTGGTCGGCGCCCCATTTGCGGACATGTTGGGCAGATTCTTTTGCTGCCTGGACCAGGATGTCTTGACTGGGTTTGTCGAAGGAGTCAAAGAACTTTTTGCTCATCACGACAGTGGCCGGTGAGTAGGTATGCTTGGTCATCGAGAAGTATTTTTGGGTTTCTTGCAGTTTGAATGCATAGACGACGTTGACCGGGTTTTCTTGCCCGTCGATAGTTTTTTGCTGCAATGCGGTCAGCGCTTCCGTCCAAGCCATCGGTACCGCATTGGCGCCTAGTGCTTTGAAGGTGTCGATAAAGACCGGATTCTCCATGACGCGGATCTTCAGACCGACGATATCTGCAGGTGTACGGACCGGGCGCTTGGAGTTGGTCAGGTTACGGAAGCCGCGTTCGGCGAACGCTAAGCCCTTCAGGTTGACTTTGTCGAACTGGGCCAACATTTTTTGGCCGACCGGGCCGTCAAGAACTTTGTAGACTTCCGCTTCCGAAGCAAACAGGAATGGCATTTCAAACACAGCCAGTTCCGGCAGGAAGTTACCGATCGGTCCGTTGGTAATTACTCCGGCGTGAACGGTTCCCATCTGCATGCCTTCGATCAGAGCGCGTTCATCGCCGAGCGATGCATTGGGGAAGATTTCCACTTTGATTTTGCCCTGCGACTTGGCTTCGACGACTTCCTTGAACTTGAGACAGGTGATGTGGTAAGGGTCTTTCTCATTAACAACATGGGCTAGTTTGATTGTCTTGACTTCTGGTTTGGCAGGAGCGCCGGCCGGTTTAGCTTCCGGTTTGGAAGAACCGCATCCGGCGGCCACGAAGAGAAATACCAAGGCGATTGCAAGAGCGAAATACCGTTTGGATCTGGACA
>CAZYJK010000007.1:29189-32114 GCA_964647865.1 uncultured Veillonellaceae bacterium | reverse complement strand
CCGTAGCCGACGCGTTCGCCACTTCACTGGCAAACGCCAGTTATATCGATAGTTCGGCGGTTGTTCGTGGTTTAGCCCGTTTGATTGATCCGGACACGGACATCCCCGATCTGATGGTGACCAAGTCAGTCGGCAGACTGACGCCGCAGGAAGTGCAGCAAAGCATGCAACAGGTGCTGACGCGATTGCGTGACAACGTGGACAAGCGGATCATCAAGGGCGCAACACTGCATCTGCAAAGCTTTAGCCAGTCGTATCCGGAAGCTCTTTTCAGTTAGTTGTCGGTTAAGTGGAAATGCAAGTGAGGCTTCACTATTTAATAGAGGGAATAAGGGGGAAGTAAAATGGAAATCAGAAAAGTTGTGGTTGTTGTCGAAGAGGTTCGGGCTGACGGGCAAAAGGCTATGGAAAAGCCGATCAAGAAATGTTCAGCATCCGCCGTGATAAAGAATCCTTTTGCCGGGCGCTATGTGGAAGATTTGAGCGAGTTGACCGACGTTGGCGAGTACTTGGGCGGCTTTCTGGCCCAGAAAGCGGTGGAAGCGATGGGGATTGCGCCAGCGGAAGCGGAAAGCTACGGCAAAGGCGCGATTATCGGTGTGGACGGCGAACTGGAACACGGTGCAGCCATCCTGCACCCCAAACTTGGCAAACCGATGCGCGACGCAGTGAATGGTGGCAAGGCGATCATTCCTTCGGCAAAGAAACTGGGCGGCCCGGGGACGTCTCTCGACGTACCGGTTCACTTCAAAGACGCCGCATTTGTCCGTTCGCACTATGATGCGATGGAAGTGCGGCTGCATGATGCCCCGAAAGCTGACGAGATCGTGGTTTCGGTGGTTGTGACTTCTGGTGGACGGCCTCACCCTCGAATCGGCGGTCTGCAAAAACATGAAATCAAAGGTGAAGACGGACAACGCTAAACCCGTACTAGTTTGGAGTTTCAGCAAAAGACATAAGAATAATGATGGAGAACAAGTCGGACTATGGCAGTCCGCTCGGAGGCGACCGGGTTAGGCGCCTCCTTGTTCACATCAATTTGGGGAGGGAACCTGGTGCGAATAGGATTTATCGGAATTGGCGCGATGGGGAAACCGATGGCACTCAACCTGTTGAAAGCCAGTCATGAGTTATATGTGTTTGACGTTGTCGCCGCGGCGGTCGCCGATATGGTGGCGCAAGGGGCGAAAGAATGCCGCTCACCGAAAGAATTGGCGCAGGCGGCGGAAGTGATCATCACCATGCTGCCCAATTCCAAAATCGTGGAAGCGACGCTGACCGGCGAAAACGGACTGTTGGCGGGCGGTAGCGCTGGACAGGTTATCATCGACATGAGCAGCGTTGCAGCAGGCAGCACCCGTCAAATGGCCAAATTGGCCTCTGCAAAGGGAATCGGTTATGTTGATGCACCGGTCAGCGGCGGCGTCGTTGGAGCTACGGCAGGAACCTTGACGATCATGGTCGGCGGCGAACTAGAGAACGTGAAGCGGATTGAACCGATTTTGCAATGCATGGGCAGAAAAATCCATCATGTCGGTGGAGTCGGCGCCGGAGATGCGATGAAGGCGGTCAACAACCTGCTGCTTGGCGCAAATATGGCGGCAGTGGCCGAAGCGCTGGTGCTGGGAGTCAAATCGGGACTCGACCCGCAAATGATGCTGGAAATCATCAAGGGCAGTTCAGGCAACAGTTATGCGCTGGAAGCCAAAACCGCCAATTTTATCCTGAAGAATCAATTTGCAGCCGGATTTGCGATTGATTTGCAGTACAAGGATCTCGAACTGGCGACAGAGACCGCTAAAAGTCTGTCGATTCCGTTGCCGATGGCAACATTGGCCCAACAGATTTTTGAAATGGCCCGGGCAAAAGGTTATGGTCGAGAAGATATTTCGGCTGTGATCAAACTATGGGAAGAAATGGCCGGCGTGGAAGTACGGGCCGAAGAGAATAAATGAGGTGGAGAGTTTGAAAGACGTACTGGAACTAATGGAAAAGCAGGGCCTGAAGCCGGGTCAGCTGACAATCGGCGACTGTATCGGACTGGCGCAGGCGGCGGATTTGAAAGTCAGTGATATTGTCGTGGCGGAAGCGATGGCAGTGAATCAGATGACGCGCGAAGAGGTCATGTCCGCTGTTCTGGCGTCTTTTGCCCATAACTTGTGTGCAGTCGAAATCGGCCACACCAGCGGCTCCAGCTTTCTGATGGGAACTGCCGGCAAGGAACTGGTGGGCGATCAATCGGCCCGGATTGTTGAAGATTCATTTCTCAACAAGGTGTTGGCCTATACCCTGAGCGCGCAGGTCGGAAATCATTCGGTCGGCTTGGAGCCTTGCGCCGGAACAGGCGATTCCTGCACCTATACCGGCTTTGTCCGGGCTATGCAGGATGAACTTGGCGACGACCGTGAACAAGTGGCCCGCATTGCCGCAGTCATGCTGAAAATCGGCACAATATTCCGGGTGGGTAAAACGACCACCGGTTGCAACATGGAAGGTTTTGGCGCTGGGGCAGCGGCCTCGGCGGCGGCATTTACCGAACTGGGCGGCGGTACGCCAGATCAAATGCGCAAGGCAATCGTTTTGGCTCTGTCGCCGACGATTGGCAACCCGTGTACACCGCGGGTGATGGTGGCCGGCCTGTGCGCCACGCATATCGGCGGCGGCGTGATGATCGGCAAACTGGCGGCGCAGCTGGCGATTCACACTTCCATCCCGGTGACGGTACCGGTCGATGTGATGGTGGCGATGGCGGCGGCGGTTCATCCAGTTTCCGCGAAAGCAATCGTACCGACGGTCATCCAATACATGGAGCCTTTCTTTAAAACGAACCAGGCGGTCGAATCCTATATCGGCAATGCAATCAAGCAGGAAGAAAAAGCCCGGATCGAGGCGATTGTGACGCAGGCGATCGGTGAAGCAAAAGAT
>CAZYJK010000007.1:1362-29089 GCA_964647865.1 uncultured Veillonellaceae bacterium | reverse complement strand
CTGCAGGTGGATGAGCCGCAGATGCAGCGGGTGACGATTGAAGCCGCCGGCGGCGTGGTCCAGGTCGCGGCGCACAACCGCGGTGGCGGCAGATTGGCGCTGAAGAACGCGATTCCTAGCCGGGAAGAAGCCTTGGCAGTTGCCAAGCGGTTGCAAATCGAAGTAGTAGATTAGTCTGGCAGGGGTGGGAAGATGAATTTTGTTGAACGGTCTTTGGCTGCTGCAGCCGGACTGCAAACTGTAACCATAGGGCAGGATGTGCGCTGCCGGGTCGATTTGGCGCTGAGCCATGACGTCACGGCGCCGATTGCCATCCAACAATTTGAACAAATTGGCGTCGATCGGGTGTTTGACCCGGCCAAGGTGGTACTGGTGATTGACCACATTTTTCCGGCGGCGACGGTGCAAGCCCGGACTGCGCACTGGATAATGAAGGATTTTGCCGCCAAGTACGGAATCACGCTGTACAGTAAGAGCGAAGGTGTCTGCCATCAGCTGATTTCGGAGCGGCACCGGCTGCAACCGGGCCAAATCCTGGTTGGAGCCGACTCGCACACCTGCACGGCCGGCGGCTATGGTGTGATTGCGATTCCGGTCGGTTCGACCGAACTTGCGGCGGCGATGGCTACTGGTACGATCGACCTGGAAGTGCCGGAGACAATTGAAGTGTATATGACCGGAGAGCTGCGCCCGTATGTCAGCGGCAAAGATATCGTATTGTCGCTGATGCGGCAATTCGGCGTCGATGGCCTGACCGACAAGGCGGTGCTGTTCACCGGTCCTGGCATTGCACAGCTACCGGTGGAAGAACGGATGACCGTCTGTAACATGGGCATCGAAATGGGTGCGATGATCGCCTGTTTCGGCGGTGAAACAAAGGAGACAGGCGTTGCGGATTCAATTCCGCTTGATTTGGCTTCACTGGAGCCGATGGCAGCCTGCCCGTTTTCACCGGCTAACGTCCGACCCGTTGCCGAACTTGGCGATGTTGCCGTCACCCAGGTCGTGGTGGGCAGCTGCACCAATGGACGCTTGAACGACATGGAGAAGGTCGTCAATGTGCTGCGTAGCCACAAAGTGCATCCTGATGTGAACTGCCTGATCATCCCGGCCTCGAAGCAAGTGCTGGATGCGATGGAAGAACGTGGCTGGACCAAGATTTTGCGCGATGCCGGCGCCGTAGTGGCGAACCCCGGTTGCGGCCCCTGTTTTGGCGCGCATCAAGGACTGGGCAGCGAGCGCGATACGATTGTCACCACGACGAATCGCAACTTTCCCGGTCGCATGGGCCATCGCGCGGCAAAGCTGTACCTCGCCTCACCGGCGACGGCAGCGGAAACGGCTGTGGTCGGCAAAATAACGGTGCCGGGCACTTTGCAGCGGGAGGTGGGCTGAAATGGACAAACTTCAGGGAAGGGTCTGGATTTTTGACGACAATGTAGACACCGATCAGATCCTGCCAGGTTATGCCATGGCCGAAGATGCTTCCAAGTTGGCCGCATTTGCCATGGCCGGCAGCAAGGTCGCCGATTTTGCCAAACAGGTGCAAGCTGGCGATATCATTGTGGCCGGTAAGAATTTTGGTTGCGGCTCCAGTCGCGAACAAGCGCCGGTGGCTCTGAAGAACGCCGGTGTCGGCATGATTATCGCCAACTCGTTCGCGCGGATTTTCCGGCGCAATTCGATCAATATCGGTTTGCCGGTGATGCTGGCGGATGTCGGCGCAAAATTGCAGAACGGCGAAGTCGTGAGCGTCGATCTGGAAACAGGTGAGATTCATACTGCGGCCGGTTTGTTAAACGGACAGCCGTTGTCGGAAAATGTACTGGCGACGATTCGAGCCGGCGGCCTGATCAACCGGGTCCGTCAGGAACTTAACATAAGCAGCGGGAGGAAACCATAATGCAAGAAAGAACAAAGCAGATTATTGTCGAGGATTATGACCGCGTTGCAGCCTATGAAGAAGCTTTCAGCGCACCGATGCCGAAAGTGGGTAAGGACGGTTCGATTGACGGATTGCCGGCGCCGTATCCGCGCGAAGTTTGTGGTGTAACCCGTAGCGGCTACCGGATTTACGAACTGGGCCAACAGGCGGTGGAGACGGGAATCCCGATTCAAAACCCGATCCTTGGCCGGTTGACTGCCGAAGAGACCTATAAAGAATCTTGTGAAATGTATGAGATGGCCGAAAAACTCGGCACCAAGATCTTTCATTTCGTTCATTCCGAAGCGACCCGCCATATTGATCCGCTGGCCGGCCGGGAGCTGATTGAGCAGTCGCGCGGCAAGGGCGGCATCACTCCGATGGGCGAGCGCAAGCTGGTGGAATTGGGTGGCGGTGCAGTGCACCCGATGCGGATCAACGCCACTGGCGACACACCGCATCTGTCAATTCTCAATGCATTGATCGCCGGGTTTGACGGAACGGATATCGGTCCGGTCATCCACGTGCATTTTGGCGGTCGCGGCATCCATGATTACAGGACAAAGGTGGTTAACGGCTTCAAGGCGCTGGAAATCTGCGCCGAGAACAAGATGTTTGTTCAGATCGAATCGCACAAGCACCTGAATAATATCGGCGGCACCGACGGCATGGGCCTGGCGATGTGCTTGCTGGCCGAGGGCCTAGGCGTGTTGTCCGGCCTGCCAAAGGAATTGAGCGCGCTACAGATGAATGTGGCTGGCTATAATTTACTGGCCGACCTGGCGGTGATGAAAGCGTTCCGGGAAACAATGTGGAGCAAGAGTCTGATTGTCGTGCCGGAAACTTTCCAAAACCCGCCGGCCGATTTGATTGCCGAATCAGCGCATTTCGCCCGGATGGCGATCAGCGCCAAACTCGGCAAAGCCAATTTCTATCGACCGAAAGCGGCCGAATCGGTGGGGATTCCAACCGGCGGTTCAATGGCGAAAGCAATCTGGGCGACGCATAATGTGTTTGAAAATACGGTGCAGATCGATATTCAGGACCCGTACATCGAAGTTCGCAAAAACGAGATTCTCGACGAGGCGATGGCGGTGCTGAAAAGCACGCTGCAATTTGATCGCAGCTTGGCGCCCGATGAAATCAACGAGAAATTCTGGCGTCAGTATGGCGTGGATGATCTGGTCGGCAAGATTGTCAACGCCGGCAAGTCAGGGGTGCTGGATTGCCCGCGGGCCGGCGGCTGGGACCTGAAACGGCACGTTCTGACCCATCGCGACAAAGACGGCATCAAGCGTTATGTACCGGGCTTCACTCCGCTCGGCGTTGATGAAACCAAAGTCGCCGTAACCCAAGAAGCTGTCGAAGTGCCAAAAGTCGAGAAACCGACCAAGAAAAACAAGCTGGTCCTGGCGACAGTCGGAGCGGATGCCCATGTGATGGGAGTCAACATCATTAAAGAAGCATTTGAAAAATCCGGCTTTGAAGTCATTTACCTGCGCGGGATGAATTTGCCGGAAACGGTGGCTGAAGTCGCCGCCGAGGCAAAAGCCGACATGATCGGCATTAGCAACTTGCTGGGAATGGGCATGGTGCTGTTCCCGCGGGTTGATCAACGGTTGAAGGAACTCGGCCTGCGCGACGACGTGATTTTGATGGCCGGCGGCCGCGTGGCGGAAAAAGAAGAAGAACATGCGTTCTATGAAAACAAGATGAAGCAGGAAGGGACTGATTTCTTGGGCGTCGATGCGTTCTTCGGCCCCGGCAGCGACCCCAAGGCCTGCGTGAACTGGGCGGAAGCCGAGCTGGAAAGGAGAGGACTATAATGAGAGATTCAAGACGGATTCCCTGCACCCTGATGCGGGGCGGCACCAGCAAAGCGGTTTTTTTGAAACCGAACCATTTGCCGCAGGATATTGCAGAGCGTGACAAAATGATTCTCGAAATCTTCGGCAGCCCTGATGTGCGGCAAATCGACGGGCTTGGCGGCGCCGATCCACTGACAAGCAAACTGGCGATTATCGCCCGCTCGACGCATCCGGACGCCGATGTTGACTATACTTTCGGTCAGGTCAGCATCAATCAGCCTTATATCGATTACTCCGGCAACTGCGGCAACATCTCGTCGGCGGTCGGACCTTACGCGATCGACGAGGGATTGGTGACTGCCACCGGTGCCATGACCCGGGTGCGGATTCACAATGTCAATACGGGCAAACTGTTGATTGCTGACGTTCCTACCGAAGACGGCATGGCGAGAGTCTGCGGCGATTGCAGTATCGACGGCGTACCGGGAACCGGCGCCAAGATCATGATGGATTTTTCCGGCACAGTCGGCGCGGTCAGCGGCAAACTGCTGCCGACAGGCAACCCGGTCGATACGATTGAAACCAGCGCCGGCCCGATTCAGGCCTCATTGGTCGACGTGTCCAATCCATGCGTGTTCATCCGGGCCAAGGATGTTGGTATGACCGGCCGGGAAACGCCACAGGAAGTTAACTCCAATGCCGCTTTGCTGAAACTGTTGGAAGAAATTCGGGCCAAAGCGGGCGTGATGTTTGGCATGGCCAAAGATCCAGCGGAAGCTTCGCAAAAAAATCCGGCGTTTCCGATGATCGCCTTTGTTGCGCCGCGCGCCAGTTACACCGATTTTACTTCAGGCAAAACGATTGAACAGGAACAGGTCGATTTCCTGTCGCGGATGATGTTCATGCAGGTGTTGCACAAAACTTACCCCGGCACCGGCACCGCCTGCACCGGCGCAGCTGCAAAGATTCCGGGCACGATTGTGCATGAGGCGATTCCGCATATCGACTCGATCGATTTGATCCGTATCGGCCATCCGGCCGGCGTGATCGACGTGGAAGCGAAGTTTGCTGATGGTCAGCTGACCCGGGTGGCGTTCTCGCGGACCGCCCGCAGATTAATGGAAGGCTATGCGTTCGTTCGCAACAGCTGACCGGAGGACAATGACGATGGAGACAAATCTGCTTGTTTTCGATGTCGGCAGCACGTACACGAAAGTAGCCGGCTTCCAGATGACGGGGGGCCAACTTTCCCTGACCGGCAGGGCGCAAGCGTCTACAACCGTTGATGATATCGAGCGCGGCATCGCCGCAGCGAAGCAAAATCTGGCCGCAACCGGCGTGACGATCGCGGCTGAGCCGCAGATATTTTCAACCAGCAGCGCCGCCGGCGGTCTGCGGATGGTGGCGCTCGGCTATATGCCGCGCGTGACTGCCAAAGCTGCCAAAGAAGTGGCGATGAGCGCCGGGGCCAGGGTGCTGGAAATCATCAGCTCCGAAGATCCGCCGGAATACCGGTTGCAGGTGCTGATGGAAATCCAGCCGGACATTATCTTGCTGGCAGGCGGCACAGATGGCGGTGACCGGGACTCGGTCATCAGCAATGCCAGGATCATCGTGCAGGCCCGGGGCAAGGCGGTCGTGATCCTGGCCGGCAACAAGGAAGCCCAGGCCGAAGCGGCCGAAATCCTTGCTGCGGCAGGAATCGGACATATCCGGGTACCCAATGTGATGCCTACGATTCATGAGCTGAAGGTCAAACCGGCCCGCGAAGCGATTCATGAGCAGTTTATCCGGCAAATCACCCGCGCCAAGGGATTGCACAAGCTGATCGACATTGTCTCCAACCGAAAAGTGACGCCGACGCCGGGCGCGGTGCTGATGGGAGCGGAATTGCTTGCCAAAGGGACTTATGTGCAGGAGGGTGCGGGCGATGTTCTGGTCGTCGATATTGGCGGTGCGACCACCGATATTCATTCGGTGTTGCCAGAGCTGGAAAATTTGACTATCGAGGAAAAAGGTCTGGTGGTGACCAACGAGAAGCAACCTTCTTATCGCACGGTCGAAGGCAATCTCGGCTTGCGGATCAGCGCCACCGGTATCGTGGAAACGGTGGGACCAGCGGGAGTGCTGGCCAAACTGGGGCGCAAAAGCGATGAGGAAGCGGCGGAAATCACTGAATATGTGGCCTGGCTGGAGAAGAACCCCGAACATATCAGCACCAGCGAACGGGACAAGTCGTTTGACCTGGCGCTGGCGGCCAGTGCGATCGAAGTGGCGCTGAAACGGCACGCCGGCTATATTTCACAGGAATTCAACCCTGTGATGGGAATTGTGCCGGGAACACCGATCGGTCGCGATTTGCGCCGGGTCAGCCATGTGGTTGCCGTCGGCGGAATTTTTACCCATAGTTCGGAAGCTGACCGTCAGTTCATTTTGGAACAGGCGTTCAAAAACCCGGGGATTTCATTGCTGCCGCAGGAGCCGCGGTTTATCATGGACAAAGATTACCTGATGTTCGCGGTGGGGGCGTTGTCGCAGCAATATCCCGACGCAGCGCTGCGATTTGCCAAACAACAATTCGGATTATTAGCTGGGGGCGAGAAAAAAACATGAGAAAAACTACAATGCTCAGACAAATGATGACAGGCAAACAGATCGTCGTCGCACCAGGCGCGCACGACGCCCTGACGGCGAAAATAATCGAGCAGGTGGGCTTTTCGGCGGTATATATGACCGGATACGGCCAGGCGGCCAGCCATCTGGGGAAACCGGACGTCGGTCTGCTGACGTTGACCGAGATGGTAGCCCGGGCGTCCAATATCGTCGAAGCCGTGAATGTGCCGGTGATTGCCGACGCGGATACTGGATTCGGCAATGCCGTCAATGTGATGCGGACGTTGCGCGAATACGAGAAGGCCGGCGTGGCTGCGATCCAGCTGGAAGATCAGGTGGCGCCGAAAAAGTGCGGTCACATGACCGGTCGCCAGGTCGTTTCCAAAGAGGAGATGGTCGGCAAAATCAAGGCTGCGGCTGATGTACGGACAGACCCCGACCTGATGATCATCGCCAGGACGGACGCGCGGACCGTGCATGGCATTGGCGAAGCGCTGGAACGGGCCAAAGCTTATGAAGAAGCCGGCGCAGATATCCTGTTCATAGAATCGCCGGAATCGGTTGAGGAAATGAAACAAATCACAACTTCGTTCAAGGTTCCTGTGCTGGCCAACATGGTGGAGGGTGGCCGGACGCCGTTCCTGCCAGTGCAAGATCTCCAGGGACTCGGCTACGATCTGGTGATTTTCCCGACAGCATCGACCTATTTGGTGACCAAAGCGCTGACCCGGTTGATGACCGTGCTGAAAGATACGGGAACCACCGCCAGTCTGATCCCGGAAATGATCACGTTTGAGGAATTCAACGACCTGATTGGATTGACAAAGATCCGTGAAATTGAGAGTATATATGTAAAAGGGAATTAACCTCGGTCTTGAGAATACCCCGGCAACGAAGCCAGGGCCACTGCGCTAAAGCAGAGGTCGGTTTTGTCGCCGGGTATTTTTACTGATGCGAAATAATGAACAGGCAGGTGGATGGATTGGAAAAAAAGCACTCCGCAGAAGAAATCCTGGAATTGTTTTGTCAGTTGACCCCATATCTGAATTATGTAGTGCCACAGGACATGAGTGTATCGGTGATCAAAGACGGAAAATATGTAGCCTATCATCCACCGACCAGTTTCAGCTTGCCAATCAAGGTCGGCGACCCGGTCAAGGGAAAAACGGCGGAGCGTTGTCTGTCCACCGGCTTGCGGGTGATTCAGGCTGTTGGCAGCGAGCAGGCGCTCGGCGGGATTCCTTACTTGGTTTGTGGCGTACCGATCAGTGAGGACGGCAAGGTGGTCGGTTGCATCTTGACGGCGCAGATGATTGCCAGTCAAGAAAAAGTGAACAATATTGCCCACAGTTTAGCTGCTTCATCGGAAGAAATGACGGCAGGCATGCAAGAACTGAGCTCCAGCGCATCCACTCTTGCTGACAGTAGCCGTGACATTGACCGGTTAAGCAAGGAACTGGATCATACAACAAAGCAGACTGACGAAATTGTTTCGTTTATCCGCAACGTCGCCAACCAGACCAATTTGCTCGGTCTTAACGCAGCCATTGAGGCGGCGCGGGTCGGTGAGATGGGCCGTGGCTTCGGTGTGGTGGCGGATGAAGTGAGAAAATTGGCCGTTGCCAGTGCTGATTCGGTGAACCGGATCACCAAGCTGCTGCAAAAGATACAGGAATCGGTTGCGTTGGTTTCGACAAAGATTCAGTCGATCGACGTCAATGTGGAAAATCAGGCAAAATCGATCCAGGAAATTGCTGAAGCCAGCCAGGAACTGGCGGAAATGGCCAGTTCCTTGTCGCTTGTTTCGGAAGAAATGCTGAAATCTACTGAAGAACGAATGTAGTTGAAGCTGACCATCATAACCCAATTAGGAAACTCGCCGGCTAAAAAAATGGCCGGCTTTTCTTTTTTGCCTCTGGTCGAAAGCAAACGCGGCAGGAGCTGGTCGGGTTATTGTCGAATCAAGCAATAAGTTCTATTGAGATTGGGTATTTTTCTTGATACCGGGAGTCCGCAGCAGAGAAACGCTTCATTTTCAGTCAAGAGGAGGGGCTTTCATGCATAATCGCTGGGAACTGCGAAAATTCGTTGCGCCGGAGTTTCTATTCGGAGTCGGTGCCATCGATATGAGCGGGCAATACGCCAAGAATCTGGGAGCGCAAAAAGTATTGCTGGTGACGGATCCCGGGGTGGAAGCAGCCGGTTGGGTGCAACGGGTGACCGCCAGCCTGAACCGTCTTTCGATTCCCTATGTGATTTTTTCCGGGGTCACCGAGAATCCCAAAATGCAGGAAGTGCGAGCCGGGTCACGTCTCTATGCGACCGCCGGTTGTAATATGATCATCGCTGTAGGCGGCGGCAGTCCGATGGACTGCGCCAAAGCCATCGGGATAGAAGTGAGCCATCAACGCGGCATCGAAGAGTTTGAAGGCGTTGACCTGGTTGAGTACCCGATACCGCCGCTGGTGTGCGTTCCTACCACTGCCGGCAGTTCGGCTGATGTATCGCAGTTTGCGATCATTGCCGATACCTTGCGAAAAACCAAGATGGCTATTGTCAGCAAGGCGGTGGTGCCGGATGCGGCGCTGATCGATCCGCAAACACTGACCACGCTATCGCCGCACCAGGTAGCCTGTACCGGAATGGATGCGCTTACGCACGCAATCGAGGCCTATGTGTCGACAGCCAATTCGCCGATTACCGACCTGCATGCCCTGGAAGCGATTCGCCTGATCACCGCTCATTTGACTGGGGCGGTGGCCAACCCGCAGTCGCTAGATCACCAGGGACCGATGATGCTGGCCAGCCTGGAAGCGGGTCTGGCATTTTCCAATGCGATACTCGGGGCGGTTCACGCGATGGCGCATAGTCTGGGCGGTTGTTTTGACCTGCCGCACGGCGAATGCAACGCTATCCTGTTGCCTGGCGTCGTTGCATTCAACTATTCTGCCTGCCCGGATCGGTTTGACCGGGTGGCCGCAGTCATGGGGGTAGCCGTAGAGCAGATTCCGGCGGCGGAACGAGCCGGCAAACTGGTGGCCCGGATTGCCGCTTTGCGCAGCAGCGTAGGAATAGGCGACAATGTGCGGCAGTTTGGCGTGGCAAAAACGGACGTTGCCCGCCTGGCGGGTTTTGCCCTGCAGGACGCCTGTATGGCGACCAATCCCAAACCAATGGAACGCAGAGATGTAGAGGCGATTTATGAAGCAATCATCTGAGCGCGGAGAGGGATTTGTCCGGGACAAGTTAATAGGCCTGGGCGAGAACTCAATCCGCAAGAATTATTACCCGGAATTGCAAAAACGTATTGGCGAGCTGGAGACATTTCGCAATTTGCTGGACAAGGTCACCGATGGCATCCTGATGATTCAGCTGCCGAACTCGCGGATTGTCGATGCGAATGAAGCGGCCTGCAGGATACTAGGGTTGACGCGGGACATGCTGTTTTCGGCGAACCTGGCACAGCTGTTCCCGCCGGTCGAAGCGGCGTTGCAACAATTGGGGCGCACAGCGGAGGCGGCTGGTCGGCGGCAGGACTTTTCGACAGAGTTCCGCCGGATGGATGGCTCGCGGGTGCCGCTGGACGTGGCGATTGATATCGCTGCGCTGGGCGATAAGGTATTTGCAGTCGCGATCCTGCGCGATATTTCAGAGCGAAAACGGACGAATGCGATGCTGCAGCATGCCAGCACGCATGATTCCTTGACCGGGCTTTATAACCGGACTTATCTTGAGTACGAATTCCAGCGACGCTGTGATTCGATGCCGCTGCCTTGCGTATTAATCGCCTGTGACATTGATGGGCTGCAGATGACCAATGAAACGCTCGGGCACTCAGCCGGTGATCAACGCCTGATTATGACTGGCGTACTGCTGAGTGAACTGGTGGGAATCGGCGATATCTTGTCACGGGTCGGTGGCGACGAGTTTGTGCTGGTCCGCCCCGGCGCAGACCAGGCCCAGGCCGAGCGACTGTGTCGCGAACTGCGCGCCAGTGTTGAACAATTCAATCAGGATAATCGCGACATGTTTCTCAGCTTGTCGGTCGGCTATGCGATTGCGGATGAGATTCCGGTTGAATTGAGTCGGTTGATGCGGGACGCGGACAATATGGTGCGGCGGGAAAAGCTGCTCCGGTCTCAGAGCACTCGTAGCGGCCTGGTCAATACGATGATGACCCTTTTGGAAGCGAGAGATTTCATCACCGAAGGTCATGCCGAACGACTGGAAATGCTGGTCGGCAGCCTGGCCGAGCGCCTCGATTTTCCGTCAAGCCAGCTTGATGCGATGCGCCTGTTCGCCAAGTTTCACGATATTGGCAAAGTCGGTATTAGTGATGCGATTCTGTTCAAACCTGGACCTTTGAACGAGGCGGAAAGGACGGAGATGCGCCGACACTGTGAAATCGGCTACCGGATTGCTCTGGCTTCTTCCGATCTGGTTTACATCGCCGAATGGATTTTGCGGCATCATGAATGGTGGGATGGCAGCGGTTATCCGATCGGCCTGGCAGGCGAGGCGATTCCGGTCGAGTGCCGGATATTGTCGATTGTCGATGCGTTCGATGCAATGACCAGTGATAGGCCTTATCGCAAAGCGATGCCAACTGATCAGGCGGTGCAAGAACTGCGGAAATTTGGCGGGATTCAGTTTGACCCGGATTTGCTGGGAATATTTTGTGAGGTGCTGCAGCAGCAGGGATTGTTGACAGAAGTCGAAAGCTGAGGCCAAAAAGGAAAGTGATTGCATGAGACTCTTTATCTGGCTAATTGTTCTACTAAGCATGTTGACGGGACAGGTCTCGGCATCCGCGACACTTAGCGAGTATATCGAGGCTCGCAAGTTGTATATGGCCGCAGGCGCCTGTATGGCATCCTATAGCAACCGTGCAGGCAGCTTGGCTATTGCTGCGTTTGAACAGGAAGGCTGGCGTGTCGAACCATTCCGCATATCCGGCGAAAAGGCGGATTCACGGTATTTGTTGGCCTGGGATATCAATTCGGCGCTTGATCGCGACGTATATATTCTGGCAGTCGCCGGAACAGAAAATGTGCGTGATGTAAAAGTCGACCTGCGTTCAAGAAAAGTCTATTTTGCCGGCAAGACGTTGGAAGAATTCAGTGCGAACGCTGAACGCAAAGATCTGCCGCCGGATGTGCCGCGCGTGCATGAGGGTTTTAATCAGGCGACACAGTTGTTGCTCACCGCGCAGACTGCCCAATCCAACGACCATCATCCGGTGGGCGCCAGATTCTTGAGCAGCATCCTGCAAGAGGACAAGCAGGACAAAGTGTATCTGGTCGGCCATAGCATGGGCGGCGCCGTGGTGACTCTGGTTGCGGCGCGGTTGATGGACATGGGGGTCAATCCTGAGCAGATTGAAGTGATCACATTCGGTGCGCCGGCGGTGGGAAATGAAGCGTTTGAAAAAGCATATGACGAAAAATTTAGGGTGACCCGGATCGTGGCGCCTGAAGATCCGGTGCCGATCGCGTTGCGTAAAGTTTTTGGCGGCTACCGTCATATCGGTTCCGAACTGCGTTGGCCGTTACCGGAACCGCTGAAAAGCTATTTCACGCATAATGTGCCGGTATATTTGGATTTGGCAACTCGCAATTATTATGCGAAACGCCGCCGGGCGATCAACGAGGGCGTTCTCGCAGCGGTGCAGCCGGTTGACGGCAAACCGCGGCTCTATGTGGCGGCAATCAAAAACAATTTGCCGCCGGCACTTCGGACGGAGGTTCCGTTTATGCAGGAGGCGCTCTGGGATGAGTATGAAAGCCTGTTTCCCGGGATTGTCCGAGATCCGGGCGATGGGGCGGCAGAATCGGATCTCGCCAAAGCGGCCGCAGCCGGTTGCGAATTACTGGTGACGCCGGAAATTCAGGCGACCAGGGTGCGCGATGAGAATACCTGGTATGTGTCGCTGAATCAGACAGTGTACCGGGTGGCGGACGGCAAGGTGATTAATGTCGGTATTTATGGCAGCAATACCAAAGAGTTGACGCCGCTTATCTCATTGATTAACAATGCCCGTCTGATGGGGCGTGAGAGCGGCGCCTGGTTGCAAGAGGCGAAATAGAGGCCTGGAGACCGCAAGCGAAAGGGGCGACGGGCCTTTGAACAACGATGGAATGGCCGCTAATGGGCAACGGGTGGGATTTTTGGGTCCGCCGGGAACTTATAGCGAAGAAGTGACGAAAAATCTGTTTGGCGAATCAGCCCGGCTGACGCCGTTTGGCTCGATCGACCTTGCCATTAGGGCGGTGGCCGGCGGAGAAATTCCGCAGTGCGTCGTACCGATTGAGAACTCGTTGGAAGGGTCGGTCAATGCCACACTGGACACACTGGCGCATGAAGTGGAATTGTTTATTTCCCGGGAAATAGTGATGCCTGTGCGGCACAATCTGCTGGCCCGGGAAGTAGGTCGGGACATCCGGCTCGTATTGTCGCATCCGCAGGCGCTGGCGCAATGCCGGCGCACTTTGTCGCGGCTTTATCCCGCTGCCGAGCTAAGGCCGGTGGACAGTACCGCTGAAGCGGCCCGGCGGGTCGCCGAGGGAGAACAGGGGATGGCGGCGATCGGCAGTCGCAGTGCCGCAACTCTCTACAGCCTAGCGCTGGTTGCCGCCGATATTCAGGACACCAGCAGCAACTGCACCCGGTTTGTCACGTTGCAGGTCCAGCCTCTGGATTCGCGGTTGCCTGGTCGCTGGAAAACCTCGATTGTCTGTCAGATCGATGGCTCCCGTCCCGGTAGCCTCTACCATATCTTGGCCGAGTTTGCCGAACGGGAAGTCAACCTGACCAAGATCGAGTCTCGGCCGGCCAGGACCGGGCTTGGCGCCTATCTGTTCTTTCTGGACATGGAAGGCGGCGTAGGCGAGGCGAGGATTAAAGCGGTCCTAGAGGCGGTGGAACGGCGCAGTCTCTGGTTTAAGAATCTCGGGTCTTATTTGATGCTGGACTGGAATCGGTGATGATCGGAGAGTCGGCGGAAAGAGAGGGTTTGGTTGGTAAAAAACCGTGCGGGGATATATCTGTTGATGTTGTTGGCGCCGCTGTTCTGGGGCGGCGCGTTTGGTTCGACCAAGCATGTGTTGGCCGAGTTGCCGCCGCTGACTGTGGCGGCGGTCCGTTTTTTGCTGGCCGGCTTGTTGATGAGCGGTTGGGCTTGTTGGCGCGGCGAGTGGCAGTGGCGGACCATCCGCGAATCCTGGTTTGTTTTGCTGATGTTGGCCGTTTTTGGCATCTTCGGTTACAATGCGTTGTTTAATATCGGCATGCAGTATACTTCGGCGATCAATGGCGCGTTGGTGATCGTAATCAACCCGGTGACGACCTCGCTTGTCGCCGTGCTGTTTTTTGGCGAACGTTGGAGCTGGCGGCAGGGAATCGGTGCGGCGCTGTCGATGAGCGGCGTGCTGACCGTGATTACTCGCGGCGACCTGGCGGTATTGCGGGCGCTGTCGCTGAATCAGGGCGATCTGTTGCTGTTGGGAGCGGTGCTGCTTTGGACGACCTATGCGATTCTAAGCAAACTGGTCATGCGCAAGGTGTCGCCGCTGTTATCCACGGCGGTTTCGATGCTGATCGGGGCGCTGCTGCTGCTGGTGGCATCACTGCCGGAGCAAGGCTGGAGCCGCTTGCCGGGAGTGTCGCTGCAAGTGATGCTGGAACTGGTGTATCTGGCAGTCGGAGCGACGTTCATTGCTTTTTTGATTTTTAATATCGGCGTCCGAGAAATCGGCGCCAGCAAGGCCAGCGCTTACATCAACCTGATGCCGGTGAGTGCGGTGCTGATTGCGGTGCTGTTTTACGGCGAGCCGGTGACGCTGGTTCACGGCGTAGGGATGATATGCGTCATGTCGGGTGTCCTGTTGACGACCCGCGCTGCTGCAACAGGAGGAAAATAAGGTGCAACAAATGGATGACAAGGAATTTTTGGCTGATTTGCAGGCGCATTTTGCCACTGTGCCGTTTTTTCAGTTTCTCGGTGCGCGGGTGGTCCGGCTGGCACGGGGCGAAGCTGAAGTAAAGCTGGCGATGCGGCCGGAATACGCCAACACCTACGGTATCGGCCATGGCGGTGTGGTGGCGGCGTTGGTCGATATGGCAACCGGGGTGGCGCTGCGGACATTACAGATTTTTCTGGTGACGATCGAGACTTCGACGAATTATTTTGACAAGGTAGCCCTGGATACCGAACTGACAGCTACTGCGCGGGTGGTTTTTCAGGGGAAACGGATTGCCAACGGGTCGGTGGAAGTCCGCAATCGCGAAGGGGCTTTGGTCGCAGCCGGCAAAACGACGTTTTATGTTATCGGCGATGCCCGCAAGCAAAAAAACGGGGCGCA
The DNA here is from genome assembly GCA_964647865.1 of uncultured Veillonellaceae bacterium. Lineage (GTDB taxonomy): Bacteria > Bacillota > Negativicutes > UBA1444 > UBA1444 > UBA1444. Next base: position 14,384 of record CAZYJK010000007.1, on the reverse strand, counting down.
AGAGTAAATGGCGGAGTTGCATGCTTTTTCACGCACCGAATTGTTGCTTGGCGCGGCGGCGATGAAAAAACTGGCAGACAGCCGGGTGGCGGTATTTGGAATCGGCGGCGTCGGCAGCTTTACGGTGGAAGCGCTGGCGCGGGCCGGCGTGGGCGGTTTGACCATGGTCGATGATGACTGCATCTGCCTGACCAACCTCAACCGGCAACTGCACGCTACCACGCGCACGGTGGGAAGAGTGAAGGTAGAGGTGATGCGCGAGCGGGTGCAGGAAATCAATCCGCAGGCCGCCGTCACGACGATTCAAAAGTTTTATCTGCCGGAGAACGCCGAGGATTTCTTTGCGGAAAAATATGACTATGTCGTGGACGCCATTGACACGGTCAGCGCGAAGATCGACCTGATCGTGCGGGCCCAGGCGAAAGGCATTCCTGTAATCAGCTGCATGGGGGCTGGCAACAAGCTGGATCCGACCCGGTTTGAGGTAGCCGATATTTATAAGACCAGCATGTGTCCGCTGGCAAAAGTCATGCGCTATGAACTGCGGGCCAGAGGCGTCAAAGATCTGAAAGTGGTTTACTCTCGTGAAAAGCCGCTAACGCCGATGGCAACGACGGAGCCAGTTCCGACGGGAAGTTTGCGGCGGCAGATTCCCGGCAGTATTTCGTTTGTGCCTTCGGTTGCGGGACTGATTCTGGCCGGTGAAGTGATCAAGGATTTGATTGACTGGCAGGCTGAGGCGTAACGACAGCAGGAAATAGCAGGATTTTTTGGTGGGTTATTAAAAGTAACCCCTCGATAGTGAAGTAGCAGAATTGGCAAAGGAGCGCTGAGCATGAAACAGTATCATTACAAGTATGGTCATGGGCAGACGGAATTCTCGCTCGACCCGGCGTTGGTCAAGGCAGAACTGGCAATCAAGGATTATCCGGTTTTGCCGGACCCGGTCGCCGCGGTTGAGGCGGCGATCCGCGAGCCGATCGGCGCTGCGCCGCTGTGGGAGATCGTCAGTCCCGGACAGACTGTCGCGTTCATTGTAAACGATCCGACCCGAGTGGCGAATACGCATGTTTTTCTGCCGGTACTGATTGACGAAATTCATGCGGTCGGCGTGCCGTATGATGATATGTGCATTGTGTTCGCACTCGGTAGCCACCGACTGATGTCTGAGGCCGAGATGATCGAGGAAGTCGGCGCTGATGTCGCGGCAAAAGTAAAAATGTACAACAGTGACTGCAAAGATCCGGCGCAGTTTCAATATTTCGGCGAAACCTCGCGCGGCACGCCGGTTTATTTCCACAAAAAAGTGGCGGAAGCGGACCACATCATCCTGACCGGCAGCGTCGTTCATCATTTTTTCGCCGGATTCGGCGGCGGTCGCAAGGCGCTGTTTCCCGGCGTGGCAGCCTATGAGACCATTCGCAAAAATCACAGCATGATGTTTGATCCGAATGCGGTGATCGGCAAACTGGACGGCAACCCGATCTATCACGATCAGATTGAGGGAGCTGAAATGTGCCGCCCCTCGTTTTTGCTGAATGTTGTGCTGAATGAGGAAAAACAGTTTCTAAAAGTGTTTGCCGGCCATTATATCAATGCACACCGCGAAGCCTGTACTTTTGTAGATGAAGTTTACGGCGCGCCGATTCGGCAGGAAACGGACCTGGTCATCGCTTCCTGCGGCGGCTATCCGAAAGATATCAACATCTATCAATTGCAAAAAACAATGGACAACGCTTGGTGCGCTGTCCGTGAAGGCGGCGTCGTGATTATCCTCGGCGAATGTGAGGAGGGGTCGGGTTCGGCCCAATACGAGAAAATGATGCAGCAGTGCGGCACGCCGGAGGCGGTGGAAGCCACGGTGCGGCAAGACTTCCAGATTGGCGCGCACAAGGCGTATGCGGTGACGCGCTTGATGAAAAAGGCCGAATTCATTCTGGTATCCGGCATGGACCCTGATTTCGCCCGGATGTTGCTGTTCACGCCGGCCAAAGACATGACGGAGGCATTGGCACTGGCTTATGCCAAACTGGGTCCTGCGCCGTCGATCACGCTGATGCCGATGGGCAGCCTGACCGTGCCGCGCCTGGTCAACGGGAATGTGGACTAAGCCCCAGCAGTTTCATTTTTCGCCACAGGGTTGAACGACTGATACCAAGCAGTTCGGCGGTTGCTGCCAGCTTGCCCCGGGTTTGCGCCAGCGCCTGTTGGATCGTTTCCCTTTCATTCATTGGTGATCCGGCTGCGATTTCGGCCGGAGTTTCCGGCAGATCATCGTCATCGCGCATGACGCGGCTGATCAGTTCGGCGGGAATGGTTTCCTGCTTGCACAGCGCGACAATTCGTTCCACAATATTTTGCAGCTCCCTCACATTGCCGGGCCATTCATGCTGGACGAGCCGTTCCAGCGCGTCAGCGTCCCAGTGCAGTTTGCGCGGGGCTTTTTTTTCATGGCGTTGCAGCAGATACTCGGCAAACAGGCGGATATCCGGCTTGCGTTCCCGCAGCGACGGTAAGCGGAGTCGCAGCACATTCAACCGGTAGTACAGATCGGCGCGGAACTGTTGCTCGGCAATCCTGGTTTTGAGATTTTTATTGGTGGCCGCGATGATGCGGACATCCACCGGCACCACACGGTCGCTGCCGAGGCGCATGACCCTTTTTTCCTGAATCACCCGCAATAATTTGCTCTGGATGCTGAAATCCATTTCGGCAATTTCATCTAAAAACAGCGTGCCGCCGTGGGCGATTTCCAATAAACCAGCTTTGCCCTTGGGGCTGGCACCGGTAAAAGCACCGCCCATGTAGCCGAACAACTCGCTTTCTAGGATCTGGGCCGGCAAGGCGGCGCAATTGATTGCGACAAACGGTTTTTGCGCCCGCGGGCTGGCGTTGTGAATGCTCTGGGCGAAGACCTCTTTGCCGACGCCAGTTTCGCCGGTAATCAGTACAGACGAGTCGGTGACGGCAAATTCGCGGGCCATGCTGATCGCGTCCCTAATTGACGAGCTGGAACCGATGATGTCGGCGAAAGTGAACGAGGCGATATGGCCGCCGGCATAGATTTTTTTACGGATCGCAGCTTCCCATTGCTGAATTTTCCCTGTTTCCTGAAATGTGGCTACCGCACCGGCGATTTTGCCGTTGACCAGAATCGGGATTTTGTTGCAGAGTATCTGGCTATTGGGCAGCTCAATGATCTGGCCCAGCTCTTCGTGGCCAGTCAGTAGCAGCCGTTCCAGCGCCAGACGGGGCAGGACCTGGCTGACGGGTTTGCCAAGCGATTCGCTCTGTACAATGCCGCTGATGTTGCTGGCAGCCGGATTACAGATGACGATCTGCTGTTCGCGATTGATCGACACCACTCCCTCGTAAGAGTAGTCGAGCACCGTGCGGAACAGGGTGCCTTTTAATTTTTCGGCCAGCCGGGCCGCATAAATCCGTTTGGCCTCCAGCACCGACTGCAGGATGCCTTCGGCGCCGCTCTCGATCAGCACATGCGGCAAATTGTGCTTGCGGGCTTCATGCCCGGTAATGACGCCACCGACAATGACTTCGGCACCATCGCGGAAGGCCTGCAGAACTTTGCCTTCGGCTTCAAATTCGTTTTCAATCAGGTACTGACGCAGTTCCACGTCGAGAATCGGCGGCAGGCAGTCGATGCCGAGGATCATTGACGCAAAGGCGACCACGCCGACCCGGCGCCCCAGGCTGCGGGCCTGATGCACTGTGCGCAGGATGTCAAACCCGGTGATTGGCAATTCGACCACGATGATGTCGGGGAAAGTTTCCTTGATTGCTTTGGCAGTGCCGCCGCGGCTAATAATGATTTCCGTGCCGCCGTTAATCAGTTCCCGGGCTTTTTCGACGCCGGCGCTCAGCAGTCCCTGCTCGATGCGGATATCGGCATGGGATTGAGCCAAGGCGGTTTGAGCGGTAGCCAGAATTTTTTCGTCCGGCGCGAGAAAAGTGATCATGGCGAACCTCCCTGAAACAAAATGAAACGTTATGCGACAAATATAACGCAGATTACGTTTCAATGCAACGTTAATATTTAGAATAATAGCGCTAATTGACGGTTTTTGCAATTGGCATCATTTATGCATAAGAATCTATCCAGTAAGGTCGACGCAACGCAGCAAAAGGAGGAAATCGTGTGAAAGAGTACAGTTTCAAGTATGGCAAAGGCTCTGTCAAGTTTTCCCTGGATCCGGCACTGGTATTGGATGAGTTGGTGATCAATGAATTTCCGGCATTGCCCGATCCGGCGGCTGCCGTGCTGGCGGCAATTCGCAATCCTATTGGGACACCGCCGCTGCGGGAGATTGTAAAACCCGGCCAGACCGTGGCGTTCATTGTCAATGACCCGACCCGCATCGCCCGCAGTTATATCTTTATGCCGGTTTTGCTGGATGAACTGAACGCGGTTGGTGTGCCGGATTCCGATATGCGGATCGTATTTGCCCTGGGGACCCACCGGGCCATGACCGAAGAGGAAATGGTGGAAGCGGTCGGTGAGGCGGTCGCCAAACGGGTCAAGATGTACAACCCTGACTGCCGGGACGAGAGCCAGATGCAGTATTTTGGCACCACTTCCCGCGGCACCAAGGTCGGTTTCAGCAAACTGGTGACCGAAGTGGACCACATCATCTGTACCGGCGGCATTGTTCACCATTTCTTCTCCGGCTACGGCGGCGGCCGCAAGGCACTGATGCCTGGCGTGGCCGCTTATGAAACGATTCGGCACAACCACAGCATGATGTTTGACCCCAATGCCGTGATTGGCCGCCTCGAAGGGAACCCGGTGTATCATGACCAGGTCGAATGCACGGAAATGTGCCGGCCTTCCTTCCTGATCAATGTGGTGCTGGATGAGGAAAAACGTTTCCTCGAGGTGTTTGCAGGTGATTATGTCGAGGCGCACAAGGAAGCCTGCAAGATGGTGGACAAGGTATATGGCGCGGCAGTGAAGCAGGAGGCCGATCTCGTGATCGCCACCTGCGGCGGCTATCCCAAAGACATCAACGTGTACCAGCTGCAGAAAACGATGGACAATGCCTGGTGTGCAGTGCGCGAAGGCGGCGTCGTAATAATCCTTGGCGAGTGCGAGGAAGGCTCCGGCTCGGCGCAGTATGAAAAAATGATGAAGGACAACCCCTCGCCGGAACTGGTGGAGACGGCGCTGCGGGCTAAGTTTGAAATCGGCGCCCACAAAGCCTATGCGGTTACCCGCTTGATGAAAAAAGCCGAATTTATTCTGGTGTCCGGTATGGAACCGGATTTTGCCAAAATGCTGTTGTTCACGCCGGCCAAAGATATCGAAGCGGCGCTGCAACTGGCGTATGCAAAACTTGGCCCTAAACCGACAATCACCCTGATGCCCATGGGTTCAATCACTGTGCCGCTCAATGCCACACCGACCAAATAAACCATTACTGAATAAAATTTTAGGGGGTTATCAGACAATGCATGCGATCGAAAAAATCCTGGCCCGGGCGGCGGGTAAACCGACTGTCACCACTGGTGAAATTGTCAATTGTAAAGTAGATATGGCCGGGATCAATGATTTGTACCTGCAGACGCTGCGTTCCTTTTTCGAAATGGGCGGCAAAAAAGTTCACGACCCGAATAAAATCGTGGTTTTTCTCGACCACTATGCGCCGGCATCGACGATCATGCAGGCCGACAATCAAAAGCAGTTCCGTGAGTTTTGCTGGGAACAGGGCATCGATTTGCTGATGGATGTCGATCAGGGCGTCTGCCATCAGGTCATGGCCGATAAAGGACTGGTCTATCCGGGCCAGGTGCTGGTCATCACCGATTCGCACACCACGATTCACGGCGCCTTTGGCGCTTTCGGCACCGGCGTTGGCGCCACTGACCTGGCGATTATCATGGCGACCGGGCAATTGTGGTTCCGCATCCCGGAAATCATCCGGATTCACTTGGACGGCACGCTGCCGCACGGCGTGTTTGCCAAGGATGTCATTTTAAAGGTAATCGGCGCTTTGGGAGCAGATTACGGTGTGTATCGCGGCGTCGAATTCACCGGACCGGTACTCAAACAACTCAGTATTTCCGAGCGCATGGCGCTGTGCAACATGACGACCGAACTGGGCGCCAAAACCGCCTATATCCAGCCGGATGAGATCACGCTGGAGTTTTTGCGCGGCAAGGTTCAGCACGAATATGAGATTTTCACAACCGATCCGGGCTACCAATATGCAGCGGAGCACACATTCGACGTGACCGGGATGACGCCGCAGATCGCGGCGCCGCACAGCGTGGATAATGTGGCGCCGATAGCGAAGTATGTGGGAACCCCGATCAACCAGGCATTTCTCGGTACTTGCACCGGCGGCCGGGCTGACGATCTGGCGATTGCTGCCGGTATTCTGCAGGGCAAAAAAATCAATCCGCGCACCCGGTTTATCGTGGTGCCGGCCTCCAAGGCAGTTTTGCTGGAAGCAATGGCCAATGGCACGATGAAAACGCTGGTCGAGGCAGGCGCAACCTTTGTTACCCCCGGCTGCGCAGCATGTCTGGGGACACACGAAGGGATGCTGGGTTCGGGCGAAACCTGTATTACCGCATCCAGTCGCAACTTCCCCGGCCGGATGGGGTCAGCCAAAGCCGAAATTTATCTGGGCTCACCGGCATCCGTTGCAGCAGCGGCGCTAGCCGGCAAAATCGTTGATCCGACCGAATACTTGAAATAGGGGTGATGAGTGTGCAAAAGATTTTGACAGGCAAAGCATTTGTTTATGGACCGAATATTGATACGGACCAGATTTATCCCGGCCGGTTTCTCGACCTGACGGACCCTGACCAAGTTGGCAAGCATGCGATGGAGGGAGCTGATCCCAACTTTGTCAAGGAAGTACAACAGGGCGACCTGATTGTTGCCGCAACCAATTTTGGCTGCGGTTCGAGTCGCGAGCATGCAGCGGTAACACTGAAGGCCGCTGGCGTAGGCGCGATCCTGGCTGACTCCTATGGCCGAATTTTCTATCGCAATGCGATCAATCTGGGCGTGCCGCTGATTGTCTGCCCCGGGATCAGCAAAGTCGTGAATCGGGGTGATGTAATCGAATTCAACATGACTACCGGCACGGTTCTCAACAAGACCTCAGGCAAAACCTTGCAGGCGCAGCCGCTTTCCGACTATGTGATGAATATTTTGGCCAGTGGCGGGATCAAGCCGCTGATCAAAAAACAAATGGAAGGTTGACCGCATGAAAATACCGCAGGTTAAGCTGATTAGCCTGCGGTATTGTTTCTAGCAAATCGTGGGAATCGCCAGGGCTTTTTCGGTTTCCGAAGTAACCAGGTTGATGAAGGCGCGAGCCGACGGGGAAAGTTGTCGGCCTTTTTTCCAGGCCAGGCCGATTTTGACATGGATCGGCGGGTTTAGCGGAACCCCGACAATGCCCGGTAACCCCTGCACCGCCATCCGCATTAAAAATGAAATGCCGATGCCGTGCGATATTAGTGATTTGACGGTCTCAACCTGACTGGAGTTGAACACGATATTTGGTTCGATGTTTTCTTGCTGACAACGGTTCAAAATAGCATGCCGTTGGAAAAAATTGCTTTTGAACAGAATGAATTTTTCCTGCCGCAAATCGGCAAAACACACCGATTCACGCTGGGCCAACGGATGGGTCGGCGCGACGGCAAGCAGGATTTCCTGCTGGGTAAGTTGAACAGACTGGAGAGTCTCTAAATTTGGGTCGGGCAAAATGATGATGCCAAGGTCAAGTTCCTCCTGTTCGATCATCCGATGGGCGGAAAAGGAACCTTCTTCGCAGACATTCAGCGTCAAATGCGGGTATTGGGTCTGGAAACTGGTGAACAGATAAGGGAACAGACAGCTGCCGATCATCGGCGGAATGGCCAGGTTGATCGTGCCGCGGGACAGGTTGCGCAACTCGTTCATTTCCGTCATCGTGTCGCGCAGTTCGTTCAACAGGTTGCAGGCACGCAGATAAAACCGCTTGCCTTCATCCGTCAGCGGCGATTTTTTCTGACTGCGGTCGAACAGTTCGAATCCCAGTTCTTCTTCCAGCTTGCGGATGGAGTGGGTGATGCAGGGCTGACTGACATATTGTTTTTCCGCCGCTTTGGTAAAGCTATTGGTTTCCACCACGGAAACAAAGTATTCCAGTTGTCGGATTTCCATACGTCCCTCCCCGAAGTAAGTATGAGATCATTACAATTATTTATTATATCATTCCCGTCATCTATTGGATATTTGAACTGACAGAATGTTATAGTAAACAGTAGACAGGTGTCTTTTACTCGGGAGTTCATTCCAGTTTTTTCTGCGGTTTTTTCCTGCCATAATAAAAAAATATCATGGCAAACGAAGAAACAAAACAGACAAGAAAAAATAAAAGGGGGAGAATTCATGAACAAAGACCTGAGAAACGGACTCATCGCGGTTGTAATCGGACTTATCCTATGGTTCCTGCCTGCGCCGGCCGGGTTAAAGCCCCAGGCTTGGCATCTATTGGCGATTTTTGTCGCCACGATTATCGGTTTTATCCTTCAACCTTTGCCTATTGGAGCAATTGCGTTTATTTCCCTGAGTATTGCCGGCCTGACGAAGACACTGACTCCGGCTGAAGCGCTGAACGGATTCGGCCAGAGTATCATGTGGCTGATCGTGTCGGCGTTTTTGTTTGCGCTGGGCTTTATCAAAACCGGCCTCGGCAAACGGATCGCCTACAAGATCATGGGCGCGATCGGCGACAGCTCGCTAAAACTCGGCTACGCGCTGGTGCTCAGCGACCTGGTCATTGCACCGGCTACCCCGTCTAACACCGCCCGCGCCGGCGGAATCATGTACCCGATCGTGCGCAGCCTCTGCTCGGCGTTTGGCTCCGAACCGGGCGAATCGTCGCGCAAAATCGGTTCGTATCTGATGAAAACGGCGTTTCAGGGCAACACGATCACTTCGGCGATGTTTCTGACCTCGGTAGCGCCGAACACGCTGGTTGCGGTCCTGGCGTTGCAAACCGCCAAAGTCCAGATCAGCTGGGGAACCTGGGCGTTGGCCGCCGTGCTGCCGGGCCTGATTTCGCTGGCTATTGTGCCATATCTGCTGTATAAGATCTATCCGCCGGAAATTGACAAGACGCCGGAAGCCAAAGAGATTGCCCGTAAAGAACTGGAAAAGATGGGCCCGATGTCAAGCGGCGAAAAGATCGTCAGCGGCGTGTTCGTGTTGGCGCTGGTCCTCTGGGCTACCGGCAGCATCACCAAAATCGACGCCACCATCGTCGCCATGCTGGGAGTCGGCATCATGCTGATCGGCAAGGCGATCGACTGGAAAGACATTCTGGCCGAAAAAGGTGCCTGGGATACCCTGATCTGGATGGGTGGCCTGATCAGCCTGGCCAGCGCGCTGACAAAATACGGCGTCATCGCCTGGTTTGCCAAACTGATTGCCGGTTCGCTCGTCGGTATTCCCTGGACGATTGCGCTGGTCATTTTGTTGTTGGCCTACATGTATTCGCACTACGCGTTTGCCAGCCTTTCGGCGCATGTCACCGCGATGTACGCTGCGTTCCTGGCGGTGGCGGTGGGCGCAGGCGCGCCGCCGTTCTTGGCTGCGATGAGCCTGGGCGTTATTTCCGCGCTGTTTGGCGGCATCACCCACTATGCGACCGGCCCGGCACCGATTTATTTCGGTTCGGGTTACATCCCGCAAGGGACCTGGTGGAAACTCGGTTTTATCATTTCGTTGGTCAACCTGGTTGTGTTCATCGGCTTTGGTGCCTTCTGGTGGAAGATTGTCGGTCTCTGGTAAAATAATATGGACTATGCCTTTGGCTGGACAAGTTTCCGCTGTGATAGCCCCGTCAAAGGCATAGTCGTTTATTAAATCATCAGGAAAGAAGGGAAGAGTATGCGAGAACTGCAGGTGTCGACAATCACGGAAGCCGTTGCCCAACTGGCCAAGCAGGCCAACTGTTATCTGCCGCAGGATGTTTATGAGGCGTTTCAGAAAGCGCGCGACAATGAACCATCTCCCAGCGGACAGGAGATTTTGGGCCAACTGTTGGAGAATGCCGACATTGCCCGTAACGAGGACATGCCGATCTGTCAGGACACCGGCTTGGCAATTGTTTTTGTTGATGTCGGGCAGGATGTGCACCTCGCCGGAGGAGCGCTGGACGAGGCAATCCATGCAGGAGTCGCCAAGGGTTACGTAGAATATTATTTGCGTAAATCCGCCGTGGCAGAGCCTTTATTTGACCGTGCCAACACTAAGAACAATACGCCGGCGGTCATTCACACCCGGATCGTGCCCGGCGACAAAGTGAAAATCAAACTGGCCCCCAAAGGCGCCGGCTCGGAAAACAAGAGCGCGTTGAAGATGATGGTGCCTGCCGATGGCGTGGCCGGCGTGAAAAAATTCGTGGTCGAAGTGGTCAAGGCCGCCGGCTCTAACTCCTGCCCGCCGATGGTAGTCGGCGTCGGGCTTGGCGGAACGATGGAGATGGCGGCGATTTGCGCCAAACGCGCAGCAGCCCGCGATATCGAAAGCCGCAACATCGATCCGCGTTACGCGGCGCTGGAACAAGAACTGCTCGAGCTGATCAATAAGACCGGCATCGGGCCGCAGGGGCTCGGCGGTCGGACCACAGCACTCAAAGTGAATATTGAATGGTATCCCACACATATCGCCAGCTTGCCTGTCGCGGTCAACATCAACTGTCACGCGGCCCGGCACGCCGAAATAGAGTTGTAGGAGGAGTGGGAAAGATGGCAAAGCAACCGATTCGTATCACTGCGCCGTTTGATGAATCCGTCGCCCGCTCGCTGAAAGCCGGCGACAGCGTGCTGATTTCAGGAACGATCATCGCCGCCCGCGACGCTGCGCACAAACTGATGGTGGAAGCGCTGGACGCCGGGCAACCGCTACCTGTCGACTTGAAAAACCAGGTGGTTTATTATGTCGGACCTTCGCCGGCCAAACCTGGCGAGCCGATCGGCTCCGCCGGGCCGACCACTTCCGGTCGGATGGACAGTTACACGCCCCGTCTGATTGAACAGGGATTGCGCGGCATGATCGGCAAGGGCAATCGTAGCCAGGCCGTCATCGACGCGATGAAGAAGCACGGTGTGGTTTACTTTGCCGCGGTCGGCGGCGCCGGCGCCCTGATCGCCAAACGGATCAAGCAGTACACAGTCCTGGCCTACGGAGAACTGGGGCCGGAAGCGGTCGCCAGCATGACGGTGGAAGATTTTCCGGCCATCGTGGTCATGGATTCGGATGGCAAGGATTTTTACCAGGTCGGCCAGGCCCCGTACATTCAGGAATAGTCGGTCCAAAAGCAAGGAGGGGATGCAGCGTTGAATACCAATGAGTTCTATCTGAAACGGATACACTCCCTGCTGGGAGTGGTGCCACTGAGTTTTTTCCTGTTGGAACATGTATTCACGATCAGCCGGGCCATCGTCGGCCCGAAAGCGTTCGATGCGGCCACGGCGTTTCTGCAAAGTTTGCCGTTGCTGTATGCGCTGGAGATTCTGTTTATCGCAGTGCCGCTGTTGTTTCACGGCCTGTATGGAATCGTGATTGCCTTTGAGTCGAAAAACAATGTGTTGGCCTATTCTTACGCCCGTAACTGGAATTTTTATCTGCAACGGATTACGGCCTATATCACGATCGCCTTTGTCGCCTGGCATGTCTGGTTGTTCCGCTTCGGCGGCGCCGGGCTGGGACAGGTAACAACCTTCGACAAAGTGGCCAAGATCTTCGCCGACCCGGTGATCCTAGGGTTGCACGCATTAGGACTTGTTTGTGCGATATTCCACCTGACCAACGGACTGTGGACGTTCCTGATCACCTGGGGAATCACCGCCGGGCCGAGGGCTCAGCGGTTCAGTCAGTATGCTGCGTGGGGCCTGTTTGCGCTGCTTAGTGTCAGCGGACTCGTGGCGCTCACCTATTTCCGGGTATAGGAGGACAGTGCGAAGATGAAATTTATTATAGTTGGCGGCGGTGCAGCCGGCCTGATGGCCACGGTGCGCATCGCGGAACTGAAACAGAATGTGGAATTGTTTTCGATGGTGCCGGTCAAGCGCTCGCACACGGCCTGCGCCCAAGGCGGCATCAACGGCGCTCTCAACACCAAGGGGCAAAACGACTCGACCCGGCAGCATTTCGAGGATACGGTGCTGGGCGGCGACTTCCTGGCCAATCAACCGCCGGTCAAGGCGATGTGCGATGCAGCGCCCGGCCTGATTCACCTGCTGGACCGGATGGGCATGATGTTTACCCGTACGCCGGAAGGACTGCTCGACCTGCGTCCCTTCGGCGGCACCAAACATACCCGGACCGCGTTCTCCGGCGCCAGTACCGGTCAGCAACTGCTGTACGTATTGGATGAACAAGTTCGGCGCTACGAAGAGCAAAAGCTGGTCAAGAAATTCGAACAGTGGGAATTTGTCCGCCTGATTCTCGACGATAACGGCGAGTGTCGCGGCATCGTGGCCCAAAACATGTACGATATGCGGATGGAAGCCTTCACCGCCGATGCGGTGATCCTGGCGACCGGCGGTCTCGGCATGGTGTTCGGTCGCAGCACCAACGGTACCATCTCGACCGGCTCTGCCGCATCGATCGCCTATCAGCAGGGTTCGATTTTTGGCAATGGCGAGTTCATTCAGATTCACCCGACTGCATTGCCGGGTGAGGACAAACGCCGTCTGATGTCCGAGTCGGCCCGCGGCGAAGGCGGTCGCATCTGGACCTATAAAGACGGCAAGCCCTGGTATTTCCTCGAGGAGTGGTACCCTGCCTACGGCAACCTGGTGCCGCGCGACATCGCAGCCCGGGCGATTTTCAAGGTCTGTACCGAAATGGGTCTCGGCCTGAACGGTCAGAACCTGGTCAATCTGGACCTGACGCATCTCGATCCGAAAGAGATCGACCGCAAACTGGGTGCGATCATCGAAATCTACGAGAACTTCGTCGGCGAAGATCCGCGCAAAGTGCCGATGAAAAT
>CAZYJK010000007.1:0-1262 GCA_964647865.1 uncultured Veillonellaceae bacterium | reverse complement strand
ATGGATGGCAAAGAAAATCCGTTCAAGATTCATCGCGAGCTGGGCGATTGGATGACCGAGAACGTCACGATTCAGCGCTACAACAACAAGCTGCAGGAAACCGACGACAAGCTGGCGGAGCTGCAGGAACGCTGGAAGCATATCGGCATCAGCGATTCATCCAGACACGCCAATCAGGAAGTGATGTTCACCCGCCAGCTGTGGAACATGCTGGAACTGGCACGCGTCATCACCCAAGGCGCCCTGCGGCGTAACGAGAGCCGTGGCGGTCACTTCAAGCCGGACTTCCCCGAGCGGGATGATGAGAACTGGCTGAAGACGACCAAGGCTTCTTGGACTCCTGATGGACCCTCGTTCAGTTATGACCCGGTCGACACATCGCTGATCCAGCCGCGGGCCCGTCGCTATGACGTGGACAACACCAAGAAACCCGCCGCTGACCCGGCCGCAAAGGAGGCGAAATAAGATGAGCGAACAACAAAAGACCGTTCATCTGATTGTGCAAAGGCAGGATTCGCCGGACTCCGCCCCGTATACCGAAGAATTCATCGTTCCCTGGTCGCTGGGGATGAACGTGGTTTCCGCCTTGATGGAAGTGCAGAAGAACCCGGTCACTAAAGAAGGCAAAACAACCAAACCGGTGGTCTGGGACTGCAACTGCCTGGAGGAAGTCTGCGGCGCCTGCGCGATGGTGATCAACGGCAAGCCGCGTCAATCCTGTTCCTGTCTGGTCGATAAGATCGAGCAGCCGATTACTCTGGCGCCACTGGACAAGTTTCCGGTCGTGCGCGATCTGATTGTTGACCGGCAGAAAATGTTTGATAACCTGAAAAAAGTCCAGGCATGGGTGGCGGTCGATACAACGGCTGACTTGGGACCGGGACCGCGGATGTCGCGGGTGCAGCAGGAAGAGGTTTATCCGCTGTCGCGTTGCATGACTTGCGGTTGCTGCATGCAGGCCTGCCCGAACTTTAACGACAAGTCCGAATTCATCGGTCCGGCGCCGGTCGCACAGGTGCACCTGATGAACATGCATCCGACCGGGGCGATGCAAAAAGAGGGCCGACTGGAAGGTCTGATGGGCCCGGGCGGCATCGCCGGCTGCGGCAATGCGCAGAACTGCGTGGAAGTCTGTCCGAAGAGCATTCCACTGACAACCTCCATAGCTAAACTCAATCGACAGGTGAACAAATTTGCCTTGAGCAAACTGTTCGACAAATAGAACAACAAAAACAAGGGGGACCGGGGCGCCGGTCCCCCTT
>CAZYJK010000006.1:0-33389 GCA_964647865.1 uncultured Veillonellaceae bacterium | reverse complement strand
GGCCAAAATTTTTGCTGGTTTCGGCGCTTTCCAGCATGAAGCCGGGGGCGTCGCCGACAATTTTGTAATACAGTGATACCGGTGTTTCCAGATCGACGGACAGGTCGGCGAACACCGGCACGATGTTGTGGCTGGCGGCGAGGCGCAGGAAAGCTTCCTTATCAGGATACAGACGCATCGGATTCCCCCTCCTTGTCCAGTTCCTGGCGAATCGCCCCGAGCAAGCTCTGTACTGCAGCGATATCTTTGGTTTCGAGCAACTGCACCACCGCGCTGCCGACAATGACGCCATCGGCGAAGCGGCTAGCGGCCCGGGCCGCTGCTGGCGTGCCGATGCCAAAGCCGATCGCTACCGGCAGGTCGGTGACCTGCCGAACCAGTTCGACGCTGGGAACGACGGCGCTGTAATCGATCGAGCGAACCCCGGTGACGCCGGTGTTGGAAATGCAATAAATGAAACCGGAGGCGCTGCGGCAGGCCATTGCCACCCGCTCGGCAGTGCTGGTCGGCGTGACGAACTGAATCAGATCCAGTCCGTGCTGATCACAGGGGATTTGCAACAAATCGCTCTCTTCCGGCGGCAGATCGGGGATGATCAGGGCATCGACGCCAGCTTCGCGGCAATCGCGGGCAAATTTTTCCGGTCCGTAGCTGAGAATTAGGTTGATGTAAGTCATAAAGCCGAGCGGAATCTGCGATTGGCGGCGGATGCGCCGGGCCAATTCCAAACAGCTACGCGGCGTGGTTCCGGCGGCGAGCGAAGTGACGGCCGCTTTTTGGATGACCGGGCCGTCGGCGATCGGATCGGAAAACGGGATGCCCAGTTCGATCAGATCGGCGCCCGCCGCCTCTGCCGCCAGTACGGCAGCCAAGGTTGTATCCATATCCGGATAACCGGCGGTGATATAGACGATCAGACTTTTGCGCCCTTGCGCCTTGTTGGCGTTTAATTTATCAGCCAGAACGGACATTATAATCCCTCCAGTACTTTTGAAACTTGCTGGACATCCTTGTCGCCGCGGCCGGACAGGCAGACGACAACGCTCTCATCAGGCCGGGTCTCGGGCATCAGGGTTTCCAGATAAGCCAGCGCATGCGAACTTTCCAGCGCCGGGATGATCCCTTCACAGCGGGCTAACCGCTGAAATGCCTCCAGTGCTTCGCTGTCGGTGACCGAAACGTAACTGGCGATGCCCGTATCTTTGAAAAAAGAATGTTCAGGGCCGACGCCGGGGTAGTCCAGGCCGGCTGAGATCGAATAGGCCGGGATGACCTGACCGTCCTCATCCTGCAATAGATAACTCAGCGCACCGTGTAGCACGCCGGGGCGACCGAGTGTGAGTGAAGCGGCGTGTTCAGCGCCCAAACCCTTGCCGGCAGCCTCTACGCCGATTTTGCGAATCGCCGCGTCGTTGCGGAATTCATAGAAAGTACCCATCGCATTGCTACCGCCGCCGACACAGGCGACGACGTAACGCAGCGGCGCCTCGCTGAAACTGGCGACTTGTTGCCGAATTTCATCGCCGATGATTGCCTGGAAATCGCGGACAATCATCGGATAGGGATGAGGGCCGACCACCGAGCCGATGATGTAATGCGTGTCGCGGATGTTGGTGACCCAGTAGCGGATCGCTTCGCTGGTGGCGTCCTTCAGGGTGCCGCTGCCGCTGGTCACGGGGATGACTTCGGTTCCCAGCAGCTTCATGCGAAACACGTTCAGTGCCTGCCGTTCCATGTCTTCCTCGCCCATGAATACGCAACACTCTAACCCGAATAAGGCTGAGACGGTAGCGCAGGCCACGCCGTGCTGCCCGGCGCCGGTTTCGGCAACGATGCGTTTTTTGCCCATACGGCGGGCCAGCAGCGCTTGGCCGAGGGCGTTGTTGATTTTGTGCGCGCCGGTGTGCAGCAGATCTTCCCGTTTCAGAAAAATCTTAGCTTTGCCGTAATGTTTGGTCAGGTTCTCAGCATAGTAGAGCAGCGTTGGTCGCCCGGCGTATTGTTTTAGATAGCGGCTGAATTCGGCCTGGAACTCCGGGTCGTTTTTTATCTTCGTATAGAATTCTTCCAGTTCATGCAGCGCCGGCATGACGGTTTCCGGCACGAACCGGCCGCCGAAGTCACCAAAGCGTCCTTTTTGATCAGGCATGTTGATTCCTCCCTATTTGTTGTTGCAAATTTAGGAAACGATTTACCGCAGGGCCAGATCGCTGCAGTGGGCAGCGATATCGGCGGCCTTGACCAGACTTTCGCCGACCAGAATGCCATGGACCCCGGCCTGCTTTAGCTGACTGGCGTCGGATCGGCAGCGGATGCCGCTTTCGCTGATCAGTCGCCAACGCGGATCGCAATGCGGCAACAGGGAAAATGTGTTGGCAATATCGGTGGTGAATGTGGTCAGGTCACGATTGTTGATGCCGACCAGGCGGGCGCTGGTGTTTTTGACGCGTTCCAGTTCCGACAGGCTGTGCACTTCGACCAGACAGTCCATGCCGAACCGAGTGGCAGTTGACAGGAACTGATTTAGCTCGGCGTCAGTTAGAATAGCCGCAATCAACAGGATGGCATCTGCGCCGGCGGCGCGGGCTTCGTACACCTGATATTCGTCGATGATGAAGTCCTTGCGCAGGATCGGCAGCGGGCTGACGGCGCGAACGGCGGCGATGTCGGCCAACTTGCCCTGAAACGGCGCGCTGGTGTGAACAGATAGCGCAGTTGCCCCATTGTCAGTGAAAATCCGCGCCAGTTCCGGCACGCTTCGGGAGTCGCACAACGGACCTTTGGCTGGCGAGGTTAGCTTGCATTCGGCGATCAACGTCCAGTCGGCGGCCTCCAGGGCGCGGCTGAGCGCGAAGCTTGCCGGCTGGATTGACAAAGGGTCCATCGGCTGGGTTTGTTTCAAGATTGCTACTTGTTCGCGAATCGCGGCGACAATTTGATTTAGCATAGATGATTCCTTTCTGCGGCCCTAGCCGCGGCGATAAATTGGCGTATTTTAGCGGGATCTTTTATTCCATCGGTTTCTACGCCGCCGGAGACGTCGACTCCGTCAGGTCGCAGGATGCGGATGGAGTCGGCGACATTGGCCGCGTTCAGGCCACCGGCAACGAAAAACTTTTGCTGCGGTCGGCCGATCAGCTGGTGGGTAGCCTGCCAATCAAAAGCAACGCCGCTGCCGCCCTGTTGCCCGACTACGAAGCTGTCCAGCAGCAGCCAGCTGTCAGTCTCAACTTCAAGCGCCGCTGGGCTAAAGCCAGGCCCGACGCGAACGGCCCGAATCAGCGGGCGGTTCAGATTGCGGCGGTATTCGGCAGGCTCATCGCCGTGCAATTGGATGTAATCCAGTTGGCACTGTTCGGCAATCGAGTTGACCTCATCCAGCGGCTGATTGACAAACACGCCGACTTTGCCGGGGCCAGAAACTGATTTGCAAATGCCGGCTGCACTGGCGACATCGATTTGCCGCCGGCTGGCAGCGAACACGAATCCAATCAAATCGGCGCCAGCTTCCTGGGCGGTTTGCGCAGCTGCCAGTGAACGGATACCGCAAATTTTTATCAGCATTGTTTCTGCAGGCTGAGTTCGCGCAGCCGCTCCAGCTTGCTACGGGCGGCGCCGCTGTCGATGCTGCCAGCTGCCAGCTTCAGGCCTTCCCGGATGTTTTCGGCTTTTCCCGCAACTACCAGTGCAGCCGCGGCGTTTAATAGCACCAGGTCGCGTTTGGCGCCCCGTTCTCCCTGCAGGAGGGTGTTGATAATTTCGGCGTTGTCGGTCGGACTGCCGCCGCTGATGGCAGCATGGTCCGCCGTCGGAATTCCATAGTCAGCGGGCTCGATCACATAAGAGCGAATCTGGCCGTCGAGCAGTTCAGATACCTGAGTCGGCGCTGAGGTGGAAATCTCGTCTAGTCCGTCCAACCCGTGCACAACCATCGCCCTGCGGCTGTTCAACTGCAACAAAACATTTGCCAGTTTATCGGTCAGTGACCGATCGTAAACACCCAGCAGTTGACACTCGGCAGCTAAAGGATTGGTCAGCGGACCCAATACGTTGAACACTGTGCGGAAACCGAGTTCGCGGCGCGGTTTGCCGGCATATTTCATCGCCGGATGAAAAGTGGGGGCGTATAGAAAACCGATCTGCGCAGATTCGATGCCGTCTGCCACGCTTTGCGCCGGCAGGTCGATCCGGATACCCAAAGCTTTCAAAACATCAGCGCTGCCGCAGGAACTGGATACCCCGTGATTGCCATGCTTAGCGACGGCGACGCCGGCCCCGGCTACAACAAAGGCAACGGCAGTGGAGATGTTGAATGTTCCCTTGCGATCGCCGCCGGTTCCGCAGGTGTCCAGCAATCCAGCCTGACGACAGTCGACTTTGACGGTGTGGCTGCGCATACTTTCGGCAAAGCCGGCAATTTCCTCGCTAGTCTCGCCTTTGATTCGCAGCGCGGTCAGCAAGCTGCCGATCTGGGCTTCACTGGCATCGCCCGACATGATTGTCTGCATCGACTCCTGCGCTGCCTGGCGGGACAGGTTTTCACCGCCGATAACCTGATTCAGCACTTCTTTCAACATGACTCATTCCTCCTCATTCCTGCGGGAAATCATTTTGCCAAATAAAAAAACCACTCCACCCGACAGGGGCGAAATGGTTCGCGGTACCACCCTAATTCGGAAAACAAAAGTTTTCCCTTGGTTCAGGTACGAGCTTGCGCCGATACCCTAAGCCCGCTAACGGAGGCAACCGGCCCAGCCTACTAACAGTTCGGTGGGCAGCTCGCGGGGCCATTCGACATGGACTCTGGACCGGTCATCTCACCTCCGGATTGCACCGGACACCGGCTCGCTGAAACCAAAGCAGACATGCGTACTCGTCCCGTTCTTCGCTGATTGGGCCATATGAAGTTGTGCGCTGATTCGGGCAAATAAAAAAACCACTCCACCCGACAGGGGCGAAATGGTTCGCGGTACCACCCTAATTCGGAAAACAAAAGTTTTCCCTTGGTTCAGGTACGAGCTTGCGCCGATACCCTAAGCCCGCTAACGGAGGCAACCGGCCCAGCCTACTAACAGTTCGGTGGGCAGCTCGCGGGGCCATTCGACATGGACTCTGGACCGGTCATCTCACCTCCGGATTGCACCGGACACCGGCTCGCTGAAACCAAAGCAGACATGCGTACTCGTCCCGTTCTTCGCTGATTGGCAATTTGAATTGACAACAATATAGCACGAAGCGAAAATGACTGTCAAGGGCCGTGTGAAAAAATGCAATAACATTGAGTGGTGTAAAGAAAAGGCCTGAGGGCATTGTTTAGACAGGAAATTGGCAGGTGTCACGCGAACTGATAGAGAGGTCCGCAGTCGCGGAAAAAAAGCAACACAGTGCGGGAGGGATTTTCCATGCTCCATTCGGAACTGGAACTGGTTGCCCATATCGAGGAAAAAAATCTCAAGATCAGTCATCTGATTTCGCCGGAAGAAAAACAAATCCTGCAGGCGCTGATCGAAGAAATTTCGGCGGAGTTTGACATTGCCACGACGCTGTCGGACCCTGACGGATCTCCGGTTTTCCCATACTGCAATTTCACCGAGCTTTGCCAACAGCACATCCGTGGTTCGGCGGAGGGGCTGAAGCGCTGCAAACTGGAGGCGAGCAAGCAAGGCCAACTGTCGGAAGAGCGCGGCGAACCGATAGTATACCAGTGCCACGCTGGCATTATCGACTTTACGGCGCCGATCATGCTGCTGAATCGTCGCATCGGCAATGTGTCTGGCGGCCAGGTATGGACGGAAAGGCCGGATGCGGCGGCGATTGAGCGGCTGAATCGATATTTTGACGAAATTGGCGTTCAGGACAAAACGGCGGCATTGGCAGCCATAGCATCGCAAAAAGTCAATGATCCGGAAAAAATTCGCCGCTTGGCTGCCATCTATCACAATATCGGCAAACTGCTATCCAATTATTTTCACTTTCAGGCTGAATACGGCTATTGGAAAAAATCGCTGTTGTCGCTGAACGCGCAACTGGAAGAACGCATCCGGCAACGTACCAAGCTGCTGGAAGAAACGGTACAGGACCTGAATCTGGCCCAGCAGCTGTTGAAAAGCCAGAATGATGAACTGCGACGCAGTGGCGAAATTCAGTCCGTTTTGCGGGAAATCAGCGAGGCGGCGGTATTGGCGAAATCGCTGGACGAGTTGTTCGCGACGGTGCATCGATTATTGCAAAGAGTGTTGCCGGCCAAGAATTTATATATTTCTCTGCTAGATCAAAACACCGGCAAAATCGTTCGCCCCTACTGCGTGGATGAAACCAACTCAGTTTTGCAGCAACGGCCGCTCGGCAAAGGCGTGACCGAATATTTCATGGCGCTGGGCCGGGCCGAATACATCAACGCCGAAGAATTCTCCCGCCTGGTTGAGGACGGAGAAATTGACAATGAACTGGACACCGCTTTTGATTGGTTGGGAGTGCCGCTCAGCGACTCGCACGGTCAGGTTTATGGAGTCATCATCATGTTTTCCAATGACCGGACACAGTCGTTCAAAAAAGAAGACAGCGGCGTTCTGGCGATTATCGCGGCCCAGGTTTCGATGGCGATTGAAAGGAAACAGGCCGAAAATGCGTTGCGCGAAAGTGAAGAGAAGTATCGTTTCATTACGGAAAACATGGTCGATACCGTATGGTTGCTGGATGTGAACTCCATGCGCTACAAATATGTCAGCCCGTCGGTGGTCAACTTGCGGGGATTTTCGCAGCAGGAAGTCATGCACAGTGATTTCTCCGCCACTTTTGCCAGCAGTTCCGCCGCTTACCACTCGCTGATCTTGCCGGGCCAGATTGCGGCTTTCGAGGCTGGCGACGAACGGGAACGCGTCAAGACGATCGATGTCGAACAATCCTGCAAGGACGGAGGCACGGTATCGACGGAAGTAGTTACCCGACTGGTGACAGATCAGGCCGGCAAAGTGACGTCGGTGCTGGGAGTGTCGCGGGACATCTCGGAACGAATCCTGTTCTATACCGATATGGCTGCCAGCCTGTCGCCGGCAAAACGCTCGGAGATTATCGCCAAATACCAGACGCAGTTATTGAATCAGCTGCAGGAAGCGATTGTAATTACCAACCGGGAAAATCAGATCATCTATTGGAACAAGACAGCAGAAGCCTTGTTCGGCTATACGGCGGAAGAGGCCCATGGCCTGGACGCGGCGCTGCTCATCGCCGGCGAACCGAATGAACAGGTTGCCAAACGCAGCCAGATCGTTGCCGCGACCGTTGCCGGCGGACGCAGTACGACGGAGATCGTTGCCTGTCACAAGGACGGGCAAACTTTTCCGGCGCAAATGTTCACGGTGCTCTTGAAAGACATGGAAGGCGAATTTTCCGGTATCGCCACCTTTTCGGTCGATCTCAGTCAATTGCGCGCCGCCGAAGAAACGATCAGCAAGATCAAACGGGACCATGAACGCCAGAATTTCTTTGCCCAACTGCTCGAAAGCACTGAGCCGGTGGGACCCAGACTGCTGGAGAAAGCGGCGGTGCTCGATTTGAAATGGGAACGTCCGTTTGTTCTGTTTGTGCTGGAGCCGTCGGTGCGGACTGCTTTGAATCGTTTGCTCGGTTTGGTCCAGACGATGGACGCGGCAATCGTGACCTGGGAGCACAAGGATTCCCTGGTAGGAGTGCTGTATCTCGACTCTCTGCAGGAAGAGTTGTCGCTGCTGTTTTCCCGTTGCCGGGAAAATTGGGAAAAGACACTGACGGGCGAGTTTGGCTCGGGATTGTTGATGGGTGTGGCAGACCGTAGCGAGTCGCTGACCGGGCTGAAGTCGGCTTATGCGCAGGCCAAGCAAGCGGTCTGGGTTTGCAAGGCGCTGGACGGGTTCGGCAATCCCTGCTACTTCAAAGACTTGGGTATTTTTCAGTTGATAACGCCGATCTGGGATTCGCATCTGGAAGGGTTTTCGCGGCAAATGTTGGCTCCGTTGTTGTCGATGAAACAACCGAAACGGCAGGAGTATTTTGAAACATTGGAAGCTTTGCTTGGTGCAGGATCGCAAAAAGCAGCCGCCGAAAAACTTTTCGTCCATGAAAAAACGATCCAGTTCCGCAAACAACGGATCGAAGCGGCGCTTGGCTGTTCGCTGGATAATGCCGCGCAACGGATGGCGTTGTCGATGGCGATTCGATGCTGGAAGAATAATAATACAGATGATTTTTATCGTCAGAGATAAAAATATACGAAAAAGATTATCTTGTATGTCGCAGGATTTATCGCGCCGCATCGGGTATTTATCAGAGGAAACTTTGATTAGAAAAGTTCCTGAAAACCTGAGCAGAGGAGTGTGGCGCGCGGATCGATAGAATTGTATGCTGACTTAACGCAAAGGGGGAAGAAAAGTGGCAAAATACAACCCATTGACAGCTGAATTGGTGAAAGAGCTTGAAACTATCGTAGGCGCTAAAAATGTCACCATCGATCCGGAAAAGATGGAAACCTATTCACATGACGAGGAGACTGACCCTCGCTACCAGCATATGCCGGAAGCGGTAGTGTTTCCTGAAAACGCTCAGCAAATCGCCGAGATCATGAAATTGGCCAATCGCGCGCTGGTTCCCGTGGTCGCACGCGGCGGCGGAACCGGGCTGGCAGCGGCGGCAGTGCCGTTGTTCGGCGGGATAGTAGTCAGTACCGAGCGGATGAACCAGGTGCTGGAAATCAACGAGGACGCCATGTACATGGTGGTACAGCCGGGTGTCCGTACGGATGACGTGCAAAAGGCGGCGAAAGAAAAAGGCCTGTTTTACGCCGGAGACCCCTGCAGTGGCGACAGCTGTGTCATCGGCGGCAATGTCGCGACCAACGCCGGAGGCAACCGTGCAATCAAATATGGCACTACCCGCCATCAGGTCTATGCGATCGAAGTTGTTACGCCGCTCGGCAAAATCGTCCAATTGGGCGGCCGACTGGAAAAATCGACGACCGGTTATTCGCTGGACCATTTGGTGATGGGAGCGGAAGGGACTTTGGGCATCATCACCGAGATTACGCTGAAACTGAAGCCGATGCCCAACAACGTGATTGATTTGCTGGCGATTTTTCCGACAATCGACCAAGCGATCGGCATCGTGACCAAAGTCATCAAGGCCGGTATTACGCCGACTTGCGTCGAATTCATGGATAACGGCACAGTCAAAAGCGTGGAGCATTTCCTGAAAACTAAGCAACCGCACAGCGATGTCGGCAACTATATCATCATCCAGGTCGAAGGCCAAAGCGATGAAGACCTGGAAGACAAGAGCGTGCTGCTGGATGAACTGTGCATGCAAAATGGCGCATTGGAAGTCCTGGTTGCCGATCCGGCCAAAATTTGGCATGCGCGGAAGTCCTTCCTGGAAGCGGCCCGCGAAGAGAGCCTGATCCAGTCGAAGGAAGACATGGTGGTGCCAGTCAACCAGATTGCCAACCTGATGCATCAGGCGGCGGAAATCAGCACCCGTTACGGTCTTGCAGCCCGGATTGCCAGCCATGCCGGTGATGGAAACGTGCATTTCCATGTTTTGAAAGGCAACTTGTCGGATGAAAAATGGGATGAAACATTAAAGTTGTTCCAAAAAGAAGTCTACACGCTGGTGTACAAACTCGGTGGCAAGCTGTCCGGCGAGCATGGCATCGGTTACAAGCGACGCCAGTTGATGGAAGAGTACACCAATCCTGATGAACTTGAGATGATGCGGGCGATTAAGAAAGCCCTGGACCCCAATCTGATCTTGAATCCCGGTAAAATTTTTACTGTCGAATAGACGAGGCATTCGGGCCGCGAAAAATGAATATGAGGGGGCTTCCCAATGAAGTGGGTACAAGTTTACGACCCATTAGGCAACATTTTTTTGTCTGCGCTGATTGCTGCGATTCCGCTGATGATTTTGCTGTACATGTTGGGAGTTCGCCGCGCCAAAGGCCATCATGCCGCCATGATCGGCACCGGCTCGGCGGTGTTGTTGGCCATCGCCGTCTGGGGGATGCCTTCGTCACTGGCGATTAGCGCCACCCTCAATGGCATGCTGTTCGGTATTTTCCCGATTGTCTGGATCGTCATTACCGCCATCTGGGTTTACAATATGACAGTGGAGTCAGGCGAATTCGAGATTATCAAGAATTCGCTGGCCTCAGTAACGGACGACAGGCGGCTGCAGGCAGTGTTGATCGCCTTCGCTTTCGGCTCGTTCATTGAGGGCACAGCCGGCTTTGGCACACCGGTGGCGATTACCGCCGCGATGCTGGTCGGTCTCGGCTTCAATCCGATTTATGCCGCAGGAATTTGCCTGATTGCCAACACGGCGCCGGTCGCCTTCGGCGCGATTGGAATTCCGATCGTAGTGGCGGCGCAGGTTTCCGGCCTGGACATGATGCACATCAGTCAGGTCGTTGGCCGCCAATTGCCATTTTTGTCCTTCTTCGTGCCGCTCTGGCTTGTGGTAACGATGGCTGGCTGGAAACGCGGCATGGAAGTGCTGCCTGCCGTGTTGGTCGCCGGAGGGCTATTTGCCGGAACCCAGTTCATTACCGCCAACTATGTGAATCCATATCTGCCGGATATCACTGCCGCCATCGTGACCATCGTCGGTTTCCTGATGTTCCTGAAAGTATGGAAACCGAAAAACACCTGGCATTTTCCGGATGAAAAACCCAGTGCCGGCGGCAAGGCCGTGCTGCAATATTCGACGAGCGAAGTGATTCGCGCCTGGTCGCCGTACTTGATCCTGGCCGTGCTGGTATTCCTCTGGGCCGATGACAAGTACATCCAGTTCAAGCAAGTCGTCGTCGCGATCGATAAAATGTTTCCCTTCTTCCTCAACAGCTGGCCCGGTCTGGATGGGCTAGTCATCAAAACCGCGCCGGTTGTGGCGAAAAACACGCCTTATGCCGCAAAATATACCCTGAACCTGTTGTCGGCAGCCGGTACGGCGCTGCTCATCTCCGGCATCCTGTCGTTGTTGGTGATCCCCAACTATGGAGTCGGGAGAGCAGTGACCTGTTTCGGCAAAACCCTGAAACAGCTTAAGTTCCCGATCGTTACAATTTCATTGATTTTAGGTCTGGCCTATATCATGAATTATTCCGGCATGAGCTCAACGCTGGGGTTGGCGTTTACGGCGACTGGTGGATTGTTCCCGTTCTTCTCACCGATTCTCGGCTGGCTGGGTGTATTCCTGACCGGTTCCGACACCTCCTCCAATGCCTTGTTCGGCTCAATGCAAAAAACCGCGGCCGAACAGATCGGCGTCGATCCCCACTTGACCGTGGCTGCCAATACAACCGGCGGCGTTTGCGGCAAGATGATCTCGCCGCAGAGCATTTCCGTGGCGACCGCCGCTTCGGGCCTGGTCGGCCGGGAAGGCGATCTGTTCCGGTTTACGCTCTGGCATAGTATCGCGATGGTGCTGGTGATTTCGGTGATCACGTACCTGCAGGCCTATTGGCTGAAATGGATGCTGCCATAATAAGTTGAAGTAGTCGGACAAGAGAGTGAACGTATAAGAAAAGAGGCTGCGCAGCAATGCGCGGCCTCTTTTCTTATAGCAGCCGATGAATAATGGCTGGCGTTGGCAATAGCCTGGCAGAAATCGCCGTGAAACTGTAGAATAGGAATTGTCGAGGAATAGGTTGGTGGATGTTGGCCATCTATAAAATAGTTGAGGGTGGGTTTGGGGTCATGAATTACAACAATCGAGTTGTCGCTGTAAGCGCGGCCGATTATTCACCGGAACTGATTGACCGGAAAATCGGCCAGGCGATGGAATTGCTGGGAGGAATGAGTCGGTTTGTCCAGCCCGGCGAGCGGGTGCTGTTGAAACCGAATATGTTGGAAGGGTTGCCAAGCGAATGTGCAGTGACGACCCACCCGGAAGTGGTGCGGGCGATGATCGGGCAGGTGCGTCAACTAGGCGCGACGCCGCTGGTCGGCGATTCACCGGGCGTGTCCAGCACGCTGAAAACAGCAGAAAAATGCGGCATTCTTGCAGTTTGTCAACAAGAAAACGTCGAACTGGTTCCGTTCGAGCACAGTGTCGAGTATCCTTGCCCTGAAGGACGGACGCTGAAGAAATTTTACCTGACCGACGTGTTGGGGCGGGTCGATAAAGTCATTTCGCTGGCCAAAATGAAGACGCACACCTTCATGGGGATGACCGGAGCGACCAAGAACTTGTTCGGCTGCATTGTCGGCGTCCAGAAGGCGCAGTTTCATCTGCGGACGCAGCAACGGCGGGATTTTGCCGGCATGCTGGTTGATTTGGCGCTGTTGGTCAAGCCGGTGTTGTCGATTGTCGACGGGGTGGCCGGCATGGAGGGCAACGGTCCGCGAAATGGTCGACCGATTCAGGCAGGCTTGCTTCTGGCCGGTGCCAATCATTTTGCCGTGGACATCGTGATGGCGGAAATGATGGGGCTCAGACCGGAAGAATTGCCGGTAGCGTCGCTGAGCCTGGAGCTAGGCCTGACCCCTGCATTCGATGCGATTGAACTGGTTGGTGAAGCGCGGCAAGTCCGACACCAATTTGTTCCGCCACGCAGCATGCGTTCACTGGAAGACCGGGTGCCGGCCTGGTTTGCCAAAGGCGCCCGCAGTCAGCTGACGGCCCGACCGGAAGTCCAACCGAACTGTATCGGCTGCGGTCGCTGCGTAGACCACTGTCCGCCGCAGGCGATGCAGCTGGTAGGAGGTTTTGCTCAGATCGATGATGCGAAATGCATCCGCTGTTACTGCTGTCAGGAACTGTGCCCAGCCAATGCCATCCAGTTACAGAGCGGGCTATTGCTGAAACTGGCCCAGCAACTGCTGATGCGTCGATGAATGGCGATTATTTTTTGAGGATCCCTTTTTGCTGCAACCATTCTTTGGCAACAACCTGGGGGTCTTTTTTATCGAGGTCGACTTTGGCATTTAAGCTTGCCATTGTCTTATCGTCCAACTTTCCTGCGAGCAGGTTCAATGCTTTTCCAATTTCCGGATGTTTTTTTAACAAATCTGCCCTCACGACAGGGGCTGCATAATAAGGCGGAAAAAATTGCTTGTCATCGACCAGGACCTGCAAGTTAAATGCTGGAATGCGTCCGTCAGTGGAAAAACCGTCTATGACATCGACCTTCTTGTCGCGAACAGCTGCATAAGTAAGCCCGGGGTCCATGCTCTTGCTATTTTTAAAGGTGAATCCGTATTTCTTTTGCAATCCGCTCAATCCGTCGGGACGTTCAATAAATTCAGCGACGCAGCCTAACGTTAAAGTGTTGCCAATCTTAGCCAAGTCAGAAATTGTCTTTAGCCCTAACCTTTTTGCTTCGTCCCCCCGCATGGTTAATGTATAAGTGTTGTTGAAACCGAATGGCTCAAGCCATTCGAGTTTCTTTTTATCCCGATATATTGACTTAACCTTGTCGTAAGCTGCCTTGGGATCATTGATCAGAGGCTCCTTCAAAAGGTTAATCAATGCAGTGCCTGTATATTCGGCGTATATTTGAATGTCGCCGCGATCTAATGCGTCAGCAACGATTTTTGTTCCTCCAAGGAAGGTCTTGGTTTCAACTTTTAAGGCGGTTTGGTCTTCAATTACGTGTTTCATGAGATACACCAAAATATCCTGTTCGGTAAAGTTTTTCCCGCCGATCACGATGGCTCCGTTTTCCGGGCTTTTTGTAGTGGAACAACCCGTAAATAGCAGAACAGTAACTAGCAGGACCACCAAGATATTAAGCTTTTTCATACAATCCTCTCCTCGCGATGTTGATTTATTAATGTCTGGAAATTCCTCTGGGTTGAGATTTTGTCTCTAGGTATTTCAACGAAAAATCGAAGAAGATGGCCATCAAGGCTGCTGGCAGCGCACCTGCCAGGATTAAAGGTGAGTTGGACATGGCAATGCCTCGGTATATCAAGTCGCCCAATCCGCCGGCACCGATTAGTGCTGCCAATGTGGCGACGCCGATAATCAATACGGTGGCGGTTCTGACTCCGGCCATGATTATTGACAATGCCATCGGCAACTCCA
This sequence comes from uncultured Veillonellaceae bacterium, assembly GCA_964647865.1. Lineage (GTDB taxonomy): Bacteria > Bacillota > Negativicutes > UBA1444 > UBA1444 > UBA1444. Next base: position 19,334 of record CAZYJK010000006.1, on the reverse strand, counting down.
CCATCCACAATACTTGCAACGAGGTCATGCCCATGCCGGTCCCGGCTTCTACGGTAGCACTGTTGACGCCGACGATGCCGGTGTAAGTATTGCGTAGAATCGGCAGCAACCCATAGATGGTCAAGGCTACAATCGCTGGTGTCGTTCCAATACCTAGAAGGGGAATCATAAATCCCAACAGCGCTAAACTGGGGACGGTCTGGAAGATGGCAGTGATGCCGATAATTGGTTCTGACCATTTTTTATAACGCGTTAACAATATGCCAAGAGGAATTGCAATAAAGGTAGCTAAAAACAGCGAGATAAAGGTCAGTTGCAGATGCTCCCAAGAAGCGACCAAGATTGCGTCAGATCTTGAGTGAAAGATTTCGATCATACTATTAAACATGGTTATTCTCCTTCCGGTTGCGTAAAGCAAGCAGTGTTCTCTGTGAAGTGTTCGGCCATAACATCGACCAGGCTTGCGCGGGTAATTACTCCCAATAATTCGTTGTTGTTGCTGACAACCGGCAAGGTGGTGATATTATTTTTACTTATGGTTTGAAGAGCTTCGCTTAAAGGTTGGCCGCCATTGACTTTGTGAATCACGGGGTGCATCACATCGCGTAGCAACATATCTTCCTGCTGAAAATGGCTTTGAATGTCCCACATCGTGACTTTGCCCATCAGTTGGTTTGCTGAGTCAACAATCAACAGTGTATCAACTCTATGGTTTCTCATGAGGAGAATCGCTTCGGCAAGTCCTCTCCAAGGCCTTGCCGTGATTGGCTTCTTCATGATATCGGTCAGCGATGGCAAAAAACCATTTTTGTTCAGTCGGTTTTCACCAATGAAATTTTTGACAAAGCTATTTGCCGGGTGGCGTAGAATTTGTTCCGGCGTATCCAGTTGAACAATCTTACCGTCTTGGATGATACAAATGCGACTGGCGATTTTGAGCGCTTCATCGATATCGTGCGTAACAAATACAATCGTTTTGGCAATCGATTCCTGCAAACGCACCAGTTCGTCTTGTAATTGTTCGCGACTTATTGGATCTAATGCACTAAAAGGCTCATCCATTAAAATGATGGGCGGGTCTGCGGCCATTGCCCGAATTACGCCGATCCGCTGCTGTTGCCCACCGCTTAATTCGCCGGGGTAGCGCGAAGCAAAGATCGCAGGGTCTAGGTTCACCATTTGCAGAAGTTCGTCAACGCGCTGAAGGTACCTTTCCTTATCCCATTTTTTAAGCTTCGGGACAAGAGCGACATTTTCAGCGATTGTCATGTGGGGTAGTAGTCCGATGTTTTGGATGACATAGCCGATATTTCGTCTTAGTTCGACCGGATTAAGAGTACTGATGTCTTCGTTGTTAACGAAAATTTTTCCCGAGCTAGGTTCAACAAGTCGATTGATCATTTTCATGGTTGTTGTTTTTCCGCAACCACTAGGGCCGATAAGAACCAATAATTCGCCTTTGCGTACATGAAGCGTCAAATCATTTACCACATTGAGGTTCTGGCCATATTTTTTGGAAACGTTTTCAAAACGGATCATTTTTACCCTCCCATGAACAAAATGCGTAAATTTAGGGCATATTCGTTGCGAATATTATTTGCAGTGCAGCTCTCGCTGAAGCCGAGCATCTTACAACCTATATTATAAATTAAAGTTGTTAGTTAGCGCAAGGCGCAAAAAAATCCGGCGTGCGTGCAACCGTTATCAGTGACGCAAGCCGAATTAGTTGAGTTTTTATTGCGACAGGGATTGTCTGAAAAGTTAATCATTAGTGGAGTTACTCGTTCAGTATCGCTGCAACTTTCTCCAATATATTACCAGAACCGACAACAACCAATCTATCTCCGCTTTGCAAAATGGCGCCGGAACCTGGTGAGATGATCACTTCAGTTCCTCTTCGGATTGCAATCAGTGTGGCGCCGGTTTTCTGCCACAACATGAGTTGAGCGACCGAGCGGCCATTAGCGCTGGAAAATTCAGAAACCGCGACTTCAACTGGATTAAATGGCTGCAGATTTCGTAATCGGTCGGTATAGCGAGTGATTTGTGTTAGTATCTCGTCAAACTGATTATTGATTTCTCTCTTTTTCTCGATTAATATTTCTAACTCTTGCTTTAACGAGTAGGCTGAAAGCATTGACATATGGTGGCGCAAGAACTCTTCGGCTTGTTCAACCGATTGAACGATAACTTCTTTACCTTGCGATACGGAAATGACATTGGCTTGCGCGAGCAGTCCCATTGCCTTGCGTATGGTTTCCGGAGATACATTGTAATGACTTGCCAGAAGTGTGCGTCCGGAAATTTTTTGACCAATTGATATGTCTCCGTCTACAATTCGCCCGGCAACATCAATAGCTATGGATTCATAGACGGGGAGGTTCGTTTTTGACTTCATTTTGCTCGCCTCATTCTAATTTGATTAACTCTTTGTGCAGGACCCGTTTAGAAAGTGGAGTTACGCATTCGCCTTTGCCGCAGATTTCGTCGACGGGAATCGCCAGCTCGCGGCTCAGCAGTTCGCGGACCCGCGGGCCGCAAAATGCACCTTGACAGCGGCCCATGCCGGCGCGGGTGCGAAACTTTACCGCATCGAGCGAACGAACAGGAATGCCCCGGCTCAGACAATCGAGAATTTCCGCCTCGGTGACTTGTTCACAGCGACAGATGATATGCAGCGACGGATCCGTGGCGTTGATACCGCCGACGAAATCCGCCGTTTTTTTACGGATAATTGGCGGACGTTGTGGTTGAAAGTCGGTTTTGGCTTCTAGCGTCAATCCCGTCTGCTGCAGTAAGCCGCAGACTTTGCGGGCAATGGCAGGCGAGGCGGTCAACCCCGGTGAATCGATGCCGATCAGGTTGATGAAGCCCGGTATGCGACTGGCATCGATCACCCAGTCTTTCTGGTTGGAGACCGGCCGGTTGCCAGCAAAGGATGTCAGAGCCTTGCGCATGTCGAAACCGGGAACCGAGCGGCGCGCTTGCGCGACAATCTTGGCAAGCGTTTCGGTATCGGTGCCGACATCGGTTTTGTCGTCGATTTCCTCGGCATTGGGGCCGACCATCAGATTGCCGTGGAAAGTGGTGGTAACCAGAATTCCTTTGCCCTGTCGGGTGGGGACTTGAAAGATCACCGACTGGACCAGATGATTCTGGTCTTTGTCCAAGATTACATACTGGCCGCGCCGCGGCGAAATCTGATACTCATCGATGCCGACCATGGCAGCGATCCGGTCGCTGAAGATTCCGGCGCAGTTGACCACGAACTTTGCCCGCAAGCCGCCCCGACTGGTTTTCAGATGAAAATCTCCGGCAAGCGGCTCGATGGCCAGCACTTCCTCCTGCAGTCGCAGGTCAACACCGTTGGTGAGCGAGTTTTCCGCCAACGCGATGGCAAACTCATAGGGCGAAGTGACACCGGCATTCTCACAGAGTAATGCCGCAAGCACGGCGGGGTTCAGATGCGGTTCGCGCAGCAGCAGTTCCTGCCGGTCGATGATTCGCAGCCCGGTCACGCCATTTTTGCGGCCATTTTCTAGTAGTTTTTCCAATGTCGGAAGTTCCTCGGCGGCAAACGCCAGCACCAGCGAGCCGGTTTTGCGATAACCGAAATGCAGCTCGCGATCCAGTTGCTCATACAGCCGATTGCCGGTGACGCAAAGATCTGCTTTTAATGTGCCGGGCTCATCGGAGTAACCGCCGTGCACGATGCCGCTGTTGGCCTTGCTGCAACCGCGGCCTACATCGGTTTCTTTTTCGATAACGCAGACACTCAATTGGTAGCGCGATATTTCCCGGGAAATATTCAGCCCGACCACACCGCCGCCAATGATGCACACGTCATATGAGTTAACGGCTTCCCTGATCATGGGGTCAGGATTTCTCCGTCTAATAGATTAAATGAGATGGTTTTTGTCGCCGCGATGCGACCGTGCTCTCCCTGATTCAAACCGACCTGCACCTTCAGCAGGCCCAAGGCTTCGTCAATCACCGCCGCCTTGCGCCACCATCGCGAACTGACGCTGCGTGACACCTGGCCCAGTTCCATTGGCGACAGCAACGCTTCCAATGAGTATTTCTTCAGCAGTTTGCCCTGTTCGTCATAAAAGACGATCACTTCTTCTCCATAACCGACCGAGTAATAGTTGTCAAAGGTCACGACTCGCCAGCCGCCATTGGCGACCAGCGCTGTAACAGGAGACAGTTGATTTTGCAGCGGTTGGCGCCAGATTTCGATCCAACTGACGTTATCGTCGGTGCTTTTGCTGACAGACATCGCCCCGCTGGATGACGCGAGACTGGCCGGACTGACCTTGGTGGTTACGGTGAAGCGGGCGTCCTTGGCTGCAGACTCGTAAGTGACCGATGCTTTGGGCGGCAGCCAGGAATCAGCGTGAGCTACAGCAGTAAAGTTCAGACAGACTGCAAGCAGCGTCAGGCTGCAGAATAGACGGGCGATATTCATGGCAGCACCTGCTTTCGTCTCCTTTTTCAGATCAAGGTTAATTCATGAACGGCATATTCATTTTCTGATAACCAGCCGGCACTTCGAACATTGCAGCGGCAGGTTCTTCGAACACCAAGTTTTTGAACACCGTGACAGCATCTTTGGACTCGGTTTTGATCGGGAACAGGTTGTTGTCTTTTAATAGCCAGATGAAATGGGTGTTGCGGTCATTGCCCATCACATGAGTAATCCGGTATTTGTCGGCCATGTGGCCTTCGACCATCTCGGTAAGTAGGTAGGTGCGTTCCACTTCCGACGGAGACTTTTCGCCACTGGCAATGGTATTGGCGCCCATGCCGGGTCGCATCGCCATTTCCATATACATTTTTTCTTTGGTGTCGATATTCCAGATGAGTTTTTTGTCCATCCGCACAATGATGATCATGCTGGGATGAGCCGGCGATTCCATCCGCTGCGCCCAGAGCGAATAGGACACCCAGATTTTGGACTGGGTAGAGCCCTTCTTGTCGGTGGTCACGATGTCGGCAGAGTAACCGGCGGCGGAAGCAACAGCGGTGACAGTTAACAGCGCCAAGCAAAGGCAGAGCACCAGCAGCATTCGGGTTCGCAGATTTTTCATGGTCAACCTCCCCTATCAATAGTTAAATAAAGAGTGATTTGCCATTTGTATTCTGGGTTTTAGGCAATAATCCCTTTGTCGGCGCAAAAAAAATATTAGCCTCATTTGCGTGAATACACCAATAGCGCCAACCAGATCAGGCCGAACGAAACGGCGTGCGCAGTTGTGAACGGTTCGTGGTACAGGAATACGCCGCTGAGCAGGGCAATGGTCGGCGACAGGTACTGAATGAAGCCAAGCATCGACAACGGTAGTTGATTGGCGGCATTGGCGAACAAAACAAGCGGCAGCGCGGTTACGATGCCGGCGCCAACCAACAGGCTGGTTTCAAACGGCATGCCAGGGCCGAATATGCTGTTTCCTGTGAAATGCAACCAGGTCAGATAAATCAATGTCAACGGGGCTAACAGGCCAGTTTCCAGAATGATGCCGGTTGTTGCGCCGAGGCCTAGTTTTTTCTTGCATAACCCGTACAGTGAAAAACTGATGGCCAGCGACAAGGCGACCCAAGGGAAGCTGCCAAAGTGTAGTACAAGATTTAACACGCCGCAGGCCGCTAAAAAAACGGCGAAGTATTGTTGGCGCGACAGTTTTTCTTTCAGCAACAGTACGCCGATCAACACGTTGACCAGCGGATTGATGTAGTAGCCCAGACTGGTTTCGACAATCCGGTTGTCGTTGACGGCCCAGATGTAAACCAGCCAGTTGACGCTAATCAGTGATGCGGTGGCTAATACGCCGAGCATTTTGCGCGGCTGGGTCAGAACGGATTGCGTTTCCAGTCGAAATAAACCGATTCGTCGGGTGATGCACAAGAGGATCAGCAGAAATAACAAAGACCAAAGAACTCGATGAGACAGAATTTCCAACGCTGATGCTCGTTTTAGCAGCTTCCAGTATATCGGCAGCAAGCCCCAGAGCAGATAAGCGCCGAAGGCGGAGAGAATGCCTCGGGTTGGAAGTGATTTCATCATTCACCTGCTTGAGAACCTACAGCGTTTCGAAGGGATTCCGTAGGTTCCTTGTCGTATAACTTCGACGTTATTGTAATTCCGGGCATAAAGGATGTCAAATTTTGTAGCAAGTCCTATTTGTTTAATTTGGCGGCGGGGATTACAATAGACTTGATAGTGGGGGGGGAATAGTTGCCTGAGCAAAGAGGAGGGTGCCTGTTGCAGCTTTTGGCGTTGAAAAAAATTCTGGTCAGTCTGATTGTCTGTTTTGGCGCGGCGGCGATTGGTAGCGCGTTTACCCGGCCTGCTGTAACGGGTTGGTACGTGACGGTGCAAAAGCCTTGGTTTTCACCGCCGAATGAAGTGTTTGGACCGGTTTGGACCGTGCTTTATTTTTTGATGGCGGTATCGCTGTATTTGATTTGGCAAAAACGACACGAAGGTTTGCCTGATAATCCGGCATTACTGCTATTTTCGGCGCAGTTGGCCTTGAACGTATCCTGGTCGGCGGTGTTTTTTGGCCTGCAATCGATCGGCGGCGGCCTGGTTGTGATTGGGATGCTTTGGTTGACACTCTGGGCGACAATCAGGCGATTTTGGCGACTGTCTAGAGTGGCCGCCATTTGTTTGCTGCCATACTTTATCTGGTTATCGTTTGCCGCTGTACTGAATTTTGCCATCTGGCGTTTGAATCCTTGATTTTTCGTGAGCTATGTGAAGGAGGCTGCAACGATGCTTGGTTTTGGCGGCAGCAGTCGGATCACTTGTTGGAAATGACGGCGTTTCAGCTGAAACTATGGGCCTGCCTTTTCATGCTGGTCGATCATGTAGGCGTGGCTTTTTTTGACGACAATCTATTGATGCGCGGCGTCGGTCGCCTGGCGATGCCGATCTTTGCTTTTTTGCTGGTGGAAGGGTTTCGCCACAGCCATAATCTGGCGAACTATTTTGCTCGCTTGATCTTGTTGGGTCTATTGTCGCAACCGGTTTACATGTTCGCCTTTCCCGATTATCCTGGGCTGGGGCTGAATATTCTGTTCACCCTGGCACTAGGACTGCTGATGCTGCATGGCTATGCAAAAAGCGGTAGCGTCTGGGTTGTCGCGGTAGCGGCGGTGCTGGCGGAAATCGCCGACCTTGACTATGGTAGCTTTGCGATCCTGCTGATTTTTGTGCTTTACCGTTGGGATGGCAGGAATAAGAACCAGCTACTTGGCTTACTGCTGTTGCCGATTGGCTGGCAAGCCTTGCGCAGGCTAATCCATACACTGAGTGTCACCGGATTTGGCTGTCCGGAACTGTTCCTACCATTGTTGCCGACATTTGCTACTGGCGCACTGGCCTGGTTCGCCGGTTTTTTCATCGCCGCGTATAATCGGCAAGTTGGCCGACAAGAAAAATATTGGTTCTATTTGTTTTATCCAGGCCATCTGTTGGCGATTGGTTGGCTGAAAACATTATTGTAACGCGGCAGGATTCGGCGGCTGCCCGGCAGAATTCTACCGGTAGAAACAAGTGCGGAAAGGACGGGGACGGCGATTAACAGCGAATTTTACCGGCAATGTCTGCCGTTTGCCAGGGGCGAGCTAGCTGCGGACCTTGTGATTCGCAATGCCCGATTAGCCAATGTGTTTTCGCTGGATTACGAGCAGGTGGATGTCGCTGTGGCGCGGGGCGTTATCGTCGGCATAGGTACAGGTTACGTAGGAACGGAAACGGTTGATGCGGCAGGCAAGGTACTGATACCTGGGATGATTGACGGGCATGTGCATGTAGAAAGCTCCATGCTGACGCCGAGGCGTTTTGCCGAGGCGGTGGTTCCGCTCGGGACAGCGGCGGTAATGGCAGATCCGCATGAAATCGCCAATGTATGGGGAATCGCCGGCATTGAGGCAATGCAGCAAAATGCACTAGATTTGCCGTTGGATTTTTTTTGGGCGGCGCCGTCTTGCGTGCCGGCATCCGATTTTGAAACTTGCCGTGAGCCGTTGGAGGCGACGCAGATTGCGGCATTGTTTCAGCAGGGAACTTGTCAACATCTAGGTGAGATGATGAATTTTCCGGCTGTAATTGCCGGGGCAGAAGCTGTCTGGGCTAAGATCGCCGCAGCGGGAAGCCGACCACTGACTGCGCATCTGCCTGGCGTCACAGGCAAAGACCTTTGCAGCTATTTGCTGAGCGGCTGCCTGGCTGACCATGAATCGACAGTTTGTGCTGAGGGGCTGGAAAAGCTCAGACGCGGCGGCTGGTTGATGCTGCGGGCGGGGGCGGCGGCCAACGATTTGCCGGCATTGGCTCGGTTGGTGATTGAAAACCCTTTGCGTTCAGCGCGTTGCATGGTGGTCAGCGACGATCTAACGCCAACGGCTATCTTGCGCGATGGTTATATGGATGCGAAGATCCGAGCCATGTGCAGTTTGGGCATCGATCCATTGGTCGCGCTGCGGATGGTGACGCTGACCCCCGCTGAGTATTTTGGTTTACCGCGACGCGGTGGAATTGCCCCTGGCTGGCTGGCGGACATGTCCCTGGTCGACAGTCTGGAGTCTTGCAAGGTCGAGCGGGTTTGGAAATCAGGCAAACTGGTGGCAACGAACGGAATCCTTTGCCAACGGTTCGAGCGGAAGTTTGACGCTGGACCGGCGATGTCAACGCAAACAGGACCGGTTGATTCGATCCGGGTTGGTGCGCCGTCAAGAAACCCGCAGATTCGTCTGATTGGTTGGAAAAAAGGCTCGTTGTTGACCGATTCGCTAACTGCGACGGCAAAAGTCGAGTCCGGTGAGATTGTAGCCGACCCCGCTAAAGATATCGTAAAATTGGCGGTGCAGGAACGCAATCGCAATACCGGCCGCACGGCTGTCGGTTTTGTGAAGGGACTTGGACTGCGACGCGGCGCGCTGGGGGCTTCTGTAGCGCATGACGCCCACCCGTTTATCGTAGCCGGTGCAGATGACGCGTCAATGCTGACGGCGCTAAAATGGTTGCGTGAGCAGGGTGGCGGCTTGGTAGCCTGTGAAGGGACGCGGATTTTGGCTTGTTTGTCGCTAACAGCCGGGAGGCTGATGAGTGATGAACCGCTGTCAGCGGTGGCAGACCAACTGACTGCGGTCGACCAGGCGGCCGCCGGGCTTGGGCTGGTTGGCGATCATCCCTGCATGGCGCTTTCGTTTCTTTCCTTGTCCGTCATCCCTTCATTGAAGTTGACGGACCAAGGTTATGTCGACATCGGACAGAGCGGACTGCAAGAATTACTGGTCACAGGCGGCCAGGATGGAGACATCTCCTGAAATAATGACAATAAAGACAATAAAGACATTGAAACAGAATGGAGCGGAAGCGCAATGAGTGGAGGACGAAAAGTACTGATGGGTTTGGGGATATTGGGTTTGCTATTGGGCTTGTTGGCTGGTTGCGGCGCTGCACCGGCAGATCCCGCGGTGGATGTATCGGTTGCGGAAGCGATGCGGCTTTGGCAAAGCAAAGAAGCAATCCTGATTGATGTCAGAACGCCGCTGGAATATCGCGACGGCCATATTCCGGGGGTTGCGAATATTCCGCTGGATGAACTGGAACGACGCATGAACGAAGTGCCAAAAGACAAGAAAGTCGTGCTGATCTGCCGCACCGGCAATCGTAGCGCTGATGGAACAAAACTGTTGCGCAGCAAAGGGATGACAAATGTGTTCAACAGTACTGGCGGCATGTCTACCTGGACAGGCCCGGTGACCAAATAATGAATCTATTCCGTTTGCCGGAGAAGTTGCCACAGACGGAATGGTTGGAAGTGCTGGAAAAACGAGCAGGAGTCCGTATCGAGCGCATCATTTCCACAGGGCAGTCTTCGCCGTCGGGATTTTGGTATGATCAGACGGAAGATGAATGGGTCGCCTTGCTGCAAGGAACTGCGACGCTGGAGTGGGCGGACGGCTCACTGCAGGAACTGGCGCCAGGCGACCAGCTGTTGATTCCGGCCGGCAAAAAACACCGGGTGGCGGTGACTTCTGCAGAACCGCCCTGCATTTGGCTGGCTTTATTTTTGCCTGCTGAGTAAGATGCGTGATTTGTAAACAAGGGAGCGTATCGTAGAACATGGTGAATGAGACCATTCTGAGCAAAAACCAGCTGGATGTGCAGCAGGTGGCGGAAGCGATTGCCAGCGTTCTGACGGTGGAAGTGACGATCGCCGACGAACGCCTGCGGCGAATTGCCGGAACGGGTCGTTATGAGGGAAGAATTGGCGGCCGCTTGGTGAAAGATTCCGCTTTTGCCGCGGTGTTGCGGGAAGGTCGCGGGTTTATCATTGCGAATCCACGCGAACATGCGGTCTGCAATACCTGCGAAGGCAAGCAAAGCTGTGAAGAGCGGGCTGAGGTCTGTTGCCCGATTATGCTGGACGGGAAAATAATCGGCGTGATCGCTCTGATCGCCTGCGATGAGGCACAATATCAGATTCTCTTGGCGAACCCTGATGGATTGTTTGATTTTTTGCAGCGGATGGCGGATTTGCTGGCTGGCAAGATCGCCGGGCGAGAACGACTGGAGCAGCTGCATGCCATCCAACAGCAACTGACAACCTTGTTTGATACGGTTCAGGAAGGGATTATCGCAGTAGACCGTAACGGAAAAATTGTCAATATCAATGCAGCGGCAGCAAAGATGTTGCAAGTTTCGCAAAAGCCGGTATTGGGCAAGGAACTGGCGTTGCTGCTTTCCGGCTTGCCATTGGCGGACAGTCTGGCAACCGGCCATGATGTTTTTAATCGGGAAGCGTTCCGGTTGATTAGGGGGCAGCGCGTTTATTATGTAGCAACTGTCAAGACTTGGCTGGGCGGTACGGAAGTTTGGGGCGCTGTCGTAACTTTGAGGGAAATGGCCGAAGTGAAAAAAATAGTCTCCAATTTTTCGACACAGGAACACTGCTTCAGTTTTGAGATGATTCTTGGCGACAGCCCGGCTTTGGCCAAGGCGAAACAGGAAGCTGCGCAGGCGGCCGCCGGCAACGTGACAGTGCTGATACAGGGTGAAAGCGGCACAGGCAAGGAGCTGTTCGCCCGTGCGATTCACAATGCCAGTGCCCGGCGCGACAAACCGATCATCGCGATCAATTGCGCGGCGATCCCTGAAGCTTTGCTGGAAAGCGAATTGTTTGGCTATGAAGAAGGCGCGTTTACCGGTGCCAGACGCGGCGGCAAACCCGGAAAATTTGAATTGGCCGATGGCGGCACGGTCTTTCTCGATGAAATCGGCGACATGTCGCTCTCTTTGCAGGCCAAACTATTGCGAGTGCTGCAGGAACGCAAGATTGAGCGTGTTGGCAGTACGGAAACCACGGCTATCGATGTGCGAATTATCGCGGCTACGCATAAAGATATCGAAGCGATGGTACGTCAGGGTGAATTTCGCCAGGACCTTTACTACCGGATCAATGTTTTTCCGTTGCAAATTCCTTCGCTGCGTCAACGCCGGCAGGATCTGCCGTTGTTGATCGAACGTTTTCTGGCCCGTTATCGCGATAAGATGGCGAAGAACGTCGAGGGCATCGATGCGGATGCATACGCCTGTTTGTTGGAGTATGGCTGGCCCGGCAATATTCGTGAACTGGAGAATACGATTGAATATCTGGTCAGTATTGCGGACGGTAAAATTATTGAGCAGCGGCACATCCCGCAGCGGATACTGATAGCCGGCAAAACCGCACAACCGGGTTCGCCGGTTCAAGCGCAACCGACTCGCCTGCTGACGATTGCCGAACTGGAAAAACGAGCAATCCTGAGTGCGATCGAACAATTTGGTCTGACCATGCGCGGTAAAGCACAATTGACGCAGGTGTTGGGAATCAGTAAGGCGACCTTGTATCGGAAATTGAAACAGTACAATATTGCAATCGATTTGTCTCAAAATGAGAATGATGAATCAAAATGAGAACAGCTGATTTTTGGGCGGATTGAGCACTGTGTAAGAAATCATTTGAATCAAAATGAGAAATTGCGCCGCGATAACCGGTTGATTTTTGCCGAATCAGCCGTTTTTTTCTGGCACGCATCTTGCATTGGATAGCAGGCACTACGCATGGCAGGAGGCGAAAACATGAAATTTCGCGATGAAGTGATCACTTTGATTCAGGCCGGAGTCAAACCGGCGCTTGGTTGCACCGAACCGGGCGCGGTAGCGCTAGCAGCGGCTTATGCCGGACAGGCGCTGGGGGCTGAGATTCCGACCAAAGTCGAAGTCTGTGTGGATTCAAACGTATATAAGAATGGAGTTGCTGTAGGCATTCCCGGCACCGGCAAGGTCGGACTAGCGATTGCGGCAGCGTTAGGGGCACTGATCAAGGAACCGGCGCTGGAATTGTCGGTGCTCAGCCGGATTACGCCGGAATTGCTGACGATGGCCGATACGATGCTTGCCGGGGATAAGGTCGATATCCGATTGAACGATCATCAGGGACTGCATATCGAGGTTAAGGTCAGCGGGGTCACAAGCTGGGCTCGAGCCGTGATTGATGGCAGCCATACCAATCTGATCCTGCTGGAGCGAGATGGAAAGACCCTTTCCTGCACGGCGGCGGCGACCGCGGCAAAAAGCGTGGCAATCATGAATAACGCCGAAGTTACGCTGGCGGGGATTATTGCGGCGGTAGAAGAAATGCCGGGTGAGGAGTTTGCCTTTTTTGCCGAGAGCATCCGAATGAATCAGGCGGCAGCGCGCGCGGGTTTGAACGGACGTCTGGGCATGGCGATCGGCGCAACCTTTCAGGATATGATCAATGAAAAAATCCTCACTGACGACTTGGTGTTGTATGCGAAAATCCTCACCGCAGCAGCGGCGGATGCGAGAATGTCGGGTGAAAATGTGCCGGTGATGAGCGTGGCCGGTAGCGGCAACCATGGTCTGACTGCGATATTGCCGGTAGTGGCGGTGGCGGAGCGACTGAACGTGCCGCAGGAAAAGCTGCACCGGGCGCTGGCGATCAGCGCGTTGACGACGCTTTACATCAAAACCTACACTGGCAGCCTGTCCGCCTTATGCGGTTGCGCAGTGGCGGCGGCAACCGGGGCGAGTGCGGCCATTGTCTGGATGCTGGGTGGCAGTCGCGAACAGATTGATGGAACGATAAAAAACATGATTGCCAACCTAACCGGCATGATCTGCGATGGCGGCAAAGTTGGTTGTGCGCTGAAATTGTCTACAGCGGCCGGCGTGGCGGTCGAAACGGCCCTGTTGACACTGAAAAATGTCTTGGTGCCTGACAGCAACGGGATCATCTTTCAGTCAACGGATGACTCAATCCGTAATTTGGGCATGGTGAGCAGCCCGGGCATGCTGGAAACCGACAAAGTCATTCTGGAGATCATGCTGGAAAAAAGCAAAGCGCCAGCCGTGTCCTGAACAGATTTTTGAAAGTGGCTTGCTTTTTGCTGTTGAATGTGGTAAATTTTCATCCATACCATACAATTTGACGTAATAATAGTAATATAACATCAGCGATTTTGCCCGAACAGTAATTCGGATGGCAATGGAGCCTATGCATCAACACGATGCGTGGGCTCTTTTTTGTTATATAAAAAATGATGAAAGAGGGATTGGAATGAAGATGCTGAAAAAACACCTGACCCTGCTGCTCGCCCTGGTAATGATGGCGCTGGTTGTCGCCGGCTGCGGCGGTGCTCCGGCCAAACCGGCAGCAAAACCGGAACCCAAACCGGCGGCTAGCCGAATTGACCAGATCAAGAAAAATGGCAAACTGATTCTCGCCACAGGCAACTATCGTCCGTTTGAATATCACGACGAGAAAACCAACAAAATCATCGGCTATGATATTGATGTCGCCGAAGCCATCGCAAAAAAAATCGGCGTGCCGCTGGAAATCAAGGAAATGCAGTTCACCGGGCTGATTCCGACGCTGCAAAACGGCCAGGCCGACCTAGTGATCGCCGCGATGTATATCACGCCGGCCCGTAGAGAAGTCGTAGACTTTGCCGACCCTTACATGGATACCGGCATGGTGCTGGCGGTCCGCAAAGATAACACCACAATCAAAAGCACCAAGGACCTTGACGGTAAAGTGGTCGGTGTAAAAACCGGCGCAACCAGCGAGAAGGTCGCTCAGGAAATGAAAGAAAAGGGCGCCAAGATTGAAATCAAGAGCTATAAAGAAACTGTTGATTATTTGCTCGACTTGCAAAATGGCCGTCTGGACGCCGCCATCAATGACCTGCTCAATCAGTTGGAATACAACAAAGCCAATCCCAACGTGAAGATTGTCGGCGAACCGTTCACCAAAGCCCAGCTGGGAATTGCCGTGAAAAAAGGCGACAAGGAATTGCTGGACCTGACCAACGCGGTGCTGAAAGAACTGAAACAATCCGGCGAAGCGGAAAAAATGTACAAGAAATGGCTGATCGGCACGAAGTAGAAGCCAGAATTTTGGGAAGAGGGAACGCTGATGAATCTCGACTTTTCAGTTGTATTGACGAAGATTCCCATATTGCTTGAAGGGTGCGTCGTCACCCTTCAAATCTCCTTCTTCGCTCTGTTGTTGGGAATGATCTTCGGCATAGCGGGTGCGCTGTGCCGAATTTCTGCCAACCGGGCGCTGAATTCACTTGCTTTCATGTATGTGTGGGTAATCCGCGGTACACCGGTGATGGTGCAACTGTTTATTCTCTACTTTGGGCTGCCGCAGCTGGGGATCAAGCTGCCGAGCATGGTGGCCGGCGTACTGGGCCTGGCGATCAATACCGGCGCTTATGTCACTGAAATCATCCGGGCCGGTATCCAGGCGGTGGATAAAGGGCAGATGGAGGCGGCATTGTCGGTCGGCATGAGTTTCCGCCAGGCAATGGTGCGGATTATCGGGCCGCAGGCGACAAAAATCTGTATTCCGCCGTTGGTGAATCAATTTATCATGACGTTGAAAAATTCTTCGATTGCTTCGTTGGTGACGATCACCGAGTTGTTTCGTACCGGCGAGCAGATTATTTATACGACGTTCCGCAGTTTTGAAGTCTATATGGCGGTGGCGGTGCTGTACCTGCTAATGAATTCAGTGTTTATGATTATCGCTGACAGACTGGAAAGGAAGATGGCGCGACAATGAACTTTATCGTCGAGATGAAGAAGGTCTATAAATCATTCGGCCCCTTGGAAGTACTGAAAGATTTCAACCTACAGTTGCTAGAAGGCGAAAAAGTCGTCATCATCGGACCGAGCGGCTCCGGCAAAAGTACAGTCCTGCGCTGTATCAACAAACTGGAACCGATCCAATCCGGCGAGATTTTCTTCGCAGGCAAAAAAATCGATGAACAGACCGACTTGTGTGATCTGCGAACGCATATCGGCATGGTTTTTCAACGGTTCAACCTATTCCCGCACAAAACGGCGCTGGAAAACATTGTCGAAGCGCCGCTGGTGGTAAAAGGAATGTCAAGGGCCGACGCCGAAACAATAGCAGAAGAATTGTTGTCTCGGGTCGGGCTGGCGGACAAGCGCGACAGTTATCCGCGCGAGCTTTCCGGCGGGCAACAGCAACGGGTGGCGATCGCCCGGGCGTTGGCGATGAATCCGAAGATTCTGCTGTTTGACGAACCAACATCGGCTCTCGACCCGGAGTTGGTGGGCGAAGTATTGGTCGTGATGAAAGATCTGGCGACCGAAGGCATGACGATGGTCGTCGTGACCCATGAAATGGCGTTTGCCAAAGATGTGGCCGACCGGGTCATTTTCATGGATGGCGGCGTAATTGTGGAAGAGGGAACTCCGGCGGATATTTTTGAAACTCCGGCCCAAGAGCGGACCCAACAGTTTCTAAAACGAATCCGGCATTAAAGAAGAGGGGTGGCAGGTTGAGTTATGTGACAGGCTTGCGCTGCATTCATTGCGACCGGCAGTATGCAGTGACGGAAGTGGATTATTATTGTCCTTCCTGCGGCTACGAAGACGGGATTTTGGATGTGGAATACGACTACGCAGCCTTGACCGCAGTGTTCAACCCGGCTGCGCTTGCCGGCAGCCGCATCTTTTCGATGTGGCGCTATCTGCCGTTGTTGCCGATTGAGGATACGACAAAAATTCAGCATCTACAGGTCGGCTGGACCCCGTTGTACGATGCGACGCGACTGGCGACCGAGCTAGGTGTGGCGCGCCTGTTTGTCAAAGATGAAGGTCGTAACCCTACAGCTTCCTTTAAAGACAGGGCCAGTTCGCTCGGCGTGATCAAGGCGCTGGAAAAAGGCGCGACCAGCATCACCTGCGCGTCCACCGGCAACGCCGCTTCTTCTTTGGCGGGCTTTTCGGCTGCGGCTGGACTGCCGGCGACGATTTTTGTGCCGGAACGCGCCCCGCAGGCCAAGGTAGCCCAACTACTGGTATTTGGCGCCCGGGTTTTTGCAGTTAAGGGGACTTACGATCAGGCCTGGGAGCTGTGCATGGAAGCGGCTGCCGAGTTTGGCTGGTACAACCGGAACTGCGCAATCAATCCCTATCTGATCGAAGGCAAGAAGACGGTTTCGCTAGAGTTGGTCGACCAACTGCGCGCGCAGTACGCTGGCGCCTGTCCCGATTGGGTCGTGGTGTCGGTCGGCGACGGTTGCACAGTGGGCGGTGTCTGGAAAGGGCTGGTCGAGATGCACAAACTCGGCTTCCTGCCGCGACTGCCGAAGATTCTCGGCGTACAGGCCGAGGGCTGCCAACCGTTTTTGACGGCCTGGCAAACCGGCGCACCGCTAGAGCCGACCGAGGACAACACGATCGCCGATTCGATCGCCGTCGGTCATCCGCGCAATTTTCAAAAAGGCATGAAAGCGATTGTCGAGTCAGGCGGGGCATTCATCAGCGTGCCAGATGCAGAAATTCTCGCTTCGATCACTACCCTGGCCCGCAAAGCGGCCGTGTTTGGCGAACCGGCCGGTGTGGCTGGCGTGGCAGGAATCCGCAAAGCAGTAGCGCAGGGACTGATCGCCGCCGATGAAACCGTGGCGCTACTAGTTACCGGCAATGGCCTGAAAGATATCCAGTCGGCGGTGAAGGCCGCCGGCGCGCCCAACTATGTCGAACCGACGCTGGCTGCGGTGAAAGCGGCGCTGGGAGGTTTGCGATGAGTGGGCTTTTGATCCAGGGCGCTTCGATTGTCGACGGAACCGGCAAAAAAGCGTTTGTCGCCGATGTGGCAGTCAACGATTGTTTGATTAGCGAAATAGGCAGGATCCCGGCGGAAACCGGCAATTTTTCCCGTGTGATCGACGCCCGGGGCTTGACGCTGACGCCGGGTTTCATCGATATGCACAGTCATTCCGATTTGTTGCAGATGGTCAAACCGCAGGCTGCCGCGAAAATTTGCCAGGGAATCACGACCGAACTGCTGGGACAGGACGGCCTGGGCCTGGCGCCGCTGACAGACGGGCATATTGAGTCTTACCGGCGGCATGTGTCCGGGTTGCTGGGCGATCCAGACCTGGCCTGGACCTGGCGCAGTTTTGGCGAATACCTGGAACGGTTGCAGCGAGAGGGTACGGCGACCAACCTGGCGGCGCTGGCCAGTCATGGACCGCTGCGGATTGCCGTTGCAGGCATGGAAGAACGTGCCTTGACGCAGCCGGAGCTGGACCGAATGTGCGAGTTGTTGCAGCAGAGTTACGATCAGGGTGCCTTCGGTCTGTCGACCGGATTGATTTACCCGCCCTGTATTTTTGCCGCGTCTGACGAACTGGTCGCCTTGACCTCGGTCAGCGCCCGCAACGAGGGGATTTTTGTCGTGCATGTGCGCAACGAACGCGGCCTGGTCGTAGAATCAATCGGTGAAATTTTTGACCTGGCGCGAAAAACCGGCGTGACCCCGCATATTTCCCACCTGAAAGTGATCGGCAAGGAAAACTGGGGCACGGCGGGCCGGATGCTTAAACTGTTTGATACGGCAATTGACGAGGGACTGGACGCGTCCTTTGACCAATATCCCTATCCGGCCGGCAGTACGATGCTGAGCATTCTGGTGCCGCCGCATGCACATGCCGGCGGTTCGGAAAAATTGCTGGAGCGCCTGCGCGACCCAGCGATGCGCCAGCGTCTGGCGGCAGAAATGCGGCAGGGACTGCCTGACTGGGAAAACATCGCGACTGCCGCCGGCTGGGACGGCGTGATCGTAACCGGCATCCCCGACGGGCCGAACAAGAGTTGCGAAGGCAAATCACTGACCGCAATCGCCGAAGAGTGGAAAATTTCGCCGCAGGAAGTGGTGTTCGAGTTGCTGTTGCAACAAAATCTGCAGGTTTCGATGGTGAACTTCAGTATGTCGGAAGAGGATGTAGCCCAAATTATCAAACATCCACGCGGCATGCTGGGTACAGACGGGCTATTGATCGGTAAGCCGCACCCACGCGCCTATGCGTCGACGGCGCGAATTTTGTCGCGTTATGTGCGGCAGGAAAAGCTGCTGACTATGGAGCAGGCTGTCGAACGGATGACCGGTCGCCCGGCCCGCCGGCTTGGGCTGCGGGATCGCGGCCGCATCGCACTGGGCGCAAAAGCAGATTTGGTACTATTTGACGCCGCAAATATTCAGGAAGGCAATTCGTTTGTCGATCCCTGCCGGCACCCGTCAGGCATTGAGTACGTATTTGTCAACGGAGTGGCGGCAGTCAGCCAGGGCAGGGAAACCGGCGCACTGGCCGGACGGGTGTTGCGTAAAAGATAACAGCAGGTGATGATTTTCGGGGGAGGTGCATCATGGGACAGACAGAGGGGAAAATAGCGCTGATGACGCCGGATGAAGCGGGGCTAGTCGCGCTGTGCCAGCGGATGATTCAGTTGCAGAGCTATACGGGGGCGGAAGCAGACCTGGCGCAAGAACTGAAAAAGACGATGCTGGCGCTCGGTTATGATCGGGCCTGGATCGACGATTTTGGCAACGTGATCGGCGAAATCAAGGGCGCCTCGGCTGGGCCTGCGATCCTGTTCGACGGCCACATGGACACGGTGGATGTCAGTGATGCCGAGGACTGGACAGTGCCGCCATTCGAAGGGATAATTAAAGACGGCCGGATTTATGGGCGCGGCGCCAGTGATATGAAATGCGCCCTGGCAGCAATGATTTGCGGCGTTGCCTCGCTGGCTGCCTGCCGCGATCAACTGGCCGGTTCGGTGTTTGTCTCCGGTACCGTGTGTGAAGAAACTTTTGAAGGACTGGGCCTGTCCAAGGTCGTGACGGCGATCAAGCCCGATTTTGTCGTGATTGGCGAAGCATCGGCGCTGAACCTGAAACGCGGCCAACGCGGCCGGGCCGAAATCGTCGTGA
>CAZYJK010000005.1:0-33705 GCA_964647865.1 uncultured Veillonellaceae bacterium | reverse complement strand
CCAATGCCACGCCGCCAGCGTGGCGTGAAACCTCCAGGCACCCCTCTGCCGCCAGTCTTTCCAGCAGCCGGCGCTGGGCCGGCTTGCCGCGCCAGGTAGCCAGCAGACCACTCAATTCAATATGCGACATATTCAGTCGCAATTCCTGCGTCCATTTTATTGTGGTGCGTTGAGCAGTTTGTTGACAGGCAACCACCAGCCCTGTCTTCACCAGACGGTCCAGTTCCGGCAAGGCAGCCGCGCCCAGTTCGGAACGCAAACGTTGCCGCGCCACCATGCCTCGACTACAAAGGTATTCATAGACTTCACTTTTTTGCTCCGGTTTTTCGCCAGAAGCCGCTATTTGATAAATTCGGGTTTTCTTAATGCCGCTCTTACCGGGAATAAATAGCCGCAACGCCTCGCCGAGCGAACAGACGTAATAGTCGCTCAGCCAACGGGCGGTCGCCAGCATTTCATCATCGAACCAGGCTTCGTCATCCGGCGCGTCGCTGATCAGTTTTAGTCCCAGCAAGTCTTCATCAGCTGCAGCCGCTCGCACGGACAACACAAAGCCTTCGGCGGTCGAGCCGCCGAAGGGGACCACCACCCGCCACCCTGGCGTAATATGATCGAAATGGTCGGGTATGACATAGGAAAAAGGTCGGCGCAGCCGACTGGCTTGCACATTGATACAAATTTCCGCAATTAGAGTCAAAATCTCAGCTACTTTCCAAAAGAGTCTATCACACGTTTCGCGCTTGGCGGCGATTTATCCTGCCTGACAAAAAAAAGAAGCAGCTGTAGAGCCGCTTCGTCAGTGTACAAAACACAATATCAAATCATAATACCGTCAGTTACCACTGGACCCGTTCTTCAAAAGAATAACTAAGATCGCCTGGCGCTGCGTACATGACCTCCTCTTCAAAACGGTCGCCGGTTTCGATCATGTTTTTGGGGCTTGTTTCGGTTGATTTGTTGTTCATCGGTTTATTCATCGCCACTTCTCCCCTTTCACTTTATTGCTGTTTGCGTAATAAATAATAACGCCCCCATCAACACAGATATAAGCTGTGCCAATAGGGGCGAATCATCGCGGTACCACCCTAAATTGTACTCATTGCGCCGGCTTTCGCCAGCTTCCGGTTAACGCCCGGCGTTCGCTTCCTTTTTGCCGCAGTCAGCGGTTCAAACAAAGAGCTCCTGGGTTGAGTTCGCGTCGGACCCCGTACCGGCTCGCAGCCTTGACCGGTTCTCTGAAACGGATCGTCGCAATGCGCATTCCCATTCATCACATTTTGCAGTATGTTTTTTTCGATTAAACATCTTGACGAGATTCTTTACACTAATCGTCTTGTTTTGCCGCATATTATTTCTTGATGTAACCTTGTATACATTATGCCAATAAAAATCCGCGTTGTCAACTTTTATTTTTTAATTTGCCCTTCACTAGCGAAAATGATTTTGCTGTAGCAACTGCGCCTCTGCGGAATTAAAACCCAGACGAACCGACAATCCGGCCTGCAGATTCTGTTCGACCTGTTCGCGCGGCAACCGTATGGTAAGCACCAGGTCTGCCGTCTTGACCACAACTCGCCAACAACCGATTCCCGGCGTGATCCGCTGGATTTGTCCGTCGAGGACTACCGTACCTGGATTGGATTGCTGACTCTCGGTCGCCTGATCAAGCAAAAACAAAGCGTCGCCCGGCAAGCAGCAATAACTAGCAGCGACTGGAACAGCCTGGACCGGGTTAAGTCTGAACGAGATTCCGCCTGCCAGGTGGACGATCGTTCCAACCTGCTCTGACTCCGTTTCACAGTCCAGTATATTATCCATTCCTACCAATTGCGCGACTGCCAGATCAACCGGACGCCGCAGCAAAACTTCCGGACGGTTGTCCTGACGAATCCGGCCGGCAATCAATACCACTGCCCGCTCGGCAAAATCCAATACATCCGAAAAGCTATGACTGACCAATACAACCGTTATACCCCGCCTTTTCGCCACAGAACGGATTTCTTCCAGCAGACTGCTGCGGATTGCTATGTCCAGAGCCGCAAAAGGTTCGTCCAGTAGCAACAGCTCCGGTTCCGTCGCCAAAGCCCGGGCAATGCAAACGCGTTGCGCTTCTCCTCCGGACAGATGTTTGGCTGATCGGTCCGACAAATGTTCACAGCCAAAATCGATCAATGCCTGCTGAACTCTGGACTTGATTTCGGCATCGGCAACACGACGAAACCGCAGCGGCCAGGCAACATTTTCCGCCACACTGCCATCAAGCAACAAGGCCTCCTGGAACACCATCGAACAACGCCGGCGCAAATCCGTCGCTGTTACTTTGTCCGGTCGCACCCCGAACAGGCGCAAGTCGCCCTGATAGCCCTGCAACAGGTTGATGGTTTGCAGCAGGGTGCTTTTCCCCGCGCCATTAGGCCCGACGAGCGCCAGCAATTCGCCCCGCTTGATTGTCAGGTCGGCAATATCCAGCACCATGTCCGTGCCATTTCGGCTCACCAGGATATTGTGCATAGTCAACACATCACTCATAGCTGCAACCTCTTGCCGCCGTGCTGGAGCCAGGTCAGCAGCACGACAACGGCAAACGCTCCCAGTAACAACACCAGACTGATCGCGATTGCCATGTCAAAATTGCCCTTGCCGACTTCCATCACGGTTGCGGTCGTCAACACACGGGTCTCGCCTTTGATATTGCCTCCGACCATCATTGAAGCGCCGACTTCGGAGATTACCCGGCCGAATCCGGCAATCACCGCCGCCATCAGACCCAAGCGGGCTTCGCGAATCATCAGAAATGCAGCCTGCCACCGCGAGGCGCCCAGCGAAACCAGCTGCAGCCGCAACTTGGGATTTAGACTCTGGATGGCGGCGAAACTGAGTCCGGCGACTATCGGAAAGGCGATAATCGTCTGGGCAATCACCATCGCGGTCGGGCTGTACATCAGACCCAGATCGCCAAATGGTCCGTAACGCCACAGACAAAGACTGACAAACAAACCGACGACTACCGGCGGCAACCCCATGCCAAAATTCAGCAAGCCGCTCAAGAATCGCTTGCCGCGAAAATCCCGCAACGCAAGCCAAAGACCCAGCGGCACTCCGCCGATCACGCTGAGCAGCGTTGCCGTACCGGAAACTTTGATCGTCAACAGGACAATCGGGCCGATCTCCTCCTCGATCATTCGTTGCTCCTTTTAATAGCCATAATCCTTTTCTGTTTTTCCTGCATCAGCAAAGAACAATGCCTGTCCGTATTTGTCTTTACCATAAGCGGCAATCAGCGCCTGTGCTTCCGCCGACAGCAGAAAATCGCCAAATGCCTTGGCGCCGGCTTGATTTACTTTGGCGAATTTCGTCGGATTCACTTCCATGACATGATAAATATTGAGCAATTTTGCGTCGCCTTCCAGCAAAATGTCCAGTTTCAGATTCTTTTTCTGCGCCAGATAGGTAGCGCGGTCAGTCAATGTATAACCCAGTTTCTCATCGGCGATTTTCAGCGTCTGTCCCATTCCTGCGCCAGCCTCCAGATACCAAGGTTTGGCGGGCTTAATGCCAGCGCTTTTCCAGAGTGATAGTTCCATTTTGTGTGTGCCGGAATCATCGCCGCGTGAAACAAATACGGCCAGCTTGCCGGCAATCGCCTTTAGCGCGCCAACGGTAGTCTGGCCTTTTATTTTTGCCGTGTCGCCCGCCGGTCCAACCAGAATGAAGTCGTTATGCATCACTAATCGCCGGTTGATGGCCGCGCCGGACTCGACGACTTTCTTTTCTGCCGCCGGTGCATGGACCAGCAGAACATCCGCTTCGCCTTTGGAACCCATCGCCAGAGCCTGTCCGGTACCGACAGCGATCGTTTTCACTTTATAGCCGGTTTTCTTTTCGAACACGGGCAGCAACTGATCGAGCAGTCCGCTGTCCTGCGTACTGGTGGTCGTTGCCAGAATCACATTGGCATTGGCCGGCGCCGCCGGTGCTTTTTGCGCTGGGGCAGGTTGGTTGCCACAACCCGACAGACCGATTATGAAGACCAGCAGGCTGAAATAAATTGTTTTGCGCATTTGACTCGACTCCTTCTATAAATTGATCAGTTCAAACAGGTTGCTTTCCAGGTCGAAATAAACCAGTTTTTCTGACAGCAATTGACCTCTACCGGTGATCAGTTTGACCACTTCCTGCACTTGCAGTGCAGCGGCAACCGCTGGTGTCGTCGCCGGATTTCCCAGCACCGCTTCCACGCCCCGATCCTCCGGTTGCGGCTGTTGCAACAAGCGCCGGATCGCATCGTCTGTCGGCAAAACGGTCGAAACTTGCCCGGTACATCCGGCAATCGCTGCGTATACCACCGGTATTTTCAGTTGCTGCGCCACCGCGAGTAAAATCTGCCGGCTGCTGAAATTGTCCAGTCCATCAACAATGACGTCCAACTCGTTCAATAGTTCAACCGCGTTTTCTGCTGTCAATCTGCAGCGGCAGGCAATCAGTTCGAGTTCCGGGTTTATTGCCGCTACCCGCGCGGCCGCCGCCACTGCCTTGTTCGTTCCCATTGTCTGAGTACTGGCCAGTAATTGACGATTCAAATTCGTTTCATCAAAACAGTCTCCGTCAATTACCTTGAGGTAGCCGACCCCTAGCCGCGCCAACAGTTCAATCGCATGGCCGCCGAGACCGCCCGCGCCAACCACCGCCACTTTGGCCTGTAACAGCTTCAGTTGCCCCTTGACGCCGATCGTCGCCTCGTTGCGCAAATATCGTTGCGGCATCTGTCCTGCCAACAGCAGGTCCAACGAACTTCCTTCATTGCCGCCCTGCGTCATCGTCAGCCGCCTCCTACCGGAGGAAACAGTCCGATCCGGTCATTTTCCCGTAAAATCCGCCCCAGTTCGGCGCTGACTCCGTTCACCATCCGCAAATGGACTTTAGCCGGGTCGATTGCCAAGCTCGAAAGCAAAGCAGAAAGGTCAGCGCCGCTTGGTATTGTCGCCGAAAAAATGCCGTTCGGCGAACCGGGCGGCGAATGCTCCCGCAAGGTCGCATACAGGCGAACTTCCACCACCATGCATCCCGCCTCCTCAATCAGTTCATTTTTTTGAAACCAAGCAATACCCGATAGGGTCCCGGCGTTCCCGGCGGCAACAACGCCACGCGGTCGCCAGGCTGGATGCGGGCAGCCGAAGGCCAGACCGCTTTTCCGTTGACTAGCAGAACTTCCACCCGTTCTGGCGGAATATCCAGTTGCGCCAACAACTCATCACCAGTGATGTCCTGATCGATTTCCAGCTGCATGGGACTTGTCCAGCCGCGCTCTTTACACAGCTCAGCCAGAAACATAAAAAAACGGACTTCGATCGACGGTTTTCCTGTCGCCATGTCGCACCCCTCCTAAAACATCACGGTTCCGGCACTACCGACCGCGATCAGTTTTCCGGCGTTACTAAGGTCGTAGCCGCCTAGCGCTTCCACTTCCTGACGGAATTCCGCCGACTGCAACACTTGGATAATCAACGCCATCCGGTCGTCATGCGGTGCAAAGTTCATCAACAGGTCATACTGCTCCGCAGCCAGCGGCAAAAAATCAAGACCCAGCGCCTGTGCGGCCGCCTGAACGCCCATCCCGGCATCCACGGTTCCGGCTGCGATCGAAGCAGCCACAGTCATGTGGGTCCCCACTTCTTTCTCGTAGCCGTTGATTTTTTGTGTGTCAATCCCCAATCGGGCCAGTTCATAGTCAAGCAACATCCGCGTGCCTGAGCCGCGTTGCCGGTTGATAAAGGTCAACTCCGGCCGGGTCAGGCAGGCCAGGCCCTCAATTCGCCGGGGATTGCCCGGCGCCACCAGCAGTCCTTGTTGTCGCATCGCCAGATGAATCAGTCGCCAGGCCACATTTGGCAGATATTTTTCCACGTCGGCGACATTGTAACGACCGGTCGCTGGATCGAGCAGATGGATTCCTGCAATATGCGCCTCATTGTTGCGAATTGCCATGATCCCCCCCATACTGCCGACATTGGCGCATGAAAGCGAGAGGTTGCCGCGGCGTCGCCGCAAGTGGATCCCCAACAACTCAAGCGCCAGATCGTGACTGCCGACTGCCAACAGATTGTGGTCAGGCCGCGACCGGCGAAGCAGTCTTACCGGTGCCACTGCCCCGGCGTTCAAGCCGGAACCGGCTTCTGGAATACTGATAATCCCCTGCGCCTTGGTCAAAGATGATATCAGTCCAGCGCCTCGATTTAACGGCGCCGCCACCATTTTCCCCTGCACATTGCCTACTGAAACCCGCACATATTCCTCCACCCCTATGGCGGATGGAACTTGCCGCGACAAGGTCGCATCAACTTGCCAGGGCTCGAATACCGGCAATTTTTGTCGCTCCAACAAAATATCGCGCAAGAACAATTCTGCGGTAAGCATTGCAGAAACCGGATAGCCCGGCAGACCGATGACCGGTTTTCCCTGGCAAATCGCCAATACAACCGGTTTACCCGGTTTTATCGCTACACCATGTGTCAGCACCTCACCCAATCGTCCCAGGACGTTGGCGGTAAAATCTTCGGTACCGGCTGATGTTCCGGCATTTACCACAACGATGTCATGTGCTGCAAGCGCCTCGCCAACGGCCTGTTCCAAAGCGGCAGGATCATCCCGGACGATCGGATAACGCTGGGCTAAGCCATGCCAGTCATGCACGGCGGCGGCCAGCATATGTGAATTCACATCCAGAATCGCGCCGGGTTTCAATTCCCGATAAGTTGCCACAATTTCGTCGCCGGTCGGAATCACCGCCACCCTCGGTTTTGCCAGCACCGCGATCTTTTCCAGGCCAGCCGCCAAAAGCGCGGCGATATCCACCGGAGAAATCGCCTGATGCTCCGGTACAACCAATTCGTTGGCCACGATATCCTCGCCGATGATCCGTACATGCTGCCAGGGCGCCGCTGCTGCAATGATTTCAGCCTGGGAACCTGTGAAGTGAACATCTTCGACCATGATTACTGCATTCGTGCCAGCCGGCATCACATCGCCAGTATCCACCACAAAACAACTACCCGCGACAAACGGCGCAGAAGCCGGTTGCACTTGCAGCTGGACCGGTGATGAATCCTGTGCGCTGTAAGAATCGGATGCCTGTACGGCGATTCCGTCCATCGCCGCACTGTTATAGTGCGGCGCAGATTGCTTGGCATAGACCGACTGCGCGGTCACGCGGGCCAAGGCATCGTCCACCGCAATCATTTCCACTGGCAACCGAGCGAAAAATCCGGCTTCCGATAGCCGTTGCCGCCAAAAAGCTTGAGCCTGCAGTCTTGTCTGACAATTCAAATACGCCTTGCTTGCCACCAACTATTCACCCTCCCCGCCCAGCAACCGGACCCAGACAGTATCGCCCTGGTACAGTCCGCTGTTTGCTGCCGGAATATGCAAAACTCCATCCGCCTTGGCCAACAGCCCGATCATTCCGGACTTGCCGAAAATCGGTTCTGCCAAATAGCCGATCCCGTGTTCGACTAAACGAACCGGCACAAAATCGTCACGTCCCGGTAACGAGGCCAGGTTACGGGACAATACGGCAGGAACCTTTCTAATTTTAATGTAAGCCAGGGCGCCGGTCATTTTTTCTATTGCACCACCCACCAGCAACTCACAGACGATCCAGGCAGCCATCGGATGCCCTGGCAAGCCGAACACCGGCACTGACCCGGCCAGACCAAAAATCGTCGGTTTGCCCGGTTTTATCGCCAAACCATGCATCAACAGTCCCGACCGGTCAAGCGCCTGCATCGCCGGGACCGTAAAATCCCGGGCGCCAACTGAACTACCACCGGAAATGATCACCAGTTGACATTCTTGCGTTGCTCTTGTCAGTTGCATCAAAAAGTGCTGGAGACTGTCACGGACAATTCCATAACGACTTACATCACAGCCCCAGCGCACCAATAGCGCCGCCAGCGAATAGGAATTGACATCCCTCACCTGACCGACGCGCGGCGTCTGATGTATATCAACCAATTCGTCACCCGTCGACAACAATGCCACCTTGAGCCGTTGCTTCACCCATAGCCGCGAACAACCGCAGGCGGCTAGCAGACCGATCTGTTTGTCGGACAGGCGAACTCCCGGCTCAACAAGAACCGTGCCTGCAGTTATTTCTTCACCACGACGGACAACATTTTCAAACGGGGCAACCATTTTTTGCACCAACAGGGAATCCGCATCGGGTTGTTCCGTGTACTCCAGCATCACCGCCGCATCAGCGCCATCGGGCAACACCCCGCCGGTCGGAATCGTCATTGCCTGTCCCGGCAATAATTTTTCGGCACTGGCAGCCCCCATGGCAATTTCGCCTATCAGCGCAAACAGTGCCGGCGTCGATTCGCCGGCGCCAAAACTATCCTCGCTACGAATCGCAAATCCGTCGACTGTAGAGCGCGCATAGCCGGGCAAATCATCTGTCACCCGGACTGTCCGGGCGACAACTCTGCCAATTGCAGCCAGCAACTCGACTTCTTCTTCGCCGACCTCAGATTGCGTCAGTTTTTCATCGATTAGTTTTCGGGCCTCTGCGAGTCCCAGGCAATTTAAAAAATCCATCTGCCGCCTCATTTCCTTACCGGTTTAGCCAGCACCAACGCCCAAACCCGGCTTGCGCCGGATTTGGGCGTTGGTGCAGACAGGCCTGGCTGGATTGTCCAGTCAGGCGCTGTAATGTCAACTAACCGGCCTTTAGAAATTAAACACTTTGTTCAAGTCTTCTTTGGGAATATCGAATACGGTATTGTGCGGCGGCAGTTTTTCATTGCGGAAGAAGTCCGGCAAATCGTCCGACCCTTCGGCAATTCCCGCTTTCTTATTGAATGAACGTTCTTCCCGCAACAATTGTTTGCCCATTTCCAGATAGTCATCCACGGTTTTGTTCCAGCCATAGCGGGCATTGCACATTTCGACGATGCCTTCCAGCCCCTCGGCGATATCCAGAATCGCGAACGCCACAAACAGGCACAGTCCCGTGCTGTCGACAAAAGCCGTGGCGATTTGCAGATTGCGCGACAGGTCGACTTGTCCATCGGCCCCCAGCGGGTCAACTTTGCCGCCCACACTGAGAATGTTGGTGGCTACTGCATAACCGGCCGTGTGGTCAGCACCCATCGGTGAAGTGGCATAAGTTACGCCCTGGCCTTTGACGGCCCGTGGATCATAGGCAGGAATCGCCTGACCCTTGACTGCCGCGACCCGCCGCATGCCAAACACTTTGCCGGTTATCGCGGCGCCGGAGCCCAGAATTCGTCCAAGCGGCGAAGCCTTGCCAACCTCCTGCAATAATGCGATGGCGCCTTTGCTGTCGCCGAACTTAACAAGGCCCGCTTCCATCACGATGCCCAGCGCCACACCCATGTCAATCGTATCCACGCCGTAGTCGTCGCAGAGACGGTTCATCATCGCAACATCATCCAAGTCATTGATCCCCAGGTTGGCGCCCAGCGACCAAATACTTTCATATTCAAATCCGCCGGTCAGTACCGAACCTTTTTTATCTTTGTAGATATTGGAACAACGAATCATACAGCCAGGCGAACAGCCATGGCCGGATTTCCCGCCGCGTTCCTTGTTCACGGCCGCCATCGTTTCGCCGCCGATATCATTGGCGCCTTCAAATCGACCGGAGCTAAAACTGCGGGTTGGCAATCCGCCGGCTTCACTCATGATATTGACCAATACATCGGTGCCATACGCCGGCAACGCTTGGCTGGTGACCGGATGCGTCATCAGTGCATTGGCCAGTTTTTTCGCACCGGCCCGATATGCCGCTTCATCGGCGAATACAAGTTTTTCTGCACCGCTGTCATCAACGACTACCGCCTTGATTCCTTTGCTGCCCATCACGGCGCCAAGACCACCGCGACCAGCCTGTCTGGTCGGTGCGTCTTCCATATCGGTAAACCCTACACAAGCAGCCGCCATTTTGTTTTCCCCGGCAGTGCCAATACAGGCGATCGCCACTTTTTCACCATATTTCTCCTGCAATTTGGCGACGGTGGCATAAATGTCCAAACCTTTTAACTGAGTCATCTCCTCAAGCAAGACGCCTGCCGCCGAAACTTTTGCCACATAGCAGGCTTCTTTTTGCGGCAACCCTTCAAAGATAATGCCCCGCACACCCATCCGGCCAAGCTTTGTCCCCATCGCACCGCCGACATTGCTTTCTTTGATCCCCTCGGTCAACGGGCTTTTGGCGCCGAGCGACATCCTGCCACCGTTAGGCGCACCGGTACCGGACAATAGGCTGGTTGCAAAGATGAGCTTGTTTTTCTCGCCAAGCGGATGAGCCGACGGATCGACCTCCGCCTCGACCAGTTTGGAACTGAGCGCCCGACCACCCAGTCCCTGGTACTGATCGCCGGCTTCCTTCGTCACTGCAAGTGTACTCATGTTGATACGATAAAACACTGCTCTCCACCACCTTAACATTGTATTTGCCGAACAATTCCAACTTCTATTCACTTCGCGGAACTTCGGCAAAACCCTGCAAAAATCGCAAAAAAAATGTGGAACCGATTTCTCGGTTCCACAGCGGATTCGTTTTGTTACAGACCGGCTTCCTTGCGCAGGATTTCTGCCTTATCTGTCTTTTCCCAGGGCAACTCCACATCAGTACGGCCAAAATGACCGTATGCAGCGGTTTGTTTGTAGATCGGCCGGCGCAGGTCGAGCGTCTTGATGATGCCGGCAGGCGTCAGGTTGAAATGCTTCACGATCAGTTTTTCAATTACATCTTCCGCTACTTTCGCCGTTCCGAACGTTTCCACCAACACCGATACAGGTTCGGCCACGCCGATCGCATAGGCCAGCTGGATTTCGCAGCGGTCGGCCAGACCGGCGGCTACCACGTTCTTGGCTACATAACGCGCGGCATAGGCTGCGGAACGGTCGACCTTCGTTGGATCCTTGCCGGAGAAGCAGCCGCCGCCATGGCGGGCCATGCCGCCATAGGTATCGACGATGATCTTGCGTCCGGTCAGGCCAGCATCTCCTTGCGGGCCGCCCACGACAAAACTACCGGTCGGATTTACGAAATAACGGGTGTTCGCATCAATCAGCTCCGCCGGCACGACCGGTTCCACGACTTTCTTGATGAAGTCGGATACTACCGGACTCATGGTTTCGCCAGCACGTTCGCTGTTGTAGGAGATTTTCACCTTGGGGCTGTGCTGTGTCGAAATCACGATGGTGTCCACCCGCACCGGTTTGTCACCGTCGTATTCCACAGTGACCTGCGTTTTTCCATCCGGTCGCAGGTAATCCAGCTCGCCATTCTTTCGCACATCGGATAACTGCTTGGCCAGCTTGTGGGCCAGCGAGATCGATAGCGGCATGTACTCGGGGGTTTCATTGGTCGCATAACCGAACATCATTCCCTGGTCGCCTGCTCCGCCGACATCGACGCCCATCGCGATATCAGGGGACTGTTCATCGATCGAGGTCATCACCCCGCAGGTTTCGCCGTCAAAACCGTATTTAGCCCGCGTATAGCCGATCCCGATGATCGTATTGCGAACGATCCGGTTGATATCAACATAACAATTGGTCGTGATCTCTCCGACCACATGTACCAGGCCAGTGGTCACCACAGTCTCGCAAGCCACCCGACCCGTCGGATCCTGCGACAGGATTGCATCTAGCACTGCATCGGAAATCTGGTCGGCAATCTTGTCGGGATGACCTTCCGTCACCGATTCTGAAGTGAACAGTCTTTTTTTCATCTTGTTAACAACCTCCCGATAATATGTTTTTGCTACTGATGCGAAGGCAATAAAAAAACCTCCGCATGGGAGGACTATGCACTCCCATCTTGCGGTGTTACCCGCCGGAATTGGCACCGTTTTGACCAAAGTCAATGGTTGCCGCGGCTTCATCGGGCCTGTCCCTCTGCCAGCTCTGGATGGTCTGTATTCAATTACTAGCGATCGACGCGAGATTAATTTTAATCGATCCAGGTAAGAAAAGCAATAGTATACCGCAGGAAATCCGCCGAAGCTTGGCGCTTAACGGCAGTCCTTCATTTTACGTTTTTGCTGAACTCGATCAAGCAAAACAGCTGCTAACTCCCGTTTGCTCATCTGTGGCAATTCTTCACTGACACCATCTTGATAGAACACTTTGACGATATTGGTCTCAGATTCAAATCCAGCGCCCGCCTGCGTCACGTCGTTGGCAACCAGCATATCAAGATTCTTTCGGCGCAACTTTTCTGTGGCATTTTTCGCCAGATCCTGCGTCTCAGCGGCGAATCCGACCAAAAACTGACTGCTTTTACTGCTACCCAGTTCGGCCAGGATATCGGGGTTTTTAATCAAATTGACCGTCATGTTGGACGACTGTTTCTTAATTTTTTGTTCGGCAACTACATCCGGACGATAATCCGCCACAGCAGCCGCTTTGATAACGATATCAACAGTCGGAAAAGCCGCTAATACCGCGTCGCGCATTTCCAATGCACTTTCTACTGATACACGGGTCACGCCTGTTGGCGCTGCCAAGGAAACCGGCCCGGACACCAAAATCACTTCGGCGCCCCGCTCGGCCGCAACCGCTGCAATCGCATAGCCCATCTTGCCGCTGGAACGATTGCCGATATAACGCACCGGATCAATCGCTTCCCTGGTTCCGCCAGCCGTTACAAGCAACCGGACTCCCTGCAGAGATTTTCCTGCTGAAAAATGCGCCGCAATCCGCTCGACGATTGCCGACGGTTCCGGCAAACGACCGATACCCGCCGTGCCGCAGGCCAACGGCCCGGATTCCGGCGTCATGAGATGAAAACCTCTGTCTGCCAGTGTTTTTAGGTTTGTCTGGGTCGCAGCGCTGAGATACATTTCCGTATTCATTGCCGGTACGAGCAAAACCGGCGCTGTCGTAGCCATTACCGTGGTACTGAGAAAATCGTCGGCGATCCCGTTGGCGATCTTGCCGATCATATTGGCCGTCGCCGGAGCAATCACAAACAGATCGGCCCGCCGGGCCAGGGCAATATGTTCCACGTTCCAGAGTTTCGGCTCTTCCCACATCGTTGTGTAAACCGGTTGGCCGGAAATCTCGCGGAACATTAACGGCGTGACAAACTGAGCCGCTGCAGCGGTCATGATCACATGAACGGTTGCGCCACACTTCACCAGTCTGCTAACGACATCAACCGCCTTGTATGCGGCGATTCCGCCGCATACGCCCAATACGACCGTTTTCCCTGTCAACATGACAATTAGCCGCCAATCGGTTTGACGCGTTCATAAGTCACTTTGTCAGCGCCGATTTCTTCCAGGGCAATCGTAACTGCCTTGTTTGACTTACTGGTAACCAGTACCCGTTCTCCAGCAACAATCTCGCGGGCTCTGCGGGCGGTCAGAACGACCAGTGTGTATTTGCTGTCAACTTTCTTCAACAAGTGGTCCAATGAGGGATAAATCAAAATCCTTAACCCCTTTCCTGTGCATTTTTCAGATTGACGCCCCAAACCAGGCCGACCAGATGGGCATTGCGTTTTACACGCCATTTTTCAGCCCGGATAATTGCCGCGACATCGGCGGTGGCTTCCGTCAATTCATCATTGATCACCAGATAGTCATATTCGTGGATATAGCCCAGTTCCGTCACAACCGAATTCAGCCGTTGACGGATCGCATCCTGGGTTTCTGTGCCCCTACCGATGATCCGCCGCGACAGTTCGCGCGGCGAAGGAGGCATGATATAGACAAACACGGCGGACGGAAAACCACTCTTCACTTTCATCGCGCCCTGGGGATCGATTTCCAGGATAATGTCATGGCCACGATTGATCGCTTCCATGACACGACGACGCGGCGTACCATAAAAATTTCCGTATACCTCGGCCCACTCCAGCAACTCATCGTGTTCGCGCATATGCAGAAATTCCTCGCGCGAGACAAACCAATAATTAACCCCGTTCACTTCGCCTTCCCGCGGCGGACGTGTTGTGGCAGAAACGGAATAATGAATCGATGCATATTGATCCAACAGCGCTTTGACGATCGTTCCCTTGCCGGCGCCTGACGGGCCGGAAATCACGATCAGGTTGCCGTTCGGATTACCGGTGATACACTCCGGTCTATCCGTGTCATTCTTCACATTGCTCCTCCAGCTCTTTACCGTTCATCCGATGGGCGATGGTATCCGCCTGTACGGCAGACAATATCACATGATCACTGTCAGTTATCACAACGGAACGGGTTCGGCGTCCGTAAGTCGCGTCAATAAGGCGTCCTTTGTCCTTCGCATCCTGCACCATCCGCTTGATCGGCGCTGATTCCGGGGATACGATCGCAACGATGCGATGACTGTACACCACATTGCCAAAACCGATATTCAACAGTTTGGTTTCCACGGGAACCCCTCCGTCATTCAATATTCTGTATCTGTTCCCGGACTTTCTCGATCTCGCTTTTCAATTCGACCATCAATGCCCCGGCCACCATATCGTTGGCTTTGGAGCCGATGGTATTTGCCTCGCGGTTCAATTCCTGCAGAATGAAATCAAGCTTGCGACCGACAGCGGCATCGCCGTTCATCGCCTGGGTGAACTGGTCCAGGTGGCTGTCCAGTCGGACCAGTTCCTCGGTAATATTGGTCCGGTCGGCCATGATCGCCACTTCCTGCAGCAATCTTGCCTCGTCCGGCGTCGCATTGACTTCACTAAGAATCTCCCGGCAACGTTCCCGCAATCGCTCGCGGTACGCCTCGACAATCGCCGGCGCCCTGGTGGCGATCGCAATGCCCAGTTCACGAATTTTGGCAATCCGGGCCGTCAAATCGCGGTGGATGTTCTCGCCTTCAGCGATACGCATTTCCATCAGGTTGGCCACTGCCTTGTCAATCGCTTCAGCCAGCTTGGGCCATAGCGTTTCCAAATCCTCGCTCGTTTCTTCCACTTTCAGGACTTCAGGGAATTTGGCGATGTCATAAGCACTGACCGCCTGAATGTCTAAGCCGCACGCCTCGGCGACATCCTTTACCGCCTGAAAATAGCCGCTGGCCAGTCCTTTATCGACACGGATTTTGCGCTGCCGCTCCAAATAGTCGTCGGCTGTCACGACCACATCAATCCGGCCCCTGGCCAAAGTTCCGGCAATGCTCTTGCGGGCCCGATCCTCGAGCGCTGCCAGGTTTTTTGGAATCTTGATCACGATATCATTGAACCGGTGGTTTACAGCACGGATCTCCACCGTAAACCGATGATCCTTGTCGTGGTACTCGCCACGACCAAAGCCGGTCATGCTCTTGAACAAATGGACTCCCCCTTCGCCCTGTCGCAGTTTACAACGCCAGGTGCTGCTTCATCCGTTGCAGGGCTTCTTTGATGCGGCTTTCATCAAGGGTCAGGGCAAACCGGACATAACCTTCGCCGGCAGGCCCGTATCCTACGCCAGGAACGACAATGATGCCGCATTTTTCCAGCATGACGGCGCAAAAGCTCATCGAATCGTAGCCTTTGGGAACCGGAGCCCAGACATAGAAGGTAGCCTTGGTTTTTTCCAGATTCCAGCCCATCGAGTTCAGGCCGTCAATCAGCACATCGCGACGCGCCTGATAAAGATCGTTCATACCGGGGATAAACTTGGGATCGATATTCAGCAGTGCTTCGATGCCTGCATCTTGTACTGCGGTGAACTGGCCAGAATCGATATTGGTCTTGATGATGCCCAGACCGCCGATCACTTCTGAACAGCCGACCGCAAAGCCCATCCGCCAGCCAGTCATGTTGAACGGTTTCGACAGGGAGCCGAATTCCACGGCAATGTCCATCGCGCCGGGAACCTGCAGAATGCTCGGCGGTTGGAAACCGTCGAACGCCATCTCCGAGTAGGCGTTGTCATGGCAAAGAATAATGTCATACTGTTTGCAGAACGCCACCGCTTCGGCAAAAAACTTCAGGTCAGCCACCGCTGCCGTGGGATTATTCGGGTAGTTGAGGAACATGATCTTGGCCTTTTTCGCCACATCGGTCGGAATCGCCGCAAAATCGGGCAAGAATTTGTTCTCGGCGGTCAGCGGCATGTAGTGCGCTTCGCCGTTAGCGAACATAGTGCCCAGTTTATATACCGGGTAAGCCGGATCGGGAATCAGCGTATAATCGCCGGGATCGACAAAGGCGAGGAAAATATGCGCGATGCCTTCTTTGGAGCCGATCAGTGTCATCACTTCATTCGCCGGGTTCAGCGTGACGTCAAACCGCTTTTTATACCAGGCGCTGACTGCGCTACGAAACTCCACCGAACCTTCATAGTCAGGATAACGGTGATTTTTCGGTGTCCGTACCGCTTCACACATTTTTTCGACGATTTGCGGCGGTGTCGGTTGATCGGGGTCGCCGATGCCGAAACTGATAATATCAACGCCGCGTTCGATTGCTTCCCGTTTTTTCTTGTCAATCGTTGCAAACAAATAAGGGGGCACTTTCTTAATTCTTTCTGCTCTTTCCAAACCATTCATCCTCCATCCATTAAATAAGCTCAGGCGAGATATTCGCCGCGAAACACTTCCACTGCCGGTCCGGTCTTGTAGATATGGTTGTCGTCACGCCATTCCAGCAGCAATTCGCCGCCGTCAAGCTTCAATAACGCCCTGCGGTCGGTTTTGTTATTCAACACTGCGGCAACCAATACGGCGCAAGCACCGGTACCGCAGGCCAGTGTCACTCCGGCACCGCGTTCCCATACCCGCATCCGCAAAGTCTGGCTGTCGACCACCTGGACAAACTCCACGTTGGTTTTGCGTGGGAATGCCGGATGCACTTCGATTGGTCGGCCAAATTTCTCCAGGTCCAATGATTCCAGATCATCGACGAAAATGACGCAATGAGGATTGCCCATACTGACACCGGTGACGGAATAGGTCGAATCACCGACAAGCAAAGGAACATTGACAGCTTTCGACTGAGGATCGCCGACCATCGGGATTTCGGCCCGTTTTAGGCGCGGTTCACCCATGTCGACGCAAACCGAAGTCACTATGCCTTTTTCAAAAATCAATTTGGGTTTGATGATCCCGGCCAGCGTTTCAATCGTCAACTCTGTTTTCGTCGTGAGTCCGTTTTCATAAACATAACGGGCGAAACAGCGGGTCACATTACCGCACATTTCCGCTTCGCTGCCATCGGAGTTAAAGATCCTCATGCGAAAATCGGCGATATCAGACGGCAGGGCAATGACCAACCCATCAGCGCCAATACCGAAATGCCTGTCGCAGATTTCAATCGCTTTGGCGGCATAATCATCGATTGTTTCCTTAAAACCATCAATGATGACAAAATCGTTGCCGATGCCCTGCCATTTGGTAAATTTCATCCGTGCTTCCTCCTGCCGACAAGTTCGCTATAATATATGAATTATATACAAAAAGTCGGCCAAAGTCCACTACAGGCGGAAGAAAAGCGGCCAGGGCTCTGCCCCGGCCGCCCTCCATCACCCGATGCGCAACCTACCCTTTCATAGCTACATTAAGACTTTGCATCACAGAACGCAGCTGCTCGGTTTCCGCCGCTGTCGGCGGAACCATCGGCGGCCGCAGCGCACCACCTTTCAGTCCCATCAGCGTTACCGCCGTCTTGATCGGAATCGGGTTGGTCGTGACAAAAATAACTTTGAAGAACGGCGTCAATTCCAGATGGATATCGCGGGCCTTTTGCACATCACCGGCAAAATAAGCGGCAATCATCGCCTGCATTTTTTCCGCCACGACATGACCGGCCACGCTGATAATGCCGCAACCGCCAACCGACAGGATCGGCAGCGTCAGGCTGTCATCTCCGCTATAGACCTGGAATCCTGGCGCTGCGGTGCGGACGATTTCCGACACCTGCTCCAGACTGCCGCTGGCCTCTTTGACTGCCACGATATTGGGAATCTGCGACAGTTTGGCGATGGTCGGCGGCAAAATGTTGGATGCGGTCCGCCCCGGCACATTATAAAGAATAATCGGCAACTTTGTTGCTTCGGCAATCATTTTGAAATGCTGGTAAAAGCCTTCTTGCGGCGGTTTGTTGTAGTAGGGGCCAACTAGCATCGCCGCATGGACGCCGATTTTTTCGGCTTCCTGGGTCAATTTTATCGATGCCAGCGTATCATTGGAACCGGTTCCGGCAACCACCACGGCCTTGTCACCGACAGCGTCAAGCACCGTGCTGAACAGGCGCAATTTTTCCTCGTTGCTCATGGTAGCCGATTCACCGGTGCTGCCGGCCACGACCAACCCGTCGTTGCCATGGGCCACCAGATATTTGGCCAGTTCGGCCGCAGCCGCATAGTCTACGCTGAAATCTTCATGAAACGGAGTCACCATTGCTGTTAATACACGACCAAAACTTTTCATTTCCGTTTCCTCCCGTTAATTCTACTTACTATAGTCAATCAAGTCCAAACTTGCTGTGTAGCACGCTGACCGCCGTTTCCATATAGCAGCCTTCGATCAGCGCTGAGATTGAGGTTTGTGAATCCACCGTCTGCAAAATAGGAATCGCGCTGGCGGTCAATGCTTCGACAAAGCTGGCCATGACACCAGGCACGTCTCCCATCCCGCCGCCAACCACCGATACTTTGGCACAGCCATGCAAAGCTGTCATGCAGTAGCCTGCCGCTGTCAGGCGTTGCTGCGTTTCATTGGCGTCATGCGCCTGAACCGTAAATAATACCTGCCTGGGCAATACATTGATCAAGTCGACATTGATTCCGCTGGCGGCAAGGATCTTGAACACACGGGAACTGTCGAAACTGGCGACTTCATTGATCGGCTCCACAGTGATCTGGGCGATGTTCTTTACATAGGTCACGCCGGTTGCGACCCGGTCCGACACCGGCGCGTCGCAAGTCTCTTCGACCTGGGCGCTGGTAGTGATCAAGGTACCGGGAGCATCGGAAAACGTGGATTTCACGATAAGCGGAATGCTTTTTTGCATCGCGAACTCAACTGCCCGGGGATGGATGACTTTTGCCCCTTGGTACGCCAGTTGGGAGACTTCGGCATAACTGATCCGGTCCAGAATCTGTGCCGAGGGAACGATGCGGGGGTCCGCTGTCATGATTCCATCGACATCGGTATAGATTTCGATCGCTTCGGCAGGCAACGCCGCCCCCAGCGCCGATGCGGTGGTATCGCTGCCGCCCCGGCCCAGCGTCGTCATATCGCCCTCCACAGTCACGCCCTGAAAACCGCAGACTACCGGCGTCTTTCCATTGGCCAGCGCGGCGTGGATGCGAACCGGATCGACGCGCAAAATGCGCGAGTTGCCATACTGGTTATCTGTGATGATTCCCGCCTGCCCGCCGGTGAACAATATCGCGTCGATTCCTGCTGCCTGCAGGGTCGAAACCATCACAACAGCCGAAATAATCTCGCCGCAGCCCATCATGATATCCAGCTCGCGTTTGGACAACAGCGGATTCGGTTCCCGCGCCACGCCGATCAGCGTATCGGTGGCATAGGGCTGGCCATTTCTGCCCATCGCAGAAATCACAACGACCGGCTGAAATCCTTCGCGGATGGCGTTGCGGATTTTTTCGACCGCGCACTGACGGTTTTCCGGCGTTGCCACCGAAGTGCCGCCAAATTTCTGGACCAAAATTCGCATTTTCTCTCTCCTACAGCAAGTTTTCGGCAATCATCAATTCTGCGATCTGCAGAGCGTTGAGGGCCGCGCCTTTTCGGATCTGATCGCCGACAACCCAGAGATTCAGGCCATGTTTGATGCTGTCATCCTGACGGATTCGTCCGACAAAAACCTCATCGCGGCTGGAAGTGAACAATGGCATCGGATACTCCATCGCTGCCGGATCGTCCTGGACGATTACACCGGGGAACGCTGCCAGAAGTTGTTTGGCCTCCTCGACCGACAGCGGTTGTTCGAGTTCGAGGTTGACCGACTCGGAGTGGCTGCGGTAAACCGGTACCCTGACGGTGGTCGCCGTGATCGGCATCGCCGGTTCGCCCATGATTTTTCGGGTCTCATGCACCATCTTCATTTCTTCCTTGGTGTAACCATCAGGCAGGAACACATCAATCTGCGGCAACAGATTGAACGCGATCTGGTAATGCTTGTCGAGACTGGCCGACGGCAGAATCTTCGCCTCGACCGGCCGCCCTTCGCTCACCGCCTTGACCTGTTCCGTCAACTCATCGATTCCCTCTTTGCCTGCACCGGAAACCGCCTGATATGTCGATACCACTACCCGCTTGATCCGCGCCCGGTCATGAATCGGTTTCAGCGCCATCACCATGATGATTGTCGAACAGTTCGGATTGGCGATGATCCCCTGGTGATCGCGGACAGCCGCCGGATTGACTTCCGGCACCACCAACGGCACATTCGGGTCCATGCGGAATGCGCTGGAATTGTCAATCACCACCGCGCCCGCTTTCACCGCATGCGGCGCAAACTCCTTACTGGCAGCTCCGCCGGCGAACAGCGCGATGTCGACTCCGGCGAACGAATCGGCAGTGGCTTCTTCCACAACATATTCCTTGCCGGCCACCATCAGTTTTTTTCCGGCCGAGCGGGCAGACGCCAATAATTTCATCCCGGAAAACGGGAAGTTACGCTCTTCAATCAGATTGATAAACTCCTGCCCTACCGCTCCGGTCGCACCAAGGATTGCCACATTGTACTTCTTCATTCTAATCTCCCCTTATTCTCCCATCAATTGGTCCAGACCGACAATCAGACCCTGACGATGGATAATTTTCTTGCAAGCCAGTACAACGCCCGGCATAAAAGATTCACGCGCCAGCGAATCATGGCGGATCGTCAGGGTTTGCCCAACATCGCCGAAGATCACTTCCTGGTGCGCTACATACCCCGGCAGGCGGACGCTATGAATCCGCATGCCTTCGTAATCCGCGCCGCGGGCGCCGGTTATTTTCTCTTCTTCATCCGGGTGCCCCTGCTGGTGACTCGCACGCACCTCGGCAATCATCTTGGCGGTCAGCAGCGCAGTGCCTGATGGCGCATCCAGCTTCTGGTCATGATGCAGTTCGATAATCTCGCAATGCGGCAAGTATTGGGCCGCTTCACGCGCGAAGCGCATCATCAGCACCGCACCGATCGAAAAATTGGGACAAATGAAGCAGGTTACCTTATTGTCTTGGCAAAACTTGCGAATCATTTCCAGATCGACCTCGCTAATGCCGGTCGTCCCCACGACGGGAATTACCCCATTGCGCAACGCGGTCATCACATTGCCAACCACCGATTTGGGATGGGTAAAGTCGACCATGACCTGCGGTTGGTGGCTTTTGATCGCCGCCTCCAGGTCCGATTCCATTTTGACGCCGGATTTTCCCAGCCCCAAAATCTCACCGACATCTTCCCAGGCCGCCTTGATATCTACCGTAGCGACAATCTCGCATTCCGCATCCTGCGAGATCGCCTTCAGCACCTCTCTGCCCATTCTGCCGTTTGCGCCGGAAACCAATACTCTAATCATCTTTTACACCTCCAGATAATAAAAAACACAGCCGATGAGAGTTATCTCACCGGCTGCTGAAAAGCTGCGGCTCCGCTGCAAATGCAACACCTGCGTCGCATCGTCAGCTTTGGATGAGATAGCGCTCCACCAATTGCTTGGTGACAGTCACATGCCTGTTCGACATGAAACCAGCGCCACACGGTGTGCCCGTACCAACGCTTCGGCAACATGCCCTTTCCTGCTGCGTCATCGATGCACGATCTCGTCAGCCATACTATTGCAGGTTGCGCCTCTACTCTGTCCCTTCATTAAGGGGTCAGCCATATATAATTTTGTATACATTGTAACTCAGCAGTCATATCCTGTCAAACATATCTTTCAGATTGAATCAGATTGGACTCAAACCGCGCCGGTACTGCCGATTCCACCACTGCGACCGGCTTTTTCCGTTGCTTGATCGGCATCAGCCAGCAGAAATTTATAAAAAATTCCCTGGGCGATCCGCGTGCCCCGTTCAATCGTAATATCCTGTTTGCCGCCATTGACGATAGCAATCAGGATATGTCCTTCGTTATCAGGATTGTTGTAATAATCCGAATCGATGATCCCCTGCGCATTGGCCAAATACAGGCCTTGCTTCACCGCCAGGCTGGAGCGGATGTGAATGCCCAGATATTCATCCTGCAACATGTACACCTTGACTCCGGTCGGAATCAGCGCCCGCCCCCCAACCGGCAAACAAACGTTCTCTGCGGCAACGAAATC
The DNA here is from genome assembly GCA_964647865.1 of uncultured Veillonellaceae bacterium. Taxonomy (GTDB): domain Bacteria; phylum Bacillota; class Negativicutes; order UBA1444; family UBA1444; genus UBA1444. Next base: position 11,473 of record CAZYJK010000005.1, on the reverse strand, counting down.
ATAGCCGGCGCTGCCGGGAGTACTGCGCACCGGAAGTGGCAATCCTGCCGACTCGTAGCCTTTGACATGCTCAAAGCCTCGCACACGCATCATACCAATCCGGCTGCTTCGACCGGACCGAGCGCCGTCATACAGGTAGTCTCCGGTTGATAAAGCGGTTGCGCCAGTTCGAACAGTTGTTCCAGACTGACCGCATCGACTTTAGCCGCCAATTTTTCCGGCGACAGGTACTCGCGTGAAGAAATTTCGGCCCGACCGACACGGGACATCCGGCTGGCAGAGCTTTCCATACTGAACATCAGGCCTGCTTTCAGTTGTTCTTTGGCCCGTTTGATTTCATCAGGCCTTACGCCGTTCAGCCGGATATCGGATAAAATCGCATTGGTGATTTCAATCACTTCACGCGAATTCTCCGGCGATACCCCGGCATAAATCGTCATCAGGCCGGTATCGCGAAAACTCGACGGATAGGAACAAACCGAATAAGCCAGGCCGCGGTCTTCGCGGATGCTCTGAAACAGACGAGAGCTGACGCCGCCGCCCAAAATGGTGTTCAGCACGTGTGAGGCATAATACTGCGGTGAATCATGCGCGACACCGGGTGTGCCCAGGCAGACGTGCAGCTGCTCGATATCCTTTTCCTGCAGCAGTCGCGCCGCGACAAAGGTCGGCGTTAGATCGACGACCGTCTGGCTTTTGCCACTGACATCGGCCCAGTAAAGCTGACTCAGTTCAACGAGTTGTTCATGGGTCAGATTGCCGGCCGCGGCAATGACCAAATTATCCGGCACATAGTGTCGCATTCTGTAGTCAATGATAGCCTGCCGATTCATCGCCGCAATCGTTTCGCGGGTGCCCAGAATATTGCGGCCTAAAGCATGTCCAGGCCACAGTGAGTTCATGTGCAGATCATGGATCAGTTCGTCAGGTGAATCTTCATAGAGGCTGATTTCTTCCAACACAACCTGCCGTTCTTTTTCCACATCGACGTCGGCGAATTTCGAGTTCAACAGCATATCGCTGAGAATATCCATGCCCAGCGACAAATGTTCCGGCAACACCTTGATGTAATAGCAGGTGTTTTCCCTGTCCGTGGCGGCATTCAACTGGCCGCCGACATCATCGACCATTTCAGCGATGTCTTTGGCTGAACGGCGATGCGTTCCTTTGAACATCAAGTGCTCGATAAAGTGGGATACTCCCTGTTCGGCCGGAGTTTCATGGCGAGACCCCGTGCCGGCAAAAATGCCGAGACTAACCGAACTCATATAGGGAATGGACTCCGATACAATCCGGAGTCCATTGGCAAGGGTCGTCTTTCTATACAATGAAGGTCGCTCCTCTGTTACTCTTTTGCAGCCTCGGGCGCCGCTGCCGCAGGTTCATCCTTCAGCAGGATGCTGCGGGACAGGTTTACCCGACCCTGGCGGTCGATCTCGGTGACCTTGACGGTAATTTCATCGCCAATCTTGACCACATCTTCGACTTTTGCCACTCGGGTACGAGCCAGTTGCGAAATATGGACCAGACCGTCTTTGCCTGGCAGAATTTCGACAAAGGCGCCGAAGTTCATCAGACGGGTAACTTTGCCAGTGTAAATGGCGCCGACTTCAATCTCCCGCACCAGGCCTTCAATGATTTTGACGGCTTTATTGCCGGCTTCCATATCAACGGCCATGATGAAGATTTTTCCGTCGTCTTCGATATCAATCTGAACACCGGTATCTTCGACGATCTTCTTGATGATCTTGCCGCCTGGTCCGATAACGTCGCGGATCTTGTCCGGATTGATCTGCATGGTGATCATCCGCGGTGCATACGGCGACATTTCCGGCCGCGGCGCCGAAATGGTCTGGGTCATCTTGTCCAGAATGAACAAACGGCCTTTCAGCGCCTGCTCCAGAGCGCTGGACAGAATCTCGCGGCTGATGCCGCCGACTTTCATGTCCATCTGGATTGCAGTAATGCCTTTGGAAGTTCCGGCCACTTTGAAGTCCATATCACCGAGCGCATCTTCCATGCCCTGAATATCAGTCAGAATCGAGAAATTCTCTCCATCGGTAACCAGGCCCATTGCTACGCCGGATACGGGTGCTTTGATCGGCACGCCGGCATCCATCAGCGACAACGTGCTGCCGCAGACACTGGCCATCGAGGAGGAGCCATTGGACTCCAGGACTTCCGATACTAATCGCAGAGTATAAGGGAATTCGGTTTCTGAAGGAAGCACGGGAATCAGCGCCCGCTCCGCCAAATGACCATGGCCGATTTCACGCCGGCCGGGACCGCGCATCGGGCGGGTCTCACCGGTGCTGTACGGCGGGAAGTTATAGTGGTGAATATAACGTTTGTGGTCTTCGACACCGAGGCCGTCCAGTTTTTGTTTGTCGCCAATCGCTCCCAGCGTTGTAACGTTGAGGACTTGCGTCTGGCCTCGGGTAAACAGACCAGAACCGTGCACACGCGGCAATACGCCGACTTCACAGGCAATCGGCCGAATTTCATCCAGCTGCCGACCATCCGGACGGACTTTATCGACGGTGATCATCCGGCGTACGGTTTCTTTCAAAACCTTATACAGCACATATGAAACGTCTTTCTTGTTATCGGGATAAATCGTGGCAAAATGTTCAGCCGCTTGCTTTTTCACTTCGTCGATTTTGGCCTCGCGGTCCAGTTTGTCTGCATTCGACACCGCTGCCCGCATCGCTTCGGTCACATGGGCTCGCACGGTTTCATCCAGGTCGGCCGGCGGCGCATACATCTTGATTTCGCGTTTCGGCAGACCAACCGCAGCAACGATGGTGTCCTGGAACGCAATAATATCTTTGATGATCGCATGACCAAAGAGAATCGCTTCCTGAATCACTTGCTCCGACAACTCATTGGCGCCAGCTTCGACCATCAGGACAGCATCCTTGGTTCCGGCGACAATCAGATCGAGTTGGCTTTCTTCCATTTGTTTCACAGTCGGGTTCACTACATATTCCTCATTGATATAACCGATCCGTACGCCAGCGATCGGTCCATTGAAAGGAATATCGGAAATCGACAGGGCGCAGGAAGCGCCGACCATCGCAATGACATCCGGTGTGTTATCCTGGTCCACCGAAACAACCGTCGCAACGATGTGCACATCATTGCGGAACCCATCGGCAAACAGGGGCCGAATCGGTCGGTCAATCATCCGGGCACTCAAAATAGCTGTTTCGGTCGGACGGCCTTCCCGTTTGATAAAGCCGCCGGGAATTTTTCCTACAGAATACATTCTCTCTTCATAATCCACCGTCAGCGGGAAAAAATCGATTCCTTCACGCGGACCTGCCGAAGCAGTTGCCGCCACAACCAGCGCAGTTTCCCCATAACGGATCAATACCGCTCCATTGGCCTGCTTCGCGTACTTGCCGGTTTCTACGACAAGCTGGCGGCCCCCCAGTTCAAATTGAAAAGTCTGCATACACCTTTTCCTCCTCATATTTCCTTCTGTTCATTCACGTTACAAATTATATCCTATTCGCCAGCAAAAGAAAATGTTATTTCTGCATCGAGGCATAAATAAAAGCGGGTTTCCCCGCTTTAAAAAACATTTGACTATTTGCGCAGATTCAGTTTGACCAAAATCGCCCGGTACCGCTCCAGGTCGGAAGCCTTGAGATAGTTGAGCAGGCTACGGCGGTTGCCGACCATTTTCAACAGACCGCGGCGGGAATGATGGTCTTTTTTGTGTTCCTTGAGATGGGTGGTCAGTTCATTGATTCGATCGGTAAGAATCGCGATCTGAACTTCCGGTGAACCGGTGTCCCCTTCATGACGACGATGAATCAGAATCAGTTCCTGTTTTTTCTCTGAAGTAATCATTATTTCCTCCTCAAATTTGCTCACTTTCCATTAGCCAAGAAGAACGCCGGAGGGTCGATCATCCTAGCCAAGGAGACGGCAATCGTTGCAAAATGTATTCTATCAGAATGCGTTGGTGATGTAAAGCCTAAATGCAGCCGATATTCGCATTGCTTTAATGGAAGTACTGTTGCTGCGCCTGTTGCAGATCGCGTTTCATCTGGGCGACCAGCTCTGCGGCCGAACCAAAGGTCTTTTCTGCGCGAAGTCGGCCGAGGAACAACGTGGTGATCGGCTTGCCATAAATCTCCCGGTCAAAGTCAAGAATATGGGTCTCCACCCGCAGCGGACCCTGCACAAAGGTGGGATTGGTGCCGATATTGCAAAGCCCATTGTAATAGCGGGAACCGACCTTGACTTTTACGGCGTAGACCCCTTTCCCAGGGATCAAAATTTGCGGCGCCGGCTGCATGTTTGCCGTCGGAAACCCAAGCGAGCGGCCACGTTGGTCGCCGTGCACGACACGTCCGCTCAATTCAAACGGTCGCCCCAACAGACGAGCTGCAGCCTCGACTTCCCCTGAGGCCAACAAACCCCTGATGACTGTACTGCTCACCATTACCCCTTGTTCATGGATCTCGGGACAAATCTCCGTTTCAATACCGTAACGTTCGCACAACCCGGTCAGCATTGCCGGATTACCGGCCCCTTTATCGCCAAACGAATAGTTCGGTCCGACAACGATATGCTTCGGTTTGATCTTAGTCGCCAACAGATACACAAAATCTTCCGGCGGCAAATGCAACAACGCTTTGGTAAAAGGGATGCGTACCAGTACGGTGACACCCTGATTCTTTATCTGCGCCGTTTTGCCGGCCAAGGTCTGCAATTGCGGTGGCACCCGATGCGGATGGATCAAGGATAACGGATGATTGGCAAACGTAAAGACCATGCTGGTTCCAGCATGCTGGCGGCTCCATTCGACCGCGCGACCGATGACAAATTGATGGGCAAGGTGCACGCCGTCGAAAGTCCCCAGTGCCATCGCGACTTTTTCAAACTGACAGTGCAATTGATCCAGATTAGTGATGATCAACATAGTTCATCCATTCCACCTGAAAAGATTTTTATCGGCTTTAACATCCCGTCAGCGGAGTCGAACCGACCCATGCCGAAAAACGTCCGCTTTGCATCATACAGCCTGACAATCTGCGCGTCATCGCCAGCTTTCAACAGACACCCGGAGCGGACCAGTCTGCCATGACGTAAATCTGTGCTTTCTGCTTCACTCAGAGTGCAGGCCGGCAAATGGGATACGGCAAACTCCGGAGGCAATAATGTTTGTTCCGGTTCAGCGGCGATTTCTTCCATGGATACCGACTGGTTGACCGCAAACGGGCCGACCCGGGTCCTTAGCAACAGCGACATCGTGGCCGGCATTGCAAGCCTTTCGCCGATGTCTTCGCACAACGTCCGGATATAGGTTCCCTTGGAGCAGCTCACTTCGATTGTAAGCCGACAATCATGCACCGCCAACAAACTTATCGACGGTATTTCAATGCGGCGGGCTTGCCGCTGCACGATTTTCCCGGCCCTAGCCAGTTCATACAGCTTTTTGCCATCAATCTTAATCGCCGAATACATCGGCGGCACCTGCTCATAGCCGCCCTGAAACGATTCAATGACTTCACGAATCCGGTGCAACGGCGGCAAGCTGACTGTCGTTTGCTGCAAAACCGTCCCTGTATCGTCGCCGGTATCGGTTTTGATTCCCAGCAGTACTTCGGCGCGATAGGTCTTGTCAAACGAATCGCCATATTCGACCAAGCGAGTGGCATTGCCCAGATAAATCGGCAAGACTCCCGCCGCCGCCGGATCCAGCGTGCCACTGTGACCGACCCGTTTTTGCCGGTAAGTATGGCGCACAAAAGAAACCGCATCATGGGAGGTCATCCCCGGCGGTTTCAAAAAATTCAGCACCGCACTAATCATAGCCCCGCTTCCCTCAGTGCTTCCATTACACGTGTCAAAACACGAGGCTTAACCTCGTAAACCGAACCTTTCAATGTGCAGCCGGCAGCCCGGGCGTGCCCGCCGCCACCGAGCGATCTGGCAAGATCACTGACATTGAGCCGACGCGAACGGAAACTGAGCTTGACAGTCTCCTTTTCCGCCGACGGCTTGAACATAATCGCGACTTCGACTCCGGCAATATTGCGCGGATAATCAATGAATCCTTCCGTGTCTTCCACATCGGTCGAGGCAATTCCCGGCGGAACCATCACCGAAGCGATGCGACCGCAACCGGATACTTCCAGGGTATCCAGCACCTTGGACAACGCAGTGATTCTTGACAGCGGCATCGTCTGCAGCTGTTCGGAAATGGTATGCGGTTCCGCGCCATATCCTACCAAGCGGGCCGCCGCATGAAGCGTCTGTGCATCGGTGTTGGCGTAACGAAAGAAGCCGCAATCGGTAGCAATCGCCGTATACAGACAAGTTGCCATTTCTTTGCTAACACCGCCGTCAGCTTCCTCGATCATCCGTTGAATCATGATGCCGGTTGCCGCCGCCGTTTCATCGACAAAAGTCAGGTCAGCAAAGTCCGAGTTGGAAAGATGATGGTCGATGTTCAGGCTACGTCCCCGGTAATTGTGTCCTGAACTACCGGTACGGCTTGCGTCGCCGGCATCCAGCACGACAAACAAATCAACTGGCTGCGGAGTAGTCGGGGGGCGCTCTATCTTGTCCAGATGCGGCAAGAATGAATACATGACAGGCAAGTTGTCATCAAGCCACATCTGTACCTGAATGCCGCGGCGTTGCAGAAACAGGTACAGGGCAATCATCGAGCCCAGCGCATCGCCGTCAGGGTTGATGTGGGTGGTTAACACCACCGAACGGGCCCGGGCCAGTTCACGCAACGCATCGCTGGAAGTACCCCGCATGGTTACGACTTCCTTTCTGGTGTCTGCAGACCAAGCAATAGTTTTTGGATATGATCGCTGTTATCCAGCGAATTGTCGCGTTGCAACGATAATTCGGGCGTATGGCGGATGCCTAGACGTCGACCGACCTCTGTGCGCAAAAAACCCAACGAGTGCTGCAAGCCATCCCAGGTATCCTTTTTTTGCTGCTCAGACCCCATCAGGCTGACAAACACCTTGGCCGAACGCAAGTCACCGGTAACTTCCACGCCGGTAACGGTCACAAAACCGACTCGCGGGTCTTTTAGACCGTTAAGAATGATTTTGCTCAGTTCCTGTTGGATAAACTCCTGTATTTTTTCAACACGCTGTTGTGCCATATCAGTTCACCTCTCTTCCCCTTTACTTCGATGATCAGCGGGGAATTTGCTCCATGACAAAGGCTTCCACAATGTCGCCTTCCTTGATGTCGCGATATTTTTCCAGCGTAATGCCGCATTCGTAGCCGGCAGCCACTTCTTTGACATCATCTTTAAAGCGGCGTAGCGAGTCAAGTTTGCCCTCGAATACGACAACCCCGTTGCGCAGCAGTCGGACCTGTGCCGAACTGGTGATTTTGCCTTCCAGAACATAAGAACCGGCAACGATCCCTTTGGGAATGTTGAAGACCTGACGGATTTCCACCCGTCCCAGAATCACTTCGCGGAATTCCGGCGCCAACATACCGGTCATCGCAGCTTCGACATCGTTGATCGCATCATAAATGACCCGATACATCTTGATGTCGACTTTTTCATTCTCCGCCGCTTTACGGGCGTTCGTGTCCGGACGGACATTGAAGCCGATAATCAGCGCATTGGCTGCCGAGGCTAGCATGACATCGGACTCGTTAATCGCTCCGACGCCGCTGTGCACGACCATAACCCGGACTTCTTTGTTTTTCAATGCCTCAAGCGCCTGGCGCAATGCTTCAATAGACCCTTGTACATCAGCCTTGACAACCAAGTTGAGATCTTTGATTTCACCAGCCTGAATCTGTTGGAACAAGTCTTCCAGCGTGACTTTTTGCGACTGGGAGATTGCTTCGGACTTCGTTTTAGCCATCCGCTTTTCGGCAATCGAACGCGCGGTCTTCTCATCGACAGCAGCCAAAATATCACCGGCTTGTGGCACATCGGACAACCCGATGACCTCGACCGGGGTCGACGGTCCGGCCTTCTTCACTTTTTCACCGCGGTCATTGGTCATGGCGCGCACTTTACCAAAAGCAGTGCCGGCGATAATCGTATCGCCAACCCGTAGCGTACCGTTTTGAACCAAAACTGTAGCAACAGGTCCTTTGCCTTTATCCAGCTCCGCCTCAACGATCGTCCCCAGCGCCGGACGATTGGGATTTGCTTTCAAATCCTGCACTTCCGCCACCAACAGGATCATTTCCAGCAGTTCGCTGATTCCAGTGCGTTTAATCGCGGACACCGGGACCATGATCGTATCGCCGCCCCAGGCCTCGGCAACCAGGCCGTATTCGGTCAGTTGCTGCTGGATGCGTTCCGGATTGGCGCCGGGTTTATCGATTTTATTTATCGCGACAATAATTGGCACCTTGGCGGCTTTGGCATGATTGAGCGCTTCAATCGTCTGCGGCATGACTCCGTCATCGGCAGCAACGACCAACACCGCGATATCTGTGACTTGGGCGCCACGGGCCCGCATTGAGGTAAACGCTTCATGGCCCGGTGTATCGAGAAATACGATTTTCTTACCCTGTTGCACCACCTGGTATGCGCCGATATGTTGGGTGATACCGCCCGCTTCCTGCGAAGTGACATGGGTTTGGCGAATCGCGTCAAGCAACGAAGTTTTACCATGATCGACATGGCCCATGACGGTCACGACCGGTGAGCGATGAACTAATGTTGCCGGGTCGTCTTCGATTTCCGGAATTACCGTCGGATCGACTTCTGGTGGCAGTTCTTCCACGGTCACGCCAAATTCGCCGGCAATCAAACTAGCTGTATCAAAATCGACTTCCTGATTGATTGTCGCCATGACGCCGAGCATCATCAGCTTTTTAATTACTTCATTGACTTCACGGCCGAGCTTCATCGCCAATTCTTTGACGGACAAAGACTCGCCTACTTTGATATGCGTCGGTCTGACCGGTTCTTGTTTAACAACTGCCGGCGCAGGTCCGGCCGAACGCCTTCCCGCCGCACCCGGTCGCGATTGTTGTCCTTGCATCGGCGGTTTGTTGAAGCCAGGCCGATTTCCGCCCGGCGTCGGTTTTCCGCCACCCTGGCGACGATCATTTTTCTGGCCGGGACCCGGTTTGGCCGCAGCCGCACCTTGCGGTGCATTACCGCCAGGCATCGGTCTGCCGCCGACTGCCGGCCGGGATTGCCCCGGTGCAGCCGGACGATTGAAAGCCGGGCGCTGTTGGTCGGCGCCGCCGGCAGCATTCCCTGCCGAAGCGCTCTTGGCTGGTCCGCCGCTTTGCGCCGGACGGTTTTCAAACGAGCGCGGCACAAAAGCCGGCGCCGGTTGCCGGATCACATTGTTCGGATTGAACGGCGGCGCAGCTTTAAACGGATAGTGCGGTGCTGGAGCAGCCGGTGTAGTAACAGGTTTGGGCGTTGTATCCACAGGCGTAGCGGCAGCGGCCGGCGCTGGCGGTTTCACCGGCGTCGGCGAAACGGGCTTGGTCTCGGCTACTGGCGCCACCGGCGGTTTTTGCGGTGCAGCGACAGGAGGCTGGGCAGCCGGTTGCTGCGGTTTCAGCGGAACATTTACCGGACGCGGCGCAACCGTTTCCACCGTTTTAGGGCGCATATCATTGTGATCATAACGTGGTTTCATCTGACTTCGCGGCTGCATGCCGCCGCCATAAAATACTTTCGGCGGTGCCGGCGGCGCTTTGGGTGGTTCCACTTTGGGAACCGGCATAGCTGCCGCGGCCTTTTTGCGTTGCCGTTCGCGGATTTCTTCGGCAGTATCCGGTTTAGGCGCAAAAGTCCGCACCAACACCTGATAGGCCTCTTCCTCAATGCTCGCCATATGGTTTTTCGCCGGCATATTATTGCGGGCCAAAATATCCAGAATCAATTTGCTTGTCGTGGTAAACTCCTTGGCCAATTCATACACTCGATATTTGGACATTACATCGCCTCCAATATGTTCCCGTCAATCGCCGTCATTGGCCAGCATGCGCCTGAGCGCGCCGGCAAATCCCGGATCGGTAACGGCGAGAGCAGCCTTGGGACTTTTCCCAACAGCTGTTCCCATTTGCAATTTTGTCAATGCGTTGAGCGAAGGAATCCCGGTGCGCAAGGTGACCGCAGCAAGCTGCTTTTTCGTCTCCGCCGCAGTATCCACTGCAACCAGCAGCAGTTTACACCGCCCTGACATCAGCGCTTTTTCCACTTGCATCGCACCTGCGGCAATTGCTCCTGCCCGATGCGCCAATCCCAACAATCCCAACACTTTTTCTTCCGTCATGACGATTCAGTCTGCTTTAATAAAAGTTCATATATACTCGAAGGCACCGCTGTTTTCAACGCTCTCTCGAGGCCTTTGCCTGACATCGCCCGCTTGATGCATTCAGCATTTCTGCATACATAACCACCGCGACCGGCCGCCTTTCCCGTCGGATCAAGCGCGACTTCGCCATCCGGTTTGCGTACAACCCGCGTCATCGCTTTTTTGTCTTGAAAAGCCTGACAACCGCTGCATAACCGTTGGGGAGTCTTTTTTTGCTTGATCATGACTCATCTGCCTCGCCCTGCATCATCAGCGCCTGTGTTTCACTCTTGATGTCAATTTTCCAGCCGGTCAGTTTCGCGGCAAGACGGGCATTTTGCCCTTCTCGGCCGATCGCCAGCGACAATTGGTAATCCGGCACAATCACCCGGGAAGATTTATCGGCTTCAAACACTTCCACCGCAATCACTTTAGCCGGGCTTAGCGCATTAGCGATATATTCTTCCGGATTTTCGCTCCAACGGACTACGTCGATTTTTTCGCCGCGCAGTTCGTTAACGATCATCTGCACGCGCAGACCTTTGTGGCCGACGCAGGAACCGACCGGATCGACATTCTCATCGGCTGAATACACCGAGATTTTCGAACGCAGCCCGGGTTCACGCGCCACCGACTTGATTTCAACGATTCCGTCGTGAATTTCCGGCACTTCCAGCTCAAACAGACGGCGCAGCAAGCCGGGATGCGTCCGCGACAACATGATCTGCGGTCCTTTGGGCAATTTTTTCACTTCGACGATATATGCCTTGATTCGTTCGCCATAACGGTAAGGCTCGCCACTGATCTGTTCGGTAGGCGGCAATACCGCTTCGGCTTTGCCGAGATCGACGAATACCTGCCTTTGTTCGATCCGCTGAACCACACCGGTCACGATGTCATTTTCGCGATTGGAATACTCATCAAAGACCAAGCTGCGTTCCGCTTCGCGAATCCGTTGCACGACGACCTGCTTGGCGTTTTGCGCGGCAATCCGGCCAAAATCCTTCGGCGTGACTTCCTGCTCAACGATATCGCCGATTTGAAAGGCAATATCGATCGCTTTGGCAGCATCCAAAGAAATTTCCTGTTTGTTATCCGTGACTGTTTCCACGACATCCTTGCGGGCAAAAACCTTGATTGCACCTGTCTCCCGGTCCATTGCCACCCGCACATTCTGGGACGTGCCGAAATTC
>CAZYJK010000004.1:29885-34426 GCA_964647865.1 uncultured Veillonellaceae bacterium | reverse complement strand
TTTTTCGCAAAGACTACGCTGCGCCGCGAAGGATAAGGGTATTCGAGCGCTGAAAAATTCATCCCTCTCAACCTCCTGTTTCGCTATAAAACGCCTGCCGCAGACAGGTCTGGATCAACTGCCACGCCTCGTTTGCCGCAGTCTCGGGGCCCAGATGGGTGAACGCATGCATGCAGCCGTCAAACATTTTATAGCTGACGGCTACGCCGGCCGCCTGCAAACGCCTGGCATAGGCCTCGTCTTCCGCCTGCAACGGATCGTACTCGGCGGTGATGATGAGTGCCGGCGGCAAGCCGGAAAAATCTTCAGCCAACAGCGGCGACGCCAGTGGATTATGGGCATCGGAAGCATCTCGCAGGTAGCAGGCGGTAAAAAACGCCTGCGCCCGCGCTGTAAGCAACCTGTCCCTGTCCCCTTTGGTTTCCGGGTCGGTGACAAAATCCAGCGGCGGGTAATTCAACACCTGAAAACAGAACAGCTCTTCTTGTCTTTGACGCGCCAGCAAACAGAGAGCCGCAGCAAAATTAGCGCCGGCGCTGCTGCCGCCGACAGCGATCCGTCGTGGATCGAAGCCATATTCAGCAGCGTGCGCCACCGCCCACTTCGCCACATCGTAACATTCATCAAGTTGCACCGGAAACTTGGTTTCCGGCGCCAAATGATATTCGATGTTGATCACGGCACACTCAGCCGCAACCGCGATCTGGCGGCACCAACCGTCATCATCGCGCGTACTTCCCTGGATGAATCCCCCGCCATGAATATTCAGATACACTGGACATGGATTGTCTGCTGCCCGCTGTGGTTTATAAATCAATAACCGGGTTTTTCCTGCTACAGTTTCAATCTCCAGCTCAGTCGCTTCGACCGTCACCGGTTGAGCCGCCAGAACCGGTCCCATTCGCTCCTCATAGCACTGGCGGCTACGCTGGGCCATCAGGAGCATCTTTTGATCTTCCGTCATTCCGATTCCCCTTTACATTCCAATATCACCCGTCGGACCCGCCGAACAAAACCACCCGGTTGCGGCCTGCGGCTTTCGCCTGATAAAGCGCCTGATCCGCGGCTTCCACCAATGCTTGCACCGGTTCATCGCGGGCCGGGATTTTCGCGGCAACACCGATGCTGACTGTGACCACTCCACCCAACAACGAACATTGGTGAGGAATTGCCAGCGCCTCCACCTCTCTGCGAATCCGTTCGCCGATCTGCCGGGCGCCGGCGGCGTCGGTCGCCGGCAATACTACGCTGAATTCTTCGCCACCATAGCGACCGGCAAAATCGGTCGGTCGTTGAATCATCCGCCGGATTGCGGCGGCAACGGTCTTGAGGCAATCGTCGCCAGCCAGATGACCATAGGTGTCGTTGAACAACTTGAAAAAATCCAGATCGATCATCAACATCGCCACTACAGACCGCTCGCGCCGCGCCCGCTTCCATTCCTGCTCCAGCAATTCATCCAGGCTGCGCCGGTTCCCCAATCCGGTCAACCCATCGGATAACGACAACTGGTGTAGTTCTTCATTCAAAGCGGTCAACTCGCGCGTTCGCTCAGCCACCTGCAACTCCAGGTCCTGCTTCGTCTTGTGCATCAATTCTTCCGCCAGCTTGCGTTCACTGATGTCTTCGATAACGCCTTCCATCCATGTCGCTCCGCCATCGTTGTCTGTTCGCAACACCGCCGAGCGCGAACACCAGAAAGGTTCGCCGCCATAGCGGCGCAAGCGGCATTCATGGTGCCGGACAAATCCGTATTGCTGCAACTGGTCCAAAAAATAGCGGCGATCCGTCTCATCAAAATAAATCTCACGCAGAGGAACCTTTAGTAGCAGCACCATGGCCGGATAACCAAACATCTGCACCATCGCCGGATTCACCTGGATAAACCGGCCATCGTCTTCCAGGCTGGCCTGATAAACTCCGACATTGATATTTTCCACCAGCGACCGGAACTTGGTTTCACTGGCGCATAGATCGGCTGTGCGTTGCGCCAGTTGTTCGGTCATCCGGTTGAAATTTGCGGCCAGTTCGCCGATTTCATCGCTGCGCGCAACAGCCAGGCGAGTATTGAAATCACCGGCCGCCACCCGCAAAGACGCCTGCGATATCTCGCCGATTCGTCCGGCAAGCGTCTGGGCAATCGACAGACTGGTCAGAACAGCCAGCAATACCGCCAAAATAATGATAAACACATTGGCTTTCTGTACGTCATGGACCTCGGCCATCGCAGATGCCAGAGTGTGTTCCGTCACCAGTCCCCAGCCGGCGTTCGGCAGATAGCTGTAACCGGCCAGAATGCTTTGACCATCGCATCGGTACTCAAGCCAACCAGTTTCGCCTGCCAGCGCCTTTTCAGCCGGACCGCCGCAGATCAGCGCCTCCGGTTTCGCCTGCAGAGGGTCGGTATGGATAATCACCTGACCGGCTTTGTTCACCACATAAACATAACTCTGCTGATCCACAAGTGCAGCGTCGATCATCCGGATAATACTGCTCAAGCCGATATTCACGACCAACAGCCCGCGGACGGATCGGTCCTCGCCGAAGATCGGCTCGGCAATCACTACGCCAGGCCAACCGGCGCTCTTTGACACCAACACATCCGATACGGCGGTCTTCTTATTTTGCATGACTTGTGCAAAATAGCCGCGGTCCGAATAATCGATTACCGGCGCCACCGGCAATCCATCGGACCGTGCGACCTGCCTGCCTGACGAATCAATGACAACCGAAATATGGATATCGGCATAGTTGGCGACCATCTCTTGCAGCACTTTCGTTTGATGGTCAACTTGCATTGAGCGAAACGCCGGATCGGTGACCACGACCTTCATCATGCGGATTTTTTCCGCAAACAGCTGATCCACATCATGTGCGATATTCAATGCCAAGCTACGGTTACGCTCAAAAACGAATCGCCGCATCAGTTTTGTTGTTTCCCATTCTGTGAAAACGGATGACAAAACCAATGGCGTCAGCGTCATCAGCACAAAAGCAACGCTCAGTTTCCGGCGCAGATTCAGACTATCCCAGCGGGATCGGCTCCAACGGAACAAGCGGATCACAACCACACCTCCCCGAAGACAATGATATCAAGGGTTAAGGCAGCGGCCTGGATGTATCATGATTGCAGGATTTGTTTGTACAGCTGGAGAAATGAATCGCATATCTTTTGTATGTCAGCAATTCGTCATTTTGGCGCATTCTTCCTCTAATAAATCGGCTGATTGGAAAGAAGGTTTTTGCATGCCCGACCATCGTCTGGAAAAAATCACGGAGGAGCATCTCGCCGATGTCCTCCGGATTTACAATCACTATGTATTAAACTCGACTGCGACGTTTCACGCCCAAGCTCTGACATTGGCCGAAATGCGCGACTTGGTCTTTTTTACCAAAGCCTGCCATCAAACCTATGTATTGCTGGTCGATGAACGATTAGCCGGTTATGCCTATGTCGGTCCGCACAAAAACCGCGACGCCTACGCGGCAACCGGAGAAATCAGCGTCTATCTGCAACCGGGGTTTGAAGGCAAGGGCTTTGGCAAGCTGGCTCTCGCACAAATCGAGGCCCACGCACGCGAGCACCATTTTCATGTCCTGTTGGCGACGATCTGCAGTCAAAACGCCAACAGTCTCCAGCTGTTCCTGAACCATGGCTTCAGCCAATGCGCCCACTACCGCCAAGTCGGTCGAAAGTTCGGGCGCTGGCTTGATGTCATCGTCTGCCAGAAAATACTCGGTTAGTCCTTCACACTCGGGTCCTGGACCAGCGCGCCCGGTCCGTCCTCGGCCACGCTGACCGCCACTTCGCCAAAGGTCTTCATGTCGTTCAGCACGTGCAACGCAGCATGGATCAACGAGATGCCCAGCACCGCGCCGACTCCTTCGCCGACATTCATTCCTAGGTACAGATAAGCCGGCAGATTGGCCAATTCAAGGATTTCTGCCTGCTGCGGTTCGGCGGAAAAATGCGATCCGACCAAGCGGTCCCGCACCAGCGGCGCCATCTGGCTGGCAAGCAGCGCCGCCGCACTGGTGGTCGCCCCATCCAACACGATGGCGGCTCCCGAGGCCGCCGCACCGAGCATCACGCCGACCAGTCCGGCCAGCTCAAGACTGCCGGCCTCATTCAGGATGGTCCGGCCCGAAGCGCCGGAACGCACTTGATCGATAATCCGCCCAAGCAACACCATGTCGGGGTCTCCGGTCACACCTGCGCCAATCACCTGCGTTCCGCCGGCGGTGGCTGCGCAGGCTATTTTTATTCCCTGCTCCAGCGCCCGGTCAATCTGCGGCGGCGTTGACCGGCCGGCTTCCGCAACATCAAAGCAAACCAAGCGAGCACCGACTTCGCCGGCAAATACGTCGGTCAGTCCGCATGTACGCCGGCTGCCGTTCATCAACACAAGCACCGGCGTCGTCCGCTGCGGCCTTGCTCTTCCGGTGATTCCCGCCATTTTGCAGGCCAGGTGTTCGAACGCATGCAAACTGCCCAGCGGCTTTGTCAGATTATCCAGCCGCAATTGACATTTTGTCATGGC
>CAZYJK010000004.1:0-29785 GCA_964647865.1 uncultured Veillonellaceae bacterium | reverse complement strand
CGATTGGCCGCCGCCGCCAATGCAACCCCTGCCAATGCGCCGATTTCAAACCCGCCCACTTTTGCCAGCACGTCGATGCCGTCGGCAGCGCAAGGCCGGTTGCAATCAAGCGCCTGTCGAACCAATTCGATCTTGCGCCTGAGCTTTGCATCAGAAATCCCGGTGCCGCGACCCGTCACCACCTCCGGCGACAGACCGGTGAAGGCGGCGACAATCAATGCACTGGCCGTGGTATTGCCGATTCCCATTTCCCCCAGACTAAAGCAATTCACGCCCTGCCGCACCCGATCCTCAACGATTTCAATGCCGACTTCCAACGCCCGGACAGCCTGTTCGCGGCTCATCGCCGGGCCTAAGGTAAAATCGTTGGTCCCCCAGGCAATCTTGCGATGCCACAAACCGGGCACATCCGACAAGTCTCCGGCAACGCCGACATCGGCCACCACCATCTCCGCGCCGCAATAATTCGCGAACGCATTGGCGCTGGCGCCTTTGGCCACCACATAATTGCGGGTCATTTGCAGCGTAGTGTCGACCGGGTAAGCACTCACACCGTTACGGGCCACCCCGTGGTCAGCGCAGGTCACCACCATGCAAGGAACCGGGACCGGCGGTCTGGCGCTGCCGATGATTCCCGCATATTGGCAAACCATCGCGCCGAGATGCCCCAGACTACGCCGCGGCGGCAAAAAGCCGGCCATTTCTTTTTCCGTTTGATTCATGGCCTGGCGATCCAGTTCGCCAATCCGGGCCAACGTTTTTTCAAGCAGTTCCATCCTTACCTCCTGCGTCTTACAATTAATCCATCGATAGAGACAAAAAAAGAAAAAGACTCCGTTTGAGCGCAAGGTCTCAAAAAAAGCCTTCTTTATCCACGAAGGTTCCATCCTTGGTTGCGGCAGGTCTCCTGGCTCCCGGTTCCTCGAAAGCTTGCGCCTTCCCCTCGCGAGTGGCCTTGCAAGTTCTCCCCGGTACAGTGGTGGGCCCGCGCCTACGCATGCCTGGCATGCTCAGACTTCCCTATTCTCCCCGGCATGCCGGGGCACCTCAACCCGAAACGAAATTCAATTGCGATTATTATATCAGCAACTGACGGATTGAGTCAAACCGCCTGTCGCTTCATTCAAGCATGGAAACGAACCAATTTCGTTGTCATGTCGTATCAAGCAGGAAGCTGACTTTTCATGTGGAATTAATCAACAGGCAAGCATTAATCATGAATAAAAGGAGTGTCACGATTTTGGCAACAGTACAGACAAAATATCTTGGCGATTTACGCACCGAGTCAGTCCATCTGCAATCCGGCAACAAATTGATCACCGATGCCCCCACCGACAACCAGGGCCGTGGCGAAGCGTTTTCGCCCACCGACCTTCTCGCTACCGCCTTTGGCGCCTGCGTCCTCACTATCATGGGGATTGCGGCCAAAACACACGGGTTCGACATTGACGGCACCGAAGTCGAAACGACCAAAGTCATGGGGACAGAACCGCGCCGCATTGTCGAATTGATCACCACCTTCAAGTTCCCCCACAACAACTACAGCGCCAAACACAAGAAAATCCTTGAGCTGACCGCCAAGGAATGCCCCGTATTCAACAGCCTGCATCCTGATATTAAAAAGACCGTATCTTACTGCTACGCGGACTAACGTACGATCCTATAACAAGCTTTAGTGAAACCAAAAACCAGAATCGGCCCGGGCAGCATAAAGCCGCTAGCGCTGACTCTGGTTTTTTTGTCGCAAATTCTCTATTGGCAGCCTACGATTCCAGATTGGATGTACAGTGCGGGCAACGCACCGCTTTCAGAGGAATCGCCGACAGGCAGAAGGGGCAGTCTTTGGTGTTTGGCGGCGCTTCAACCGGTTTTTGCTTGAGCCGGTTGATTTGGACGATCATAAGGTAAATCGCAAATGCGACGATAACAAAGTCAATCACCGTATTGATAAAAATACCGTAATTGATGGTTGGCGCGCCGGCCGCCTTGGCAGCCGCCACCGATGGATAGGCAGTCCCGGATAGATTGATGAACAGGTCGGAAAAATTCATTTTGCCAAGCAATAGCCCCAGCGGCGGCATTAGGATGTCCCCGACAAATGAAGACACTATTTTGCCAAACGCGCCGCCGATGATGATCCCTACCGCAAGATCAACGACATTGCCCCGCATGATGAACTCTTTGAATTCTTTTAGCATTTTAACAGCCTCCCTTTTTATTGATATATCAAACGGTTATTACTGACCGTTGAGACGCTGGATCAAGTCAGCGTGCTGCGGATACAGCCGCGACAGTTCGCTGCCGGAAAACAGTTCGAAATCGCGATAGTCAAACCCAGGTGACACTACGCAGCTGACCAGGCAAAAACCCTTTGGTTCGGCCAATTCCGCGCCAAAAATCCGGTTGCCTGTCACCAAGACTTGCGGCAGTTCACCCCGGTCGACTGCCAGCCCCAACCGAGCCGTAGACAGTGCGCCGACTTCATCAATCTGGTGAATCAGTAGCGGCGTCCCGCAATGATACAGCCACAATTCGTCTGCTTTCAGTCGATGCAGTTTCGATACCTGTCCCGCTTTCAGCAAATAATAGATCGAAGAGGCCAGCGGCCGGTCTTCGCTGCGTTGCTTACTCTGAAACAGTTCCCGGCAATAACCGCCTTCGACATGCGCCTGCATTCCCAGTCCGTCGATATAATCTTCCGCTGTCAACATCCTACCCGCTCCTGCCATTTATTTTCAGCCGGGAATATCCGGCCAGTCTTCCCGTTTTGACAAATCCAGACCAACCCAGTGATAAGCCACCACCCCGCAAAGATAAAACACCAGTCCGAACAGAAACGGATACTCCAGCATCGTGCCTCGGACCAGCTGTTCCAGTCGCTCCGGCATAAAGCCGAGTGTCAGGTAAATCAGCAGCATGGTAAGCGGCGTCATCAGTATTCCCCATAACGCGCATTTCAGCCAACCAATCCCAGTTTCCGCCGGTTTCTGCTGTCTGCCCACTGCTGCTCCCCCTCGGGCGCGCCAGTCGTTCACTCCGTTTGCAAGAGTTCCTGCAACAGAAGTTTCCCTTCACGGGCGGCCCATTTGATTTCATTGGCAGTCACTGCAGCCTCGATCAAACCATGTACGTAGTAACTGCCTGACAGTTTGCTCTGCCACTGTTCAATTGCCACCGACAGGCGTTCCCAAAAAATTTCGTTGACCGGCTCCAGTTCGGCTGTTTCTCCGTCGATCACAACCCTGCGCAGTTTGGCATTGACCCGTTGCAGGGTTTCGTTGCTGCTGCCAAGAATCGCCAGAATCGCGCGAAATTCTTCGCTGATCGGTGGATCGCCCGCATCGTGGCGACGCTTGAGTCTCGCCGGCAACAGTTCATATATCCGGTCGGCCTTTTCGGTCAAAGCCTCATTATACACTGACAATCTGCCTGCCAGCGCCAGCCAGCGGCCCTGGTTGGCAAAGTTCGCCAATGCCAGTTCGCTTTCCCGCGCAGACAGCCCAATCAAGGCCCTGACTTCCCGATTCATTGCATGGACTCGCTCTTTTTCCGCCGGATTAAGAGCGGGTTCCGTATTTTCCAGCTTGACATATTCCGTTACAGCTTGGCAAAAATATGCGACCGCCGCTTGATTGGCCAGTTGCAGTTTTTGCTTCAACTGACGGTTGTAGCGGGGCGGCCATAACAACATGTTCACCAGCATCGCCGAAATCAGGCCGGTAAATACCACGCCGGTCCGGTTGAGCGCGTGCGGCAGAAACAATTCTTCGCTCGAGCCCATGACAAAAACCGCTGCGACGATCCCCATCGAAATCCCGCTGTGCAAACCCATTTTCAAGTACACCACGATCAACAGAATGCTGACGAGTCCCATGACAATCGGCGCACCGCCCAGCAGATAGCCGAATAGCAAGCCGAGGCCGACTGCAATTAAATGGACCACCACTTGGTCTTTGGCTGTCTTGACTGTCAGAAACAAGGACGGTTGCATATTGACCACGGCGGAAACCGCGCCGAAGAACGCCGGCTCCAACTGAAAAAACTTGCACAGGTACATTGTGATGCTGACGGCAATCCCCGTCTTGACGATTCTCGCGCCGATCTTCACTTGTTTACCACCTGGTCCCTTCGATATCTCCAGACTGTTCTTCTGTTATCACGCGAATTCCCGCCGCTTTCAGCATGGCGGCAAAAACTCCGTCGCCTGCAATCAAGCGCCCGCTAAAACTACCGTCATAAATCTGTCCCGCGCCGCAGGAAGGCGACCGCGCTTTCAAAACCGCGCTGCCGCAGCCGGCCTGGCGGGCCAATTCCAGCCCAATCAGCGCCCCGCTATGAAACTGTTCCGTTACATCGGCGCCGCCGCGTGTGAGCACCCGTCCAGCCACGATCTCCGCCGGCGGCCGGGGCACTGGCAACCCGCCCAGCACTTCCGGACAAACTGCAATCGCTCGGCCTGACGCCACCAGCTCCACAACGGAGTCGTAGCGAAGCGCTTCACCATTATAACGGCATTTTTCGCCGGCCAAACAAGCGCTGACCAAGATCATACGTCACCATCCTCTGACGTTCATTGCGTTCATTGTATATCCGCATTCAATCGGGTTTGTTTTGCTGTCGGATCACTTCCGCCAACTCTTCGAGATAAGCCCAACGCTCCATCAAGCCTTCCAGTTTCGCGTTCAGTTCCGCCTGGCGAGCCGTCAATTGTTGCAACAGCGAAAAGTCGGCGCCTGCCGCATCGATTTCTGCGGCAACAGCCTGCAATTCGGCCTCAACTCCGGCGATAACCGCCTCGATCGTGTCGTATTCGCGTTGTTCATTAAACGAAAACTTGCGCAGCGGCCTTGACTGCGGAGCCGCAACCGGTTTGTCGACAGCCTGTTTTGCCGGTCTCCCTTCCTGGGGCGACGTTTGTAGCGCCTTCTTTTCCTGATAATCCGAATAGCCACCGACATATTGGGTAACTACGCCATCGCCTTCAAAGGCGAACAGCTTATCCACCACCCGGTCAAGAAAATAGCGGTCATGCGAAACCACCACCACGGCGCCGGGGAAATCATCGAGGTAATCCTCGAGCACTGTCAGCGTCTGCACGTCGAGGTCGTTGGTCGGTTCGTCAAGCAACAGTACATTCGGCGCTCCCATCAGAATCCGCAGCAGGAACAGGCGACGCCGCTCGCCGCCGGATAGTTTGGCGATCGGTAGCCACTGGACCTGCGGCAAAAACAAAAACCGTTCCAGCATCTGTGAAGCGCTGATGTCCGTTCCATCCAATGTAGTGATGTAGTTTGCCTCTTCCCGGATATACTCGATGACCCTGAGCGATTCGTCCATTTCACTGCTTTCCTGGGAAAAGTAGCCGATTTTCACGGTCTGGCCGATTTCTACCGAACCTTGCGTCGGCGACAACCGACCGGCAATCAGATTGAGCAGGGTCGATTTGCCGCTGCCATTCGGTCCGACAATCCCCAGGCGGTCGTTTTTTAGCAGGTTATAACTAAAATCGCGGATCAGCGCCGTTTCGGCATAGCCAAAATGAATCCGGTCCAATTCAATGATCTTGCGCCCTAACCGGGTGGCGCCTGCTTCAATTTCCAGTTTGCCAACCGGGGCGTTGGTTTTTTGACCGCTGAGTTCTTCAAATCGCTCGATGCGGGCTTTTTGTTTGGTGGAGCGTGCTTGCGCGCCGCGACGGATCCAGGCCAGCTCATTGCGCAACAGGTTTTGCCGTTTGCGTTCGCTGCTTTCCTGCTGTTCTTCCCGCTCAGCCTTCAACAGCAAAAAATCGCCATAGTTGCCGCTATAACCATACAATCTGCCGCGATCGATCTCGATGATCCGGTTGGCAACCCTGTCGAGAAAGTAACGGTCATGCGTAATCATCAGCAATGCGCCGTTGTATGAATGCAGGTACTGTTCCAGCCAAGCCACCATATCATTGTCGATGTGATTGGTCGGTTCATCAAGGATCAGCAGGTCAGCCGGCTGGATCAACGCTGCTGCCAGAGCCACCCGTTTTCGCTGGCCGCCGGACAATTCGCTGATGTTTGCCGCGAAATCGACGATCCCCAGTTTGGTCAGAATGGTTTTCGCTTCGCTCTCCAATTGCCAGGCATGGGTCGCATCCATCTGCTGGCTGAGGCGAATCAGGCGTTCTTGCAGCTTGGCATCGGCGGGCTGAGCCTGGACTTGCCCGAGCACCAGTTCATAGTCGCGGATCGCCTGCATTGCCGGCGAATCCCCCTGAAAAACCTGCTCCAACACAGTCGCCTGCCCAGAAAAATCAGGGTTTTGCGACAGATATTCCAGCCGAACGCCACTGCTCAGACTTATTTTTCCGGCGTCAGCTGGCTCACGGCCGGTCAAAACTTCCAGAAACGTCGTCTTGCCTGTCCCATTGACGCCAATCAGGCCGATTTTGTCGCCTTCATTGATACTCAGGGACACCTGTTCAAACAGGACTCTTTCGCCATAACTCTTAGCCAGATTCTCCACAGTCAATAAATTCATGTCGCATCCTTCAACTTTCTACAGTCAGCCCAACTCAAAACTGGTCACGCCGAACAGTTTGTCCTGCGGCATCGCCGGCGGTTGTTGCGTGTACATCCTGGCGGTTTCAAACACCGGCTTCATCCCGGCCCGCTCGGCCAGCCGGACCGCCTGCGGATTCGCTTCCGGCGCGTCCAAAAATATCGGCCCGGCCTGCAGCTCCGCTGTCAAGCCGGCCAGCAAGGCTTCCGCCTCTGCCGGGCCGTCGGCAAACAACGGACCGATCTTATAGCCCGCGCGGCAGGCCCGCAGCACGCCATAGCCTGCCAGCCGTTCTTGCTGCAACAGCCCCAGCGCGCAGACCTGCGGCCTGCTGATCCAGCAGCGCAGAAAGTCTTGCCGCTCAAAGGCGAACAGCCTTCTGTCGTAAGCCGCCAATTGTTCGAATGGCAGCTGCGCCAGCGGCACAAGGCCAGGCGCAGGCTGCAACTTGTTCATGTATTCTGTTCCAAAACGAATGTTGCGATAGGCGAGCCGGAACCCGGACTGCTGATAATTGGCCTGCTGGGCGACTACGCCGTCCAAGCCGATGTTACGCGGGCCGAGATAACGCATCGCCGCCTGCCACAGCTGGATTCCGTAACCTTTGCCGCGAAACTCCGGTCGGACGATGTAAAAGCCGATGAAGCCGAAT
Source organism: uncultured Veillonellaceae bacterium (assembly GCA_964647865.1). GTDB lineage: Bacteria > Bacillota > Negativicutes > UBA1444 > UBA1444 > UBA1444. The sequence continues at coordinate 22,599 of CAZYJK010000004.1, read as the reverse complement.
TCCTGTCCATAAGCGACCGCAGAAATGCAGCCCACCGGAGAACCGGCAACTTCGCCGACGAAGAACCCCTGCGGGTCGGCGGCAAAAAAGCACTCTGCATCATGCAGGCCGGGATTCCAGCCTTCCGCCGCCGCCCAGTCCGCCAGCAACTGCATTTCCTGCGCCGCGACATTGCGGATTTGCATTGTTTCAGACAATGTTCCCGCGCCCCTCACCACTGTCAATCGCAGGCTAACCGCGTTTTGCGAGTAGCGGTTCGCTGACTCCGGCAACGCCGACCAGTCCCAGCAACGTCAGGAATACCTTCTGCGGCCCGCGATAAGCGTTGGCCGGGTCATACCATTCGTCAAGCGAGTGGTTGTTGCCTTCCGCGCCGCCGCCGCACAGACGGATCGCCGGAATTCCCAGACTCATCGGCAAATTGGCATCGGTACTGCTGGCGGGACCGAATTCGGGCGGAACAGCCACTGCTTCGGATGCGGCCCAGGCCGCCTGCACAATCGGCAAATCAGGCGACTGCTGACCGGCCGGCCTGTCGCCGACCAGTTTGATTTCGACGCGGATCGCATTGCTGCCCCAGCGGGCATTTTCCTCATCGGCCGCCACTTGCAGCAACGCCAGCACTTCGGTTTCCAGTTTCTTTAGCTCTGCCTCGCTGGCCGAACGCAAATCCAGCAGCATCGAGGCATCGGCGGCGATTGAGTTGACTGAAGTGCCGCCAGTGATCGTGCCGACGGTAAAAGTAGTTTTGGGCTGGCTGGGCGTCTGCACGTCGCCGATCTTGGCGATGGCCCGGCCGAGAGCATGAATGGCGCTGGGCAGACCGAACGCGTTCCAGCTGTGCCCGCCAGGGCCACGATAGGTGATTTCGTAGCGGCGGCTGCCGGTCGCCAAATACGTGATGATTTGCTCCTTTACGCCGTCAACCGTGATATACCCGTCAACATTCGTATTTTCGCGAAAAAAGGCTTTTATGCCCCGCAAATCGCCCAGACCCTCTTCGCCGACATTGCCGCCGAAAACGATGTCGCCGACCGTCTGGACTCCTGAGCGGCGCAGCGCCCGGATCACCGACAGAATCGCCGCCAACCCCCGTGCATTGTCAGCAATTCCGGGAGCAAATAGTTTGCCGTCTTTTTCTTTCACCATCACGTCGGTCCCTGCGGCAAACACGGTATCCAGATGCGCCGAGACGAACAGGCGCGGCCCGTTTCCATTGCCGCGAAACACGCCGTACACATTTCCTTCCGCGTCCTGTCGCACATCGGACAGGCCGCTCTCCTGCAGTTTTGCCATGTAAAAACCAGCCCGTTCCGACTCCTGAAATGGCGGCGCCTCCACCTGGTTGATCGCAATCTGTTCGGCAATCGTATCGGTATGATCCGCCGCGAGAAACTCTATCCCGGCTTTTACCGCTGCGTCAGTTGATAATTGGCCGTAAACCTTTTGTACCGCTTCTGACACTTTGTACCCTTCACCCATTGCTGATCCTCCTCCCGTCGTACTATCTGCCACCATAAAAACCATACTAGTCTGCAAACCGTCGGACACAGGCAATGTATCCGGTTGCATGCTTTTATTATTCCCGCTTGCCCTGACAATTCCCTGCCTGCGTTGATGCAGTCAGTCAGCAGACTCGGCATCCCATTCCTGATTAAATGATGCCTTTGCAAAAATTATGTTGACAAGACCCGTTTTATTCGCGATAATTCTATCTGTAACTGTAAACTAATAACCAACAATGGTGATGACGGAAGAAAGTACTCTTGCGAATTCATGCAGAGAGCCGGCGGTCGCTGCGAGCCGGTTGATGAAGCCAGACGAAGTTCCTTCCTGAGCTGCAGGCTGAACTGACAGTAGGCTGCGCCGCGTGTCCGCGTTAAGGACTTAGAGAGGATTTTGCGTCCTTAAAAGGGTGGTACCGCGACAATTCGCCCCTGTCTGCGGTGCTTTTTTTATTTTGACGCAGGATCTATTTGGGTGGTACCGCGATGAATTCGTCCCTTGCCGGAGGGATGATTTTTTTTGCCCCAAAAATCGTTTCCGGACAATAAACTGTTGGAGGTAAACGCCATGAGCATTCCTTTATTCATCGTTATTTCCTACATCGTCATTTTGTTTCTGATCAGTTTTTGGGCAGAAAAACGTTCCCGCGGCGGCGTCGACAATTTTGTCCTGGCCGGCAGGCAACTCACCACGCCGCTGGTCACGGTTTCGATCGTCGGCTTGGCGATCGGCGGCGCATCAACGATTGGTGTTGCCGAACAAGCCTACCGCGTCGGCTTGTCTGCTGGTTGGTACACGGCCGCCTGGGGCATCGGCGCCATCACGATGGGATTACTGGTCGCCAAAAAATACCGCGAACTGCGGATCTCAACCATCCCCGAACTGTTGGCCCGTTATTACGACAGAAAGGCCATGGCCATCGGCGTGCTCTGTCAGATCATCATCCAGTTGGTCATCACTTCGCTGCAGTACATCGCCGGCGGCACCATTCTACATGCCCTGTTGCCTGATATCTTCAGCGTGACCAGCGGCATGCTCACCAGCGCAGTCGTTTTCATCGGCATCACGTTCATCGGCGGCATGTGGTCGGCCAGCCTGTCCAACATCCTCAACGTTCTGCTGATTTACATCGGCATCATCGCCGCTACGGTGGCCAGCGTCATGCAGGCCGGCGGCATCGACAAGATCGTCAGCAAACTGCCGCCCTCAGTCCCCTATACCAGCCTGACCGACGGAGTCGGCCCGCTCGGCATCTTCGGCTGGATTCTGGTACTGGTCACAGTAAATATTTCGCTGCAAAGCATCATTCAAATTTCCCTCGGCGCCAAAAATGTCGAGACGGCGCAGCGCGGATTCATCATCGGTGGCCTGATGATGCTGCCGATCGGCTTTGTCTGCGCTCTGATGGGAGTGATCGCCAAGGCCAGTTTCCCCAGCGTCGCCGCCGCTTCTGCCTTGCCGCTTGTCATCATGTCGTTGAATCCCGTGTTGTCAGGCATCACACTGGCAGCCCTGTGGGCGGCCGATGTCTCCACCGCCTGCAATTTGCTGCTCAGTTCAGCCACCCTGTTCTCGCGCGACATATACAAACAGTTCGTCAATCCGACCGCGACCGACCAGCGGCTACTGCTTGTCACCAAAAGTTCCGTGCTGCTGCTCGGCGCGATGACGCTTGCGCTGGCGATGACTGTCAGCGGAATCATCCAGACCTTGATGGTGGGGCTCAGCCTGACTGCCGCATTCAGCGTCGTGGTGCTGTTCACGCTGTTCGCGCCTGGCCTGTGCCGAAAAAACTCCGCATTTTATACGATTCTGGCCGGTTTGATCACCCTGATCGCCTGGCAGACTGTCCCGGCGATCCGGTTGTTCCCGCATGTCATCTATATGGAATGGGCCGTCTGCACCGGCGTTTTTCTGCTGATGTACCTGCTCGATTCGGCGCCGTTAAAGTCAGCAGAGCAAGCAGTTGAAACAAACTAAAATTGCAGGTATGATAAAAGCAAGCATCATCAGAAATGAGGAGTGATCATCGACTTGCTGACCATCGGTATTCTGATTTTTCCCGACGCTGAAGAACTTGACTTTGTCGGCCCATTTGAAGTCCTGAGCTTTGTCAACAAAGTGCGGCCAGACAGTTCGCGGGTTTTATTCGTGGCTGAAACCGCAGACCCGGTCCGCGCCTACAACGGGATGCGCGTATTGCCGGACACCACGCTCTCAGCCTGCCCGCAACTCGACATCCTGGTGATCCCCGGCGGTCAGGGCCGGCGCCAGGCAATGAAGAACCCGGCCATCCTTGATTTTATCAAACGCCAGGAACCGCTGGCCAGTCACATCACTTCGGTCTGCACCGGCTCGTTCCTGTTGGCCGAAGCAGGGCTATTGACCGGTAAAAAAGCAACGACCTACCATGAATATTACGACGATTTAGCCGCTTATTCGATCGAGGTCGTTAAAGAAAAAGTCGTGCCGCAAGGCAAGATCATCACTGCCGGCGGCGTCAGTTCCGGCATCGAGCTCGGCTTTTACCTGCTCAGGGATTTGTTTGGCGCTGAGGTGTCGCAAAAAGTCGCCGATAAAATCGAATACGTGGTCGATGTCAGCAAAATCTGACCGTTATTCAGCTACACCGATAGTCTCCGCTCCTTGATCGAGCCTTCGCGATAGGCCTCCAGCAACGCTTTCAACTGGTCGATGTCCCGCTGGATCGACTTGCCTTCATCGGTATGTCTGACATGCATCCGTTCGGGATGACTCTCGATGATTTCGGTCTCCGAATCCATGTCGATCTCATCGCAAATCGCCCGCTGCCGCGACTCGAACGGCTGGTGCGCAGCCAGCAGCCAGCCGCGCGAGTTGGAGATCAGCGTATAGCCGGCGATGCCGGTTTCTTTCTGATAGGCCCGCGAAAACCCGCCGTCGATGACGATCAGTCTGCCGTTGGCTTTGACGGGACGCTCGCCTTTGACCACTTTTACCGGCACATGACCATTTATGATGTGACCGGTCTTGCTGTCCAGACCAAACTCACGCAATATTTTCTCGGCCGTCTCCACCGTATCGCGCAGTGCATAATAGGCATTGCGCTTTTCTTTATGGGTGCCCGGGTCCGCCAAAAAGTAGCGTTCGAAGGTCGCCATCTTCTCTTTACCGAATAGCGGCGATTCCGGCGCGCACCACAAAAACCACATCGCGTCCATGCCATATTGTTTCTGGGCCGGGTTGTCAGTGGAAAAGTAGCCCTGCCGGGCCAGTCGGTCGACCCGGTCGAGAAAAGCCTTGCCAGCGTAAGCCTTGCCGTCGACGTTGAACGAGCGGAACGCTCCGTCATCGTTCATCGCGATGCAGCCATGGTATAACAGGTTTCCGTCGTGAATCAGATAGATGCTGCCGTTGGCAAACAAAAACCGGGTATGCTGCTGCAATTTCCGGCTATGGACAAACGAATGCCGCAGTTTGTCGACTACCGATTGTTCGGCGGCGGTCAACGCATCGGGCTGCAACGGGTCGACGGTGGGAAAGTGTCTGTCCAGTAATGGATACGCGGCTCCGTCGATCGAAACCGTGCCGGCGGCAAAATCAGTTTTATCCAGCAACAACCGGTCGTCCATCTTATAGTGCGGCCGACGCTTGATCAACTGGCTTTCCAGTTTGAACTGGATGATCGCCATCGCCTTCTGCATCTGCGCCATCAGGCGGATTTCCTGCTGGGAAAACTCTCCGTCCTGAGGCACTTTCGGTGTGAACAGGTCGCAGGGGTCGTCGGCATATGTTTCGATCGCAAAAGAAGCTAGCGGTAGCAGGCTTACCCCGTAACCGTTCTCCAACGTCTCCATGTTGCCGTAACGCAGACAGGTCCTTACAACATTGGCGATGCAGGCGTCGCTGCCGGCCGCCGCGCCCATCCATAGAATGTCATGGTTGCCCCACTGAATGTCGACCTGGTGGTAATCCATCAGCGCATCCAGGATCCGGTGCGCTCCCGGACCCCTGTCGTAAATATCGCCGATCACATGCAGTCGGGTGATGGCCAGACGCTGGATCAGTTCAGCCAGATGTATGATGTAGTACTGGGCCCTGCCTGTGTTGATGATCGTCTCAAGCAGGCTCTGATAGTAATCGGCTTTGTTTTCGACCTTGGTCTGCTCGTCAAGCAGTTCCTCGATGAGCGGCGCCACATGTGGCGGCAGGAACTGCCGGACCGTTTCGCGGCGATACTTGGAAGTCAGCAACTTGCAAAGCTTGATCAGCCGGACCAGGGTCAGCCGGCTCCACTCGGCCGGGTCCGGCACCGACTGCAACATCAGCGGCGCTTTTTCCTCCGGGTAGTAAATCAGCGTAGCCAGATTGCGCTGCTCACGCTTGGTCAGCGTATCGGCGAACATTTCCTCGATCTTGCGCCAGATCGAACCTGCGCCGTTGCGAATCACATGTTGAAACGCCTCGTGTTCGCCGTGGACATCGGACAGAAAATGCTCGGTCCCTTTCAATAGTTGCAGTTGCGCCGACAAATTGATGATTTCATTGGAAGCAGCCTGTATCGACGGGTATTTTTCCGCCAGCAGCGTCAGATAACGCACTTCGTTTTCATGTACCATTTTGCAGTCTCCTGTCCGGTTAATCGTCAGTTCAACACGATGTCCTTCAATTTGCGTTTCGGCACATGATGGACCTGCTCCGCATCCCGCCAGTATTTGATATCGCCGTCGCTGTCGATTTCATCGATCACTACGATTTCTTTGGGCTTGCCCAGGGCGATCACCAATAGGATTTCGAAGTTCTCGGGGATATTGAGCGCATCTTCCAGTTTAGGTTTATTGATGTTGCCGATCATGCAGCCGCCCAGTCCCTTTTCGACAGCCCCCAGCAGAATCGTCTGCGCGGCGATGCCGTAGTCGATGCCGCTGACCATCTTGTTCGCCTGGTCCTGCACGATGACGATATAGCCGCTCGGCCGTTCACCGGCGACCGGTCCGGCCCAGTCACGGAAATAGGCGGCCCAGGCCAAGGCGTCAAACACCCGCTCGTTTTGCTTCGCATCGCAGGAGACGTAATACCGCAGCGCCTGTTTGTTGGCGCCGGACGGGCTGAGTCGGGCCAGGTCGATCAGCTCGAGCAAGGTTTGCCGGGATATGGTCTCGCTTTCGAGGAAACGGCGATAACTCCGGTTAGCGGTTACCAATTCTCTGAACATAAATCTTTCCCACCTTTTGTTTTTTTATTTGTTCTGGTCAAGCCGGCTGTTGCCGTTGCCAAACCACCCAGACAGCGCCCGCCAGGACCAATATTGCGCCGAACCCCTGCAAACAGGATAGTCGTTCGCCCAATAGCAGCGCCGAGCAGCCGATGGTGACCACCGGTTCGACCGTGCTGAGGATTGAAGCGCGCGTGGCGCCGATCCGTTCCATGCCGGCAAAAAACGTCGCCATCGCCAAAATGGTCGAAAAAACGACAACGCCGGCAATCACAGCCCAGGTCAACCCGGAAAACGCAAACTGCAGCGAATTGTCAACCAGGCCGAACAGCAGGAAACTAAGCGCCGCGAACGCCGAGATAATCGCGCTGGTCATCAGTGGAGATACGGCGGCGACCACTCTGCGGCCCAGCGTGATATAGACCGAGTACACAATCGCGGCGCCAAAGGCGAGCAGCACACCGAACCCGTCCACGTCGCCCAGCGGCGCGCCGAGAACCACGGCAATGCCTGTCAGCGACAAAATGGCCGGCAACACCGTATGCAGCGAAAGGTGCTCCTTTTCCAGCCAAACCGCCAATCCTGCCACGAACACCGGATACAGATACAGAATCAGGGCGGCCAGGGATGCCGGAATATAACGGACCGCCGAAAAATAAAACGTGGACTGCAGCGTGTACAGCACCGCGCCCAGGAACAACAACGACAACAATTCGCGCCGCCGGAGCCGCCATACGGTGCGTCGCCAGCATAGATAGGCAAAAAGACAGATGGCGGCTAGTGAAAACCGCAAGAACAAGAGTGTCGGGACATTGACTCCGCCGGCATAGGCGTAGGTGGCAAAAATCGGCATCAGTCCGAAACCGAACGCCGATAGCATGATCAACAGGACACCCAGACCAAAACTGTGCATCGGAATCAAAACGCCCCTAACATAGTCATCGCTATTCTCATTATTATTGTTTTCCGCGCCGGTCGGCAAAATCCTGCCCGGCCTGCCTAGCAGAACAACCGGCTGACCGAGCTCTCGTTATGGATTGCCAAAATCGAATCCGCCAGCAGCCGCCCGATTGAAAGCACCTGCAACTTTTCAATCCGTTTTTCCGGCGTGAGCGGTATCGTATTGGTTACAATCACCTGCTCAATCGGCGCATTTGCCAACCGCTGCACAGCACGTCCCAAAAGCAGCGGATGCGTGCAACAGACTGAAACGCTGCGAGCGCCGGCTTCGCGGAGAAAACACGCCCCCTGTTCCACCGTGCTGGCTGTGGCAATGATATCGTCAATCATGATCGCATCTTTACCCCGCACGTCACCGATCACATTAGAAACCACGACCCGCGTGGGCGCCAGACGTTTTTTCTCTAAAATGGCGATCGAACCACCGATTCGCTCCGCCAGTGCCCTGGCTCTGGAAACACCACCCAGGTCCGGCGAAACCAGCACTGTGTCCACGGTGCCGCAATCCTTAAAGTAGTCGGCCAAAATCGGCAACGCGGTCAGATGGTCCATCGGAATATCAAAAAAACCCTGTATCTGCGGCACGTGCAAGTCCATGCAGACGATCCGGTCCACCCCGCCGGCCGCCAACAGATTGGCAACCATCTTGGCGCTGATCGGTTCGCGGGCCTTTGTTTTCAGATCTTGCCGCGCATAGCCGTAATAAGGCATCACAACCGTAATCCGCTTGGCGGATGCACGACGGAAGGCATCGACCATGATCAACAATTCCATCGTCGTTTCGTTCACTGGCGGACTGGTCGGTTGCACGATAAAAACATCTTTGCCACGGACGCTTTCGCCGATTTCGACCCGGGTCTCCCCGTCAGACAAGCGATTGACCCGTGACAGCCCGAGTTCCGTCCCCATATGACGCACGACTTCCTGCGCCAGCTCCGGATGCGCGTTGCCGCTAAAAACCCGTAGCGAAGTGCATCGTTCCGGCATTCCGAAGCCTCCTTCCCGAAGTGGTTGGCAATTTTTCCACAATCAACCAGCGATCCAGCTGACCGTATATTCGGTGTGCTTGTCCGGTTTCTCCAACGCGGGCTCCGCAACCGACCATTTACCTTTCAGGCCCAGTTCCATCGCCGAAAGTTCAAAATGGCACATGGCGATCCCCATGTCGAGCCGCTGCACGTCAGCCACGCCAAGCAACTTGCCGAGCCAACCGTCAGAACCATATCCGGGGGTCCGTTGCAGATAAAAATGCCAGACATTCTCTTGCTTGACGATTCGCCACGGTTGTTTGTTCGATGCGGAAGGCCCCCAACGGACCATTTCCAACAGTGTTTCATACGCCCCTTGTTCCGGCAGCTTAAGCGGTTGAGAAAAATCGCTGTCAAAGAACAGTTTTTCCATCGGTAGTCTCATCTCCCCACCGGCCCGGCGACGAATCCACTCTTTCGCTTTGCTGTCATCTGCGATGTATCCGACCGATGTAACGGCCGGCACCGATTCTGTCTCAGTGACGGCGATTTTTTTTGCGAAGCCGCTTTTGGTAAAGCTACCGCCCAACCAACAAGTCCCCAGTCCTAAATCGGTCGCGAACAAGACGGCAAACTCCATCAGATAGCCAAAATCCTCGAGATTTTTGTCGCCGGGCCCCATCGCGCCGACGATATAGCCCTGGGGGTTTTTTATGAAACCATATGTTCCTACGCCTTTTAGTGACTGCCGGTCCTCCTCGCCGGCGGCAATCAACGCCAATCGTGTCCGGGAACCAAACGGACCGGTCTGGATGATGTCGAGAAACTCCTGTAGTTTCTGCTGAGTTTCGGTGGCAATCGGCTGCACTGGGTGCCGGCGGCAGGAAAAGCGCTGACGGATCAGTTCAGTAATCGGTTGATTCAAGTCCGTTTCCTCCGTGTTTGTCGTATTTACGCTTCTACATTCTCTCTGGATAAAAATTCTGCGCCGGACCGACCGATTCCTGCCCTTGACAAAAAGTCGCCGCCATTACGCACAGGAAAACCTCTCTGCATCGTCGAATCAAGCAAATCAAGAGATTGCCTCTGCCTGTCAGGTCCGAAAGGAGCGAACCCTCATCCGAGCTGCTGCAACTCCCGCTTTCAGCATCCTGCTGCTGATCTATATCGGCATTTTTCTAATGCAATCCTTTTTTCCACAGCTCTGGTTGAACCATATCATGGCGGGCTGCGCTCTGCTCGCCTGCCTCGCTTCCCTAAAACAAGTCCGCCGCCCGACGCTTCTACTTTCAATGCTTCTGACCGGCAGCGGCTTTTTGCTGATGTTGCAGGGCAATCCCCAGCCACTGGACTGGAGCAGGGCCGCAATCCACAACGCTTCGCTGATCTGTCTGGTGCTGACGGTGCCGCTCCTGGGCAGCATCCTGGCCTTCGAACCCTATGCCCGCTATCTCACCTTAATCACCGAGCGCTACATCACATCGCCGTTCCGGCTTTACAGCGCGGCAGCGCTGTTGACGTCAGCCTTGTCATCGCTGCTGAATTTGGCCAGCATGCATTTTGTCCATCATCTGCTGCAGCCGCGGGCGGCAAAATGCCCGCCGGCGTTGTTCTCGCAGGCGCTGTTCCGAGGCTTCATGCCGAATGTGATGTGGTCGCCCAGCTATATTTCGGTAGCGATCGCCATTCAGTACTCCGGCATTTCCTGGTTTTCGCTGGCCCCGGTCGGAATCAGCCTCGCCCTGACCGGCGTCGTGTGGGCCCTGTTGCTGGGTTGGTTCGAATATGGAAAACTGGCCGCCTTCTCAACAGGAGAAGTATCAGAAAAAGACCGTCTGCGGCGTCCGTCGGACATCGACCGGACAGCAGCGGTCCGCGGTGTTTGGACGTTGTTGTCGATGATTTTGCTATTGATATCGCTGATCGTGTTTCTCGAATATTATACGCACAAAAGCGCCCTGGTCCTGGTTCCGCTGATTTCTTTCACCGGGCCGATGTTGCTGTCGAGAATCTATGGCAAGTCGGCGGTCTATTCGACGCAATTCCGGCAGTATGTCGCCGAAAAGCTGCCCCGGGCCCATAACGAAATGCTGTTGTTTTCCGCTATCGGTTTTTTCGGTTACGCTTTGGCAGGCTCTTCGTTTCCGGCGCAGATCCCGCTGCTGGTCAGCCGGTTCGGCCTTGACACGCCGCTAAAAATCGCTTTGCTCATCGTAGGAATCATCATCATGTTTGCAGCCATCGGCATCCATCCGATGATCACCATCGCCGCCATCTCGTCCGCCATGCCCCCCGGCAGCACAGCTCTGTCAGGGCAGCAACTCGCTGGAACTTTTCTGGTAGGCTACATGTTTTATGGCATCTGCTCGCCTTTTTCCGCCACCAACCTGATCATGGCCAGTCTAACCGCGCAAAACCCGATCGTTGCCGGCCTGCGGCAAAACGGCTTGTTTGCGTTGATCTATGTATTATTGGCGCTCTGTCTGCTGTTGTTGTTGTTCGCGGCAGGTTGAGCCGAGGGTAAAATTTGGTTTGAAAATAAAAAGGGAGGGATCAGAACATGAAAGTCATCGCAATCAACGGCAGTCCCAAAACCAACGGCAATACCCACACCGCGCTCGCGCTGGTCGGCGAGCAGTTGCAGAAAGAGGGCATCGAGTTTGAAATCATCCAGGTCGGCAACAAGCTGATCCGCGGCTGTATGGCCTGCGGCGCCTGCGCCAAAAATCTGAACGAAAAATGCATCTATGACGATGAAGTAAACGCCTGTCTGCAAAAGCTGAAGACCGCCGACGGAATCCTGCTGGGCGCGCCGGTGCATTACGCCGGAATCGCCGGCACGATGAAATCGTTTCTTGACCGGCTGTTTTATGTTGCCGGAGTCAACGGCGGCCTGTTCCGGCACAAAGTCGGCGCCTCGGTCGTCGCGGTCAGGCGTTCCGGCGGCGTGCCCACCTTTGATGCGCTCAATCATTACATCACTTACGCCGAAATGATCATGCCCGGTTCCAACTATTGGAATGTCATCCATGGCCGCGAACCCGGCGAAGTGCTGCAAGACCATGAAGGCAATCAGGTCATGCGGGTGCTGGGCAAAAACATGGCCTGGCTGCTGAAACTGGTTGCCGCAGGCAAAGCACAGGCGCCGCAGCGCGAAGACAAAGTCGTCACGAATTTCGTGCGCTAAGCGGTTGCAGCTCTTTCAGCTTCGCCAGGAACCCCGCCACTGCTGCCGGCGGTGTGGCCCAGGAGGTGACCAGCCGGATCGCCGAGTGCTCCGCATCGACCTTTTCCCAGATATAAAAGGAATAGTCTTTGAGCAGTTCGTCGATGACCCGGTTGGGCAGGATTGGGAAAATCTGATTGGTCGGCGAATCGGTCAGAAAGCGATAACCCGTCTGGGCAAGTTCCTGCCTGATTTGGTCTGCCAACCGGTTGGCGTGCCTGGCCAGCTCAAAGTACAAATCGCCGCTAAATAGAGTCAGGAACTGAGTGCCAATCAACCGGCCTTTGGCCAAGAGCGCCCCCTTTTGTTTCATATGGTAACGGAAGTCGGCTTTGAGCCCTTCGGCGCGGATCACCAGCGCCTCGCCGAGCAACGCGCCATTTTTGGTGCCGCCGATGTAAAACGCATCGACAAGCTCGGCAAGAACCGGCAAGGTCAGGTCGTTGCCGGCAGCGCACAGCGCCGAGCCGAGACGGGCGCCGTCGACAAACAGCCACAAGCCGAGTTCTCGACAAGCCCGGCTGATTTGCTCCATTTCCAGGCGCGAATAAATCGTGCCCACTTCCGTTGGTTGCGACAAGTACACCAGTCGCGGTTTCACCATGTGTTCGTCGCCGTGTCCGGTTACAACCACCCGCACTTGTTCGGCCGTCAGCTTGCCATTGCTGCTGTCCACCGAAATCACCTTGTGGCCGGTCGCTTCAATCGCACCGGTTTCATGCACCAGGACATGGCCGGTATTGGCCGATATCGCCGCTTCATGCGGCCGCAGGAAGGCCGAGATCGCCGTTAGATTGGTCTGGGTTCCTCCGGTCAGAAAATGAACGTCTATATCTTCCCGACCGATCTTCTGTTTGATCAGCTGTGCCGCCTGCAACGAGAAGGCGTCTTCGCCGTAGCCGTCCTGCTGATCGAGGTTGGTCCGGACGATCGCCGCCAATATATCCGGGTGCGCTCCCTCGCTGTAGTCATTCTTGAAACTGTACATCATCAACACTCTCCCCCGCTATTATGCGCCAGATACCTCATAGCCTGCGGCCCGCAATGCTGCCACCGCAACTGAAAAGTCCGGCTGCCGGACCAAGACATAATCGGTATTGTAGGTTGACAGGACAAAAATACCGATGTTCGCGCCAGCCAGCACCGCACTGAGTCCGGCGACAATCCCGACCAAAGAGAAGTCCAGAACCGCATCAATTTTGAATAGTCGCCAGCCGCGTTCGCACAACGCGGACTCTGGAATCTGCGCTTCCACGCAGACAATCGACAACTCTTCGCTTGTCCGGGTCACGGAAAAAAACTCCCCCTGCAATCCCCAGGCAGGCACTGGTTCGTTCGGCTTGAGCCGGCAAATTCCATATCGACCCGGCACCACGACCAGTGTAAGTTGTTTTGCTTTCATTCTCCCGTCACACCCCGCCAGTTATATATCAAACTATGCTTATTGTAATACGAAAACAGTCAGACGGACAGTCGCAGTTTCCCGACGGAAAAATTTTTCGGCCGGCGACAGACTGGAAGGAATCTCCTGCCTGCAAAGCGAATTTTGAATTTTATAAAATCAAATTTGCTGCAATTACTGCAAGCAAGCAATGGAGGCGGAAATATGGCGAAAATTCAGTTGTTGTCAACCATTCTCACAGTAGTTCTGCTGATCCTGTTTGTGGTCCAGTCGGCAGCCCACGCCTGTTCCTTCATGCAGGTCGTGGCCCAGGACGGGACCAGGGTCACCAGCCGCTCCATGGAGTTCGGCGTCGATTTGAAGCCCAACTGGACAGTGATTCCTCGCGGCAGGGAATTTGTCAGTCCGGCCCCGGAGGGACGACGGGGTATGTCCTGGAAGACAAAGCACGGCACACTAGCTGCCTTTAACTTCGGCGACAATACCATGGCCATCGACGGGATGAATGAAAAAGGCCTTGTCGTCAGCGGCCTCTGGTATGAAAACGACATGAAATGGCCCGATCTGGCCGCCAGCGGCGATGCCCCCGTGTTATCGAACGCGCTGCTGATCACCTGGCTGCTCGGCAATTTCCAGACCACGACGGAAGTGACTGCGGCGCTAAAATCGGTCGCCATCTACGCGCAAAAAATCCCCCAGATGGGCGGCATGGCACCACCACTGCATTTCGCAGCCCAGGACGCAAGCGGCGGTTCGATCGTCATTGAGTGGGACAACGGCAAACTGAGCATTTACGACAATCCGCTGGGCATCATGACCAATGCGCCGAACTTCCCCTACATGATGACCCACTTGCGAAATTATGTCGGCCTAAACGATGGACAGTGGACGGCAAGCGATTTCAATGGGATAAGAAGCGCTCCGACCGGTCATGGCGCCGGCATGTTCGGCCTCCCCGGCGATATCACCCCGCCCAGTCGGTTTGTCCGTCTGGCGGTGCTGCGCCAGTTCGCCGATCCTGCGCCGGATGCGGCAGCTGCGGTCAAACTGGCCCGTCATCTGATGAATTCGGTCTACATCACCCGCGGAACGATTGTCGACCGCAATGCGGCCAGTGAAGTCACGGCCAGCGAAAGCACCCAGTGGACCGCCTATTACGATCTGACCAACCGGGTTCTTTACTTCCAGACCTATGACAACTCCACCCTGCGAAAAATCGACTTGAAAGCCATCGATTTCGACAAGGTCTCCCACCAGTCAATCAACCTTTCCGACGAAAACGAAACCATCATCGACGCCACCGACCGGATCAAATGAAATTCACCCAATATAAAGGAGGAATCATTTTGAAACGAATCCTGTTCATCGCCGGACTGCTCCTGCTCCTCGCCATCGTCCCGGCTGCCGCTGCGAATCAGGCCGATCCCGTCGTAATCAATCTCAGCAAATGGTATCATGCCCATCCGATGGCCACCACCCCCGGCGCCACCGGCGAACTGGTCTTCAAATCGCCTCGCTCCGCTGTATTTGTCCGCCAGGCCGCTGCCGGCACCAACCTGCCGCCACACTATCACAGCAATGTGGATGAAATGGTCTATGTCGTCGAAGGTTCGGCCGATCTCTTGACCAACGGCGAGTGGGTAAAACTGCAGCCCGGCGACGTGCATGTCAACCCACGCGGCGCGGTTCACGCGCTGAAAGTCAGCCAGCCCAAAGGCGTCAAGTTCATCTCGGTATTTACGCCGCCGCAACCGGCCAACGGCGACATGGTGCTGATCCCTGCCGGAGAGCCATTGCTGTCTCCGCCCGGTCTGCTTGATGCCAACCCTGCCGCCGGCATTGTCGTCAGCCTGAAAGAATGGCAACACGCTCCGGTCGGACAACCTGCGCAAAAATTCGGTTCGGTCAGCATGCCTGACAATATGGAAAACGACGGCCTGAAATCCGTCAGTATCATTGATACTCCGCGCAGTGTGGTCATGCTGCGGGAAGCCGGTTATGGCGCTTTGCACCGCCACAAGCAGGACCAAGCCGATGAAATCGTCATCGTGGTGTCTGGCTCGGCACGCACCGTCAGCGGCAACAATTCCTACACCCTCGGCAAGAACGACCTGCAAATCATCCCGATGGGGACCGACCATCACATGAACCTGATGTTGGGTGAGAACATCCGTTTTGTCACCGTGTTCGGCCTGCCGGAAAAATCAGCGGCAAGTCAGTCGGGCAAACTTAAGTAAGAAAGCCTTCTGCCAAAGCCAAACGCCGCCGTTGTCGCTTCGACACGGCGGCGCTGTTTTTTGGCAACGCTGGTGGATTGGGACAATTTCTACAGTTTGATGACCGTGCCGATGCCGCGTTTTTTCGCTTCCTGCAGGGCGTAGCCGGCTGTCGCCAGGTCCTGGATCGCCACGCCGGTCGTATCGAAGATCGTGATTTCGTCAGCTGCAGTGCGGCCCGGCTTGCTTTTGTTAATCAGTTCGCCAAGCTCGGCCCGGATCGATTGCCGCGAAAGAATCCCGGCATCCACGGCGTGTTGGCACTCGCCCAGATAGCAGCATTGTTCCAGGTTGTCGACAAAGACCGCCGCCCGGCCAAAGATCTGCGGGTCCAGTTCCTGTTTGCCGCGGGTGTCGGTGCCGATGGCGTTGATATGCGTGCCCGGCTTGATCCAGGCATCCAACACAATCGCCTGAAAACTGGATGTTGCCGTGACAATCACGTCTGCAGCGCGACAGGCCTGCTCCGCCGTTTCAGCAACCCGGATTGTATAATTGGCGCTTTGCAGATCCGCAACCACTTTTTCAGCTGATGCCCGGAAAACATCGTACACCCAGACTTCCTTAATCGCCGGCAACATTTTTAGCGATGCCTCCAGCTGGTTACGGCCCTGATGCCCGGCGCCGATCAGCCCCAGCACCCGGCTTTCCGGCCTGGCCAGATATTTGCAGCCAATCGCGCCGATCGCCGCGGTGCGAATCTGCGTGACAAAGTTCGCCGCCACCACAGCGGTCGGTTGCCCGGTCGCCGGATCAAACAGCATCATCGCCGATTGGTGGTTGGGCAGACCTTTATCCTTGTTGTCGGCCCAAAAACCGCCCGCCTTGAAGCCCAAGACTTCCTGGTTCTCTAGATAACCCGACTTGATGCCGAAAAAACCGTTGTGCTTTTTTATTTTCTCCCGGATCACCGGCATTACATAACTCTCGCCCCGGTTATAGTCGGCAAAGGCTTGTTCAATTAAACGCAGGTTCTCGTCAAAACTCACCAGTTCGGCTACTTCCTGGTCATTGAGCACGATCAGTTCGTTCACGGGCTGACCCTCCTATCATTTTAGTATTGCATGCCCTAGGTAACCCTGAATAATTCTTAGCATGTTGCACTTCATCATTTTAGGGGTTCCCAATATATTGCGCTACCTAAAAAACTTCCAGCACGACCGGGCAGTGGTCACTACCCAAGACTTCCGGCAGAATCGCCGCTTCCCGAATCTGCCTGTCAATCTGGCTGGAAACCAGAAAGTAATCGATCCGCCAACCGATGTTGCGTTCACGGGCATTCGACATATAGGACCACCAGGAATAGGCGTCGCGCCGGTCGGGGTAAAGATGCCGGAAACTGTCCGTCAGCCCGGATCCCAGCAGTTCCGTCATTTTGTCGCGCTCCTGCTGGGTAAATCCGGCATTGTTCTTGTTCGAGGCCGGATTTTTGATATCGATTTCCTGGTGGGCGACATTGAGGTCGCCGCAGATAATCACCGGTTTTTTCACCGCCAGTCGCCCGACATGGTCGCGGAACGAATCTTCCCACTGCATCCGGTATTCCAAACGAGTCAGCCCGCGCTGCGAGTTCGGCGTGTATACGTTGACCAATTGAAAATCGGCGAATTCCAGGGTGATGATCCGCCCTTCCTGGTCGTGTTCGGCGATTCCCATCCCGTAAGCGACCGATAGCGGCGTGTGCCGGGTAAAGACCGCCGTCCCGGAATAGCCCTTCTTTTCGGCACTGTTCCAGAACTGTTCATAGCCGTGAAAATGGACCTCTGCCTGCCCCTGCTGCATCTTGGTTTCCTGCAGGCATACGATGTCGGCAGCAGTTGCTGTGAAAAAATCGTTGAACCCTTTGTTAATGCAGGCCCGCAGCCCGTTGACATTCCAGGACACAAGTTTCAAATCGGTCACTCCTCTATTAAATCCTGATGTTTATTGATTCTCCGCTAGCGCACGAATCCCTTTTCAACTCGCCGGACCCTTCTAGCAAAAAATCCTGCTCCCGCCGGTGATTCGGCAGTTGCAGGATTTTTTGCGAAGGTTGTAGCTTATTTGTCTTGGGGAGTCGCTGATATCTCCATTTCCATCAACGCCGAGCTGAACGACTTGCCGTGGATGTCCAGCGCCAGGGTGCGGGTCACGCCGCCGCCGAGCGCCTGATACATGACAAAATTCAGCGCGCCGATGTTCGGCAGTTCATAACGGACGACGTCGCCCAAAACGACACCGTCGAAAAACGCCTTGACCCGGGCCGCAGTGACCTGCTTTTCCAGTAATTCATAGTTGGCCGGATCGTAGGCGATCAGCGAAATATTCGAAATGTTACCCTTGTCGCCGGTGCGGGAGTGTGCCAGTTCTCGTAGTTTCATCCTAGATCACCTCGTATTGCACAGAATAATTGACGACCGAATCCGGCACGATAACCGAAACCATCGCCACCACTTCGCGGGCCGATTTCCAGGCACCGCCGCCGCCGGCCGGACCATTGGTATACAGCGTTTCCACTTCGTTGCCGATCCGGACCGCCTCCGCCATCGTTTCCGTCCGCCCGGTCACCCGCACCCTTACTTCATAAGGATCGTGCCCTGCTGACAGTTTCTCGCCATGCAAGGAATCGACGCCCATCAAATCATAGCGGTTCTCCTGCATTTTGACGCCCATGAACTCCAGCCGTTCCTTGACGATATCCAGCGCCAACTGGCCTCGGTTGACCGCGCCCGGACCTGCATAACTGATCTGGCCTTCGCCGATGTAACTGTCCACATAACCCAGCGATACTTTGAGCAACCCTGTCTTGGCCCCGCCAGTCCCGCCGCTCACGCGGACCTGATCTTTGCCGATCTGCTCCATCTTGACCCCGGTAAAATCAGCAACGACATCCGGCGTGAAATAGGTTTTCGGATTGTGGATTTCATACAGCAGTTGCTCTTTGCAAGTGGCCAGCGTGACCATCCCGCCGGCGGATTCCACTTTGGTAATCACCAAGGAACCATCGGCGCCGACTTCGGCGATCGGGAAGCCGAGATGCCCCACTCCCGGGACATCTTTGAACCCGGGATCGGCAAAATAGCCGCCGGTGACCTGTCCGGCGCATTCAAGCAGATGACCGATCACTGTCGCCTGACCCATCAAGTTCCAGTCGTCGAGTGACCAGCCGAACTCATAGACAAGCGGTGCGATGAACAGAGCCGGGTCGGCCACCCGGCCGGTGATCACGATATCGGCGCCGGCCTGCAGCGCTTCAATGATCGGTGCTACTCCCAGATAGGCATTGGCCGAGACCAGCTTATCCTTGATTGTCGAGAGTTTGGCGCCGGTTTCCTCGATGGTCAGATCCTGGTCGCGGATCGCGGCCAGCACATCATCCCCGCTGACTGCAGCAATCTTGAGCCCCTTGATGTTCAACTTTTCAGCGATTTGTTTGATTTTGGCCGCGCCGGCCTGCGGATTGGCTGCGCCCATGTTAGTGATGATTTTGATGCCTTTTTTGTGACAAATCGGCAATACCGCTTCCATCCGAGCCGCCAGCAGTGCATCGTAACCCTGGGCCGGATCTTTCATCTTTGCCTGCTGAGCAATCGCAATCGTGCGTTCTGCCAGGCATTCAAAGCACAAATACTGAATCTCGCCTTTTTCGGCCAGCTCCACCGCCGGCTCGATCCGGTCGCCTGAATAGCCGGCGCCGGAGCCCAGTCTGATTTTTTTCATGTCTCTCACCTCAAATTTCCTCTAGAATCTAAATGCGCCGGTAACCACTGCGACAACGGTCATCACGATGGTCGTGGCAAAAACAAACGGAATCGTGAACTTTTGGTGTTCGCCCAGATCGACGCCAGCCAATCCAACCAACAGGAAGGTGGAGGCAGTTAACGGACTGACAGGAAATCCTGTCGTCATCTGGCCCAGGATTGCCGCCCGGGCAACTTCGATCTTGGCCACGCCCATTGCTTCAGCCGCCGTGGCTAAAACCGGCAGGATGCCGAAGTAGTAGGAGTCGGGATCGAACAACAAGCTGGCCGGCATCGAAGTAATCGCGGTGAAGACCGGCAGGTGTCCGCCGAAACTCGCCGGGACAAACGAAACCATCGTGCTCGCCATCGCCTTGATCATGCCGGATTTGGTGAGAATGCCGGTGAAGATTCCTGCGGCAAAGATGATTGCAATCATGAACACCGCCGATTTTCCCTGGGCGACAATTCGTTCCTGTTGCATTTTCACATCTGGATAATTTACAACCAATGCAATGACCAGCGCCAACATGAACACGACCGGCAGCGGAATCAGTTTCCCCTGCACCAGGGCGACAATCGCCACTATTGTTAAAATTACGTTAAACCAGACCAAATGCGGCCGTTTCAATTTTGCCGCCGCTTCATCGCCGATCGCCACCGTCAAGTCATCGCCAATCTGGCCGACGCCAATCCGGGCTCGTTCTTTGCGACCCAGCCAGTAGCTGAAAAACAGCACTGCAAGTAAGCCGGCGATTTGCGCCGGAATGACCGGGTTGAAAAGTTCCGTCATGTTCAGGTGCAAAGAGCTGGCCGCCCGCAGTGTCGGCCCGCCCCACGGCAGCATATTCATCGTGCCTGCACCCATAGCCACGATGCAGGTGAGCACCTTGCGGTCCATGCCGAGTTTGTCGTAAATCGGCAGCATCGCAGGTACCGCGATCAGGAATGTGGATGCGCCGGATCCGTCCAGATGCGCCAGCATGGCGATGATCGCCGTGCCGACCGCAACTTTTACCGGATCGCCGCCACCGTACTTGATGATCCGCTTGATTGCCGGATCAAACATGCCGGTATCATTCATAACACCAAAATAAAGAATCGCGAACGTCAACATAACCCCTACCGGCGCTACGCTTTTGATGCCATCAAAGGCAAACGCGCCCAGTTTCGGACCGAACCCGGCCAATGCACCGAAAATCATTGGCACCGCGACCAGCGCCACGATGACGGAGGCGCGCTTGGTCATAATCAGCGCCAACAAGGCAAGAATAATGCAGAATCCCCAAAAAGAAAGCATGAACGAATCCTCCTTTGTGTATTTGCCAAACTAAAATGCAAGTTCCATGCCAAGCAGAATCAGGCCAAAAACCGACTTGCAATTCTCAAAATTGATAATTACAATAAAGAAACACCTGCCACGAACCGATAACATCAATTCGCAACAGGCGTTTATCATTTTTGATAACAGAAAGCTATTATTATCATCTTTGCGAAAATTATTTCAATCGTCGATATAGTCCGGCAATCGAAAGTCCCAACAACGCCGCAACTTTTTTCTTGCCTTCGGTCGAGTCCCCATGTTGTTTCAGCAGTTCCAGAATGTTTTGTCGTTCAAATTCGCGAACTCGCTCCGCCAGCGTGCCGCCGTCCATGAATCGCAAGACCGCATTGGCCTGGGCCCGCAGTCGCTGCGGCAGGTGTTCCGGCAGAATCTGCTTGCCGCTGCTCATTGTACAGCAAAATTCGATCGTGTTTTTCAAGTCGCGCACATTGCCGGGCCAGTCATATTCCTGCAAAATCCGTTCCACTTCCGGACTGATCACGATCGGTTCCTTTTTGGGATTGCGGTGATTCTCGGCAAAATGCCTCGCCAACAACGGAATGTCTTCCTTGCGTTTTCGCAACGGCGGCAGGTTGATCTGAAACACATTCACCCGATAATACAGATCCTGGCGAAAAGTATTTTTTGCCACCATCATTTCCAGATCCTGATGCGTAGCACAAATCACCCGGATATCGATCCGCTGCTCGGTAAATCCGCCGACCCGCCGCACCGTTTTTTCCTGCAACACGCGCAGCAGTTTCGCCTGCAGGTCGGTGCCCATATCACCGATTTCATCAAGAAACAGGGTGCCACCGTCAGCTAGCTGCAGCAACCCCGGCTTGCCGCCTTTTTTCGATCCGGTGAACGAACCTTCGGTATGGCCGAACAGCTCGCTCTCCAGCAATCCAGTCGGCACCGCGGCGCAATTGATCGCCACGAACGGACGGTGTTTGCGAGCGCTGGCATTGTGAATGCCCTGAGCGATCAGCTCTTTACCGGAACCGCTTTCCCCTTGCAATACGACATTGGCGTCAGACAGCGCGGCCCGTTCAGCCAGTGCCACGCAGGCGCGAAACGCCTCGCTGCAATATATCAGGTCGTCAAAGGTATACTTTGCGCTCAAAATCCCTTTCACCGTGCCTTGCAGGTCCAGCAGCGTGTTCTTTGCTTTGCCGAGTTCTTCCGACATTTTCTTTGCTTCGGTGATATCCCTGATGATCGAAACGCCGCCGATGATTTCACCAGCCACGACAATCGGCGACATATCGACGATGTATTCGACCTTACCGTCGGTCCGGTAGACGCCGTTCATCGCCTGCCCGGTCTTGATCACGCTGGGCAGCATGGCGCCGGGCCGAACTTCGGCCAATTTGCGGAACAGGATTTCTTCGACCTCGCGGCCGATGATCCGCAGGTACTGCTTGTTGACGTACTGGACGATCCCTTCGACGTCGGCGATCAACAACCCCTCATTCAACGAATCAAAGATGTCGATCGACCATTTTGCCAAGGATGACGCATCAAGAATGTTTTTGCCTGCATTCATCGTACTGTCCCAAGGTCCGGTTGCCCGCTCATAGGGTTCCTCCTCGACCAACCGGTTAACGGCCGATTTTTCCCGTCATATGCTGGATGTCAATCTTATAGACATGCGCGCCGCAACTGCCGGCGTCAATATATTCGAGCCCCTGTTCGCGCCACTCGCTTGAGTACTTTTCCACCAACCCCAGCAGCGCCTGTCTTTTTTCCGCCGGATCGACAACCTTCGCCGCCGTCCCGTACACCGTCACGCTGTCATATTCCGTATCAAACTTATCCGCCAGCAATTTGTGATATCCCACCACCGAAAAACAGACGCGGGGGATGAAGTCGATGTTGTCCAGTTTATGTCCGGCCAACGCCGTGTGAAAATAAAGGCTGTTTTCATGCAAGACAAAATTCAGCGGCGTCGCATATGGATAGCCATCTTGCCCCATCGTCGCCAATGATCCATATTCTCCCTCAGTCAGGATTTTTATAGC
>CAZYJK010000003.1:25728-37106 GCA_964647865.1 uncultured Veillonellaceae bacterium | reverse complement strand
ACGTCTTCCAGTGAGGTCACCAGTTTGTCCATCCGGTTGAACAAGCGATCCGCTGTAGAAATAAAGGTTTCAATCCCTTGGGACGGCAGTCCCTCCACCACCGTATCCGGCGGCAAAAACTTGTCCCGCTGGTCCGGCGGGGCAATGCTGACAAACTTCTCACCCAACAAACCATCCGACCCGATGGTAAAGGCCGATCCCTCGGGGATCGAATTGCCTGACCAAATCCTGACCGACGCCCGGGCTTTGCCGCTTTCGGTAACGCCGATGCGGGTTACCCGCCCTACATCAACCCCGGCATAACGAACCTGCCCGCCGATCTTCAATCCATCGACCCTGTCAAAATCGATATGCATCGGATAGCCGGCTTCGCCGATCCGGATTGCACCGTAAAATACCGCAATGCCAAACAACAGCGCCAACCCCATCAGAGCTACCGCCCCGACCTTTGTTTCCGCATTCATCTTCACCCGCTACCCCTCCTTCGGCCTGGTATGCAATTGTTGCGAACTCCGTTGATAAACTGCCTGACCAAGGGATTTTCCGACTGACGAAACTCATCCGGTGTGGCAATTTCAATGATCTTTTCATCATACATCATTGCGATTCGATCTGCAATCGTAAATGCGCTGTCCATGTCGTGCGTAACCACTACGGCAGTAACGCCGAGAATCCGTTGCGTGCTCATGATCAGTCGATTGATCGTGGACGACATGACCGGATCCAAACCGGAAGTCGGTTCGTCATAAAGTACGATCTTGGGATTCAGGGCTATCGCCCGGGCCAGACTGACCCGTTTCTTCATCCCGCCGGACAGTTCACTGGGCATCACGTTTTCTTTTCCCATCAGTCCGACCATACGCAAGGTCCGTTTGATCACGCCGGCGATTTGATCTTCCGGCATCTTGGTATGCTGTCTGATACCAAAAGCAACATTATCGCCAACCGTCATCGAGTCAAATAAAGCAGAGTACTGAAATACCATGCCCATATTGCGCCGGATCTGGTTCAATCCGTCCTCGTTCAATTGCGCAATTTCTTGCCCGTCCACCCATATTTCGCCGGAATCCGGCTTTAGAAGGCCGATCATCAGACGCAGCAACGTGCTTTTTCCTGCGCCGCTGGGGCCGATCACCACCAGGGTTTCACCGGTCTTGACCTGCAGATCGACATCATGCAGTATTCGCCGTTCTTTGAAAGACATATTTATCTTTCGCAGATCAATCATTATCTCCGGCCTTGTTTCCATCGTCGCTTCCATTGCCGTCTCCATCCGCATCACCTAAACAACCATGTCGACAAAAAATAATTCATCACGAAAATCCAGACAATCGAAGTAACTACCGAACTGGTAGTGGCATGGCCGACGCCTTCGGCGCCTTCCTGTGCGCCCATCCCCTTCAGGCAACCGACAATCGCGACGATACCGCCAAACACCATCGATTTTATCAGTCCGTTGGTAAAGTCGGTCAGTTCGGTAAACGTCTCAATCGAATAAATAAAAGTGTAAGGGCCTACATCAGTGTAGGTGGTCGCCACCACGAATCCGCCGGCAATTCCCATCAGATTGGCAAACGTCACTACTAACGGCGTCATCAAAATGCAGGCGACGAAGCGCGGTACGACCAGATAGGCAACCGGATCGGTCGCCATCACCCGCAATGCATCAATTTGTTCTGTCACTTTCATCGAACCGATTTCCGCCGTGATTGCAGCGCCGACCCGCCCGGCCAACACCACGCCGCTCAGGACTGGTCCCAGTTCGCGGAACATCGCCAGCGCGACCAACCCGCCGGTCGTGGACTGCGCACCAGCCCTCGACAGTGCCGGTGTCGCCTGCCACACCATCACCATGCCGGTAAACACAATCATCATAAAAACAATCGGCATCGTATCCACACCCAGGTGCGCCATCTGATAGATGACATGACGCAGGTTCATCCGCGGCAACTGACGAAGCGTCCGCAGCAAAAGCTGCACCGTTCGGCCTGTGGATTCCAGCCATTCAAATATAAGGCTTCCCAGCCAAGCGCTCAATTTCATCATTTTAAATTAATTCCATGAAACATCCGGTTTTCCCTTCTTTGCTCCGGTCATTTTCTTGCAATAACCGCCGCGTAGCGAACGAAAGTTTTCTCTGATAGGCGACCGTCACCCACGCCCCGTCGTCCTGACGCCAGCTCCAGAGTAGCCAAGTCTGTTCCCGGGCGGTAGCTAAACCGACATCATGCAACCGGATATCGAGCGGGTTGACGCCGTCAAAGCCGCAACCCATCGCTTTGGCGACCGCTTCTTTAGCACTCCATATCTGCGCCGGCTCCATGCGGAATAACTCCTGCGGATGAAACACTTTATGCAGCGGATACGGTTGGGAAAATTCGCTGTTGCACGCCGCATCGATCCCGATTAACCATTCGCGCGAAGCGCTGATCGCCCAGGTTTTGTCAGGCAGGTGGGAAAAGGCATGCTGCAGCGGCGCCAGAGACGAGGACTTGACACGCTTGCGCCACTGCATCGCCAGCGCAAGCTTCAGCTGTTGTTTTGCCTGTGTACGCTCAGCGAGACTGTCGCCGCAACGCTTCATGCCGACTGCGATAAGCAACGGCCCGTCTTGTCGCAGATCTTTCACAAACAGATCCATCGCAGCTCCAACGCATTGACGCTGAGCAACCGTTGTTGCCGCTCATCATAGGCCACCGCATCCCAAACCATCGCGCCCGCATCGTCAGCGACCTTGCGCGCCTGGATCCGGACCGGCCCTTGCGGCGGCGCAACAGCAGGATGATACCGAAGTTCCCCGATCGCATACGGCAGTGCAATCGCCGCCGATCTATCCCGCGGTTGCAGCAGCCGCTGGAAAACAGCCGTCTGAAAAACAGCTTCCAATAGATAGGGCAGCGTGAGATAGCCGTTTTGTCGTCGATCGGCAAAATCGGCCTGGCGCGGCAATACCGCGATGGCTTCAACGCTGTCGGTCGAAAGCCGGCTGAGTTCATGCAACACCCGATAGCGGCCGGTCAGTGCAGTGAACCTTTTGTATGCCCGCAGCAACGCCGGTCGCTTCATCTGGCGCTCGACCCGCCGGTCACCGAGGGGGAATCCGGCCTCGGATACGGACGCCAACCGGCAAGCCGAACCGAGCAGCGCCGTCGCTGACGCATTATGCGACCATCGTTGCAACAGGCGACCGCTGGGCGAAACTTCCTGCGTTGACAGCTTCAGCGCACAACTCTGCAAACCGTTCTGTGCCTGTCCGGCAAGGCAGTCCAGTCTTGTCAGACGGGGAACTTCCGCCGGGCATTCGATCGGATCGACAAATTTCACGTTCTGCATTGCCTGCAGGCTAAGATAGGGATACAGCGTTTGCGCCGCTTCGGCAAACATTTCGACGATCATGATGCCGGAGACCAACGGATGTTTCAAGCCAGGCAGCGGACGATGCTGCGGCAGCCAAAGATCGGTCGTTGCAGCAAACGTGCGCGTCGCCGTCAACGCGGGAATCGACAGGTCCAGGTCGATTTGTTGCAGTAGCGGCAAGCCTGCCGGGTCCATCGCCGGAGTCGGATCGGACTGTTGCAGCGCCAGCGCCCGTGGAACCTCCGGCATGTCCTTCACCAACAGCACCGCTGGTGATTGCTGACGGGGTTCGGCAAGTTCACGGCAGAACAGCTGGGCCACTTCACTTGCCTGAATATAGCTATAACCGCTCCAACGCATCATTTGGCGGATTTCTTCGTTATCCGCCATGCCGCCGCCGGCCACCGGCCCCAGCAGCAACGACTGACAGCGAACTTGCGGGTGGGTTTGCTGCAGCAAATCGAGGCAGGCCGACATCGCCCGGTTGGCAGCCGCATAAGCAGTCTGTCCCGGATTTCCCAATGCCGCCGCCACCGAAGATACGGCGAAGCAGGAGCGTAGGCCGTGGCAAACCGCCGCCTGGAACAGGTTTTGCAGTCCTCGCAGTTTCACCTGGACGACCGCGGTAAAATCGGCGTCAGACAACTGCGGCAGGTAATTGTCCCGCAATATGCCTGCCCCGTGGACCAAGACACTGACCCGCCCGAACCGCTGGCTGATTGCGTCCATCACTTGCCGGGTCGCCGCGGCGCAGGTCACATCGCAGCTGAAATATGTTACCAGACAACCTGCCTGCTCCAGCTGACTCACGAGCGCATCGTTTTCAGCCGACCGGCCCAGCAATATGACCCTGCAACCCACCGGCGCCAAAGCAATGGCCCATGCCTGCAAAATCCCCGAGGCGCCGGCGATTACCACCACATCGTTCGCATCAAGCGGCGGTTTCGGCGGCGGCGCCGACACTAGCGCCGTCGGTATGCCGACCGTCCGATTGAGGCCGGCTGTGTCCGCCGTCAAACCAAGCGGCGTCAGATTTTGGTCGAGCGCCAGACGAAGCAGCGATTCAAACGACTGTTTATGGCCCTGTTCGCAGCGGATTGCGCGGAACAATACGCTGCGGTATTCCCAGGCCGCACTGAGCAGCAATCCCTGGATGCCTTCAAACAGAATACGGCCGGTTTCTAAGCCGACTGCCGGCGGTTGCAGCAGCAACACGGCTCTTGGCGTCGGTTGCAGCAAAAATGCCTGGATCACGCGGAAGCTGTCGGCAAGCATCGGTTCCGTAGCCTCCGTTTGCCCGTCGATCCAGATCAATAGACCGGCCATATCTGCGCCGGCCTGCTCAGGGCCTTCCAGCAAGATTAGAGCGGCCCCATGGTCGCGTTTTAGCACCGCAGCCGCTGCCAACGCCGCCTGCCGACCGCCCAGCGGACAATAGATTCCGATCCTGTCATGCGCCGCGAACTTCAGATAGTCGGGAGTAGCAGTCCGCACCGGCTGTTTGGCAAATACGATCCGCTGGGGAAGTTGTGATGCGTTTGCATCGGCAGTTTTCCCGGTTTCCGTCGACCCGCTCCGCCCCAGTCCGGCATTACCTGCAGCTCCGGTCAGCGTTTTTCCGCCGCGCTTTTCCCTCACCATGACAATCCTGCCGGCAATGTCGCGTACGGTCCGCACCCCGGCAAAATCCTGCAAATCCAGCTTGATGCCGAATCGGTTTTCCAACGCATCGGCGATGACCGGCAACCGGCTGGAGCGAATCGCCAGATCGTCGCGCAGATCCATGTCGGCAGCGACCTCATCCGGTTCGTAACCCGTCGTTTGTATAATGACCTCGATTACAGCCGCCAGTGTCGCCGGATCGGCTTCGACGTGCGCCAAAGCGTCTACACCTGCCGCAACCGGTGGATCGGTCTTGCTATCGTTGGCGTATCCTGCCTGTTGCAAAAATGCGGCCCCCGGCAGGCAACCAGCGGCATACAGTCCGGCCAACGCCTGTTGCAGCGTCGTTGTTTCGATCGTAGGCAGACAGGTCGGCAAACATTCCGCGCCGGCAATACTGTCACGGATCAGATTGCCCAAGGTCTCGCGGGGCCCTGCCTCGACAAACAGTTCCGCGCCGAACTGCTGCCGCAAACTTTGCACGTTGCCCAGCCAATCAACCGGCGAATACAGATGTTCAGCCAACAGGCGCCTGATTTCATCCGCTGCGGCTGGGATTACACCACCCTGATGGTTCGACAGCACCGGGACCAACGGCGCTGAAAATTTAACGTCGGCCAGCGTCGCAGCAAACTCGTCCGCTACAGACTGGAGGCCGGGCGCGTGAAAGGCCATACTGACAGGCAGGCGGGTCGCACGGACCCCCGCCGCAGCCAGTGCATCGGCCAGCAGCAAACTTTGACTCGTATCCCCGCCCACTACCGTTTGCCGCGGTGAATTGTTGTTAAGCAAAAAGACTCCTCTGTGGTTTTTCAAATAGGGGTCAACGACTTCCCTTGCAGCGTGGACCGCCAGCATCGCGCCGGGGTCCTTGGCCAACCGCGCTGCTTTTTCCATGCAGAGGGCGCGTTGATTGACAATTTTGCAGCCGTCGGCGAAAGAGAAGGCTCCGGCCACACACAATGCGGCGAATTGTCCCAGACTGTGCCCTGCCATCGCCACCGGTTTCAGTCCACCGGCCATCAATAGCCGTCCAATCGCCACATCGAGGGCGAACACCGCCGGTTGCTGCCAGCGCGTTTCACGCAAAGTTTCTTCCGTCGATTCGAACAACAAGTTCGGCAGATCAAAACTGAAATGCTCACTGGCTTGCTGCAACAGTTCCCTGATCGGTGCAAAACTAGTGTACAACTCCTTGCCCATGCCGACATATTGCGAACCTTGTCCCGGGAAGACCAGCGCAAGCTTTTGGGGTGCGTCGGCTCTCTGCAGGTGAATCCCCTGCCTGGCCAGCGCCCGCAGTTTTTTGTCTGTCAGCGCGATATGGGGTTGCTCCAGATTGTTGTGCTGCAGAATTTTCTCCGCGGCCTGCCGGGATTCGGCGACGATCGCCAGCCGACAATCGGTCTCCGCCAGTTTGCGGTCCAGCAGCTGCACGCCTTCGAATTTGATCCAAACCGGCGTATCTGTCGAAACATTTTTCCCCTGCAAGGTTTTGTCCGCTGCTTGCTCCAATTGCACGACAAAATTGGAACCGCCGAAACCAAACGCATCAACCTGCAAACGACGTGGCTGACCGTTCTGCAGCTTCCATTCCTGCGGTCTGTCCAGCACGGCAAAGCCGGTCTGGGACCAGTCGATTGCGGGATCGGGCTGTTCACAGTTGAGCGTGGGGGGGAATACTCCCGCATTCATTGCCATCACGCCGCGGATCAGGCTGTTGACGCCCGCCGCGCCCAAGGTGTGGCCCACCTGAGATTTGAAACCGGCCAGCACCGTGCGTTTGTCAGACGGATAAACCGCCTGCAACGCGCATACCTCTTCCATATCGCCCTGACGGGTCGCCGTTGCATGGCACTCCACCAGGTCGACCGACTCGGGTCCATAAGGCAGGCCGGCAAAGGAGGCTTTGATCGCCCTGATCTGGCTTTGACGGGACGACTCGACCATGCCGGTTTCGGTATTGCTGGCGCCGACGCCGGTCACATAGCCGTAGATACGGGCGCCCCGTTGTTTTGCGACCGATTCGCGCTCCAATACCAGCATGCCGGCGCCTTCCCCCATGACGAATCCGTCCCGGTCCCGGTCAAACGGCCGGGACATCGCCGCCGGAGGCCGCTCATGCCCACTCAGGCCAGCCAGCGCTCCCAGTACCGAAAACTCCAGGAAATGCATTGCAGACAGCGGTTCTTCGGCGCCGCCCACTACCGCGGCATCCAGTACGCCATTCTTGATCAGCTGCACTGCGCTGTGCAATGCCACCAGCGAGGAGGCGCAGGCAGCCAGCACCGAATAGCTGGGGCCGGTAAAACCGAACTGGTTGCAGACAAACCCCGGCACCATGCTGCTGAGACGGCCGAGCAGCGAGGTGTCGTCCTGAATGCGTCGACCGGCGGCGATTTCCTCAGCCATCGCCGCCGCTTGGTCCGGGTTGATTTCGATTACCCTGGACACGGCAGCCAAAATTTCGGGAATCGCGTCGCGAACCGCCAGGTCGCCGCTGATCGGCGTCATCTCCGTTGCGTTTTGCGACAGAATCACGCCGATCCGTTGACGGTCGATCGCCGACTGCAAAATTCCCGCATCTGTCACAGCCTGCCGCGC
Organism: uncultured Veillonellaceae bacterium; assembly: GCA_964647865.1. Taxonomy (GTDB): domain Bacteria; phylum Bacillota; class Negativicutes; order UBA1444; family UBA1444; genus UBA1444. Next base: position 29,483 of record CAZYJK010000003.1, on the reverse strand, counting down.
CGTCCAGAGGGCCAGTTTCGTCGCGGTCGTCATGTTTTTGAAATCCTGCGGCGGCACATCGATGTCACGCCGATTCACCGTAATGTCGGCAAAGGCTGCCACCCGGCAATAGGTCTTGCCAGACAGCATCGGCTTGGCGTCAAAATATCGTTGATGATTCCATTTTTCCTGCGGCACTGCCACGATTCCGCTGCGCAGTTCACAACAGGCCTGCCAAATTTCCGCCGGACTGTTCCCCAGCGCATTGACCAGGCTCATGCCGGTAATTGCGATCCGTTCCGTCGTTGCTTTCTCCTGTGGCGCCGGCGACGCGCCGGTCACCGCCTCATGCAGCTCATTCAGACTTATCGGTTGATTCAGGATGCCTGCACAAGCGCCGCTCATAAACTGTCCTTCCGCGACAGCAACCGCCGGCTCCACGGTTTGACCGGTCCGGGCATCAAGCTGCCTGGCAGCCAGCAGCAGACTGCCGGTTGCCAGTTTTTCCAGCTGATGTCGTAGCGTCTGTTCAGCGCCGCGCTGCCCGGCAGCCTGTTTTTCCAGTTGCAAAATCGCTGCCGTTTTATTGTTTCGCAGGGCGCGTACGCGCAAGCCGACCGATTCGCCGGTTACGACGGTCGCAGCGTTCGCTGCCACCAGTATCTGCTGTTGATATAGCGAACTGAGCGCTCCGGTTTCGACAATCTCCCGTGTGGTCAGATAGGCGGTTCCCAGCTGAATCGCATCTGCGCCGAGAAACGCCGCCATTTTGGCCGTAAGACGGTTGCAGATCCCGCCGGCCAGGATCAGGCTCGCGCCGGCAAACAGCTCCGGTCGCTGCAGTTTCAAATCAATCGCCAGTTGGGCGAGCGTCAGGGTGCTATGGATGCCGACATGACCGCCTGATTCGCCGCCCTCACACAGAACATAGCGGTAGCCGGCTTCCAGCGCCAGACGCAGCAATTCTTCGTTGGGCGCGATATAAATCAGCTCGATGCCGGCTGCCAATAGCGGCTTGCCCTGCGCCGGTTCGCCAGCGGCGATGACCGCGAAACGAGGCCGATTCGCCAATATCCATTCCTGCTGCGACTGTCGGTGCGGGTTTTCCGCCAGAGTGATCAAGTTTACCGCATAGGGGGCCCCTTGTAATCGCTGCGGCAGCTGGGAGAATTTCAGCTGTAGACCCGCCGCGTCAAGCATGCCCATCGCCAGCGTCGGCAACGCGCCGGCTTTGGCGACGGCGGCGGCAAACTCCGGCGAATCGGTGATCCAGGACATGCCGCCCTGGATGATCGGCAACTTGGTTCCCCACGTTTTGGCAACCGGACTGTCAATATATTTTGCGTCAAAATCGTCGCTGCGTTGCAGCAACTGTTGCACCTCGCCTGAGAAAACGCTAACGGCATGGACAAAATCGGCGCCAAACCTTCTGACAAAGGCGGCGGCAAAGGTCGCTTCCACTCCAAGCGGAATCAGCTCATCCCGGTTCCAGCCGGCCTTGTTCGGCGAAATCAAATGGCAACGCAGATAATCGAGCCATTGCGGAGCCGTTTCACTGACCAGGCTTGTCTGCATCGCCGCTTTGGCGGCGCGGGAATTCCCCTTGTCAAACACCCGGCAGGGATTCGGCAAATTCTGTCCGACCAACCTTGTGTGGTCGGGCCGCAGTTGGGCGATCCTGACCCTGCAGGAATCATCCAGTCCAGACAGATCGGTCAGCCAATGCACGCTTTCAAAAAAAACGCCGCTGGCGCCGGTGGCCAGAAAAGCCGCAGCAGCTTCCGGCGTCGCAATGCCGCCCCAGACATATAGCCGAACCTGTCGTCCGGTCCTGGCAAGCCAGTCCGTTGCAGCGGCGTACAGCGTCTGCATGCTGTCCGGCCCGGCAATGCCGGCCGCTTCATTGCCTTTCAACGCAATACAGTCGGCGCTGTGGTCAAACGCAAGGATTGCCTGCAATTCTGTGATCGAACTGACAATCCAGCCGATTCGGTCGGCGCCGAACTGTTGAACCTGGTCGGGCAACTCCGGCGAAACATCGCGGGCGACAAGCCATAGCCGCATTGTTGTTTTATTGTGGAATAGACGAAGCAACGTTGTATCCTGGAGCAAATCCGGCGGCAGACAATATTCGAGAGCAACGTCGACCGTTTCCAACCAGCTTAGATCGCCTGAACGCGCTGTTGTCCCGACCAGTCCTTCCAGCGATATGACCGGCTTTATCGGAGCATGCCGCAGCGCTTGCAACAAATCAGGCGAGAGATTCTCGATTGGCCAGATAAAACGAAACATCATACCGCTCCTCTCATTGTCCCCAGTCATTGTCCATCGCATAGCCAAGCCAAAGATCCATCAACTCCGCGGTGATTTCGGGAGGACTCAGTCCCGGCAGCGCCTGTTCAAGATTACTGCGTTCAAACAGGGGATTGTTGCCGAAGTAGTCGAGTACCGACTCCATTTGACAGCAAGCCAGCCTTTCCAGTTCGTTACGCGGCTGCATGGGCTGTGCGCCGGCACCGGCAAAGCTGACTCCCCGCAAGCCAAATCGACTTGAAACATATTGCCTGACCTGGTCGTAGGTTGGTGGATGGGGATGGGTGATATGAAACACGCGACGATGATTCGCCGGGTTTTCCAGCAATCGGACAATACTCTGCGACACGAAATCGACCGGTACGATGTTCATCGTATCTGTCGCCGAAACCGGCAAGGATAACTGTAAATCAACAGGCTGCCCGGTTGCGTCGCCGTCCTGGATCAGACGACCGAGCAACTGAACAGCCTGCATGAAAATATACCAGCCAAAAAAAGAGGTGCAACGACCAGTTACTGAATCGCCGACGATAATGGACGGACGCAGCAGGGTGGCTCGGCCGGCCCACAATTGTTCGGCCTGCCACTTGCTTTCCTCGTAGCTGTTGACGAAATTGCCGCGTTGATGGAAATTTTCGGGCACTCGGGTCGATTCGATCCTACCGCAGACATAGGCGGTGCTGACCAGGTGGACCTGCATCGGTTGCCGCTCAATCAACCGCAACAATACCGACGCGCTGCCGACATTGGTGCGGAGCGGTTCGCCGTCCGCCGCCAAGTGAAGCTGCATTGCCGCCGCGCAATGTAGCAGTTGGTCGACCTCTGCCAAGTCGGGATGCTCTTGTAGCCAAAGCGGCCAACAATCTGTCAGCGACAACAAGTCGCCCTGCAGCCAGTGCAGTTTTTCGGCTTGCCGCGGCAAGTCGAAACCGGAAAGAAATCGTACCGTATCCAGCCGCTTTGCCGAATGGCGATAGAGGCACCAGACCTCATGTCCCCGCTCCAGCAAATCGCGCAGCAAATATTCACCCAGAAATCCGGTGGCGCCTGTCAGAAAAAACCGCATGCTATCTGGCAACTTCCGCAACAATCTCGATGCTGACTTCGCTGTCGCCTTCGACGATATAGTCCGTCGTCAGGCAAGCTTTATCCTTTTTGTCGGTTTTCGCCGGTTTGAGCAGTGAAGCGGTCGGTTTCGACTTGTTCGACTTGTCGGGTTTGGCCGGCGAGGTATCACGCGCCGCTTTTTCCTTTTCCGTCAGCTTCAGTTTCGGTTTCTTTTCTGGATCGATGCCGTCTTCGTCCATGTCAGAAGCGCCGGCCGGTTCTACAACGATGTCGTTGTTGCGGTCCCGTTTGGCAAACTCGTTCATCATTTCTTCAAACGACTTGGGTGGTTTGCGAGTCGGCTTGGGGTTTTCCGCTTCAGCGCCCAGTTTTTTCAGCAGAGCGCTAAGCGAGAA
>CAZYJK010000003.1:10590-25628 GCA_964647865.1 uncultured Veillonellaceae bacterium | reverse complement strand
ATTATGCGGATTGCTTGCCAAAAATGCCAAGAATTCGTAGAACTCGGCCAAGGCAGCTTCCGACACATTCTCCGGACTAAAGAACATATTTTCCCGCGAATAGGTTTCCCCCGGCATGCCGCGACCGGAAATCTCGAACCGGATCCGGGCCGTGCCGGAACCGGAACGGTCAATCGCTTTGTCAATCGCATTCAATAGCGATGCAGTGGCCAGAATCGGCATGATTTCTTCATCCTGGACAATTTGCACCGCCATGTCACGGTCACGGGTCAAGTCGGTCGAACTGATTTTCATCCGCATCGGCACAATACCGGGGAACCGGTTCATTTCACCGCCCACGCCGGCGCCTCTGTCCTGATGGATCGTACCGATCGCATCGCCTGTGGCGCCAAGCTTAAACGAGCTTTCCAGGCCACGGATCGTTGTGAAGATATAAGCATTGGTCATTAAAAAATCAGCCTGACCGCGTTTCAGGAACGGATGGCCAAACGCCAACACTTTGTCGCCATCGACATAAGTGACGGTACCCAGCGCGCCGAGACTGACATCGCCGCGCACCAACTGCACCCCCACGGCGCTGCCTGGCTCCAGGGCCCCGTATGCGATGCCCGGCGGCGGGTCGCCCGCCGCGACCGGAGTCAATTTAAGCGGTTTCAGTTCTCTGTTTAGGAAATTCAATGCCGCCTGGCCAAAACCGGCCGCCATCAGCGGGGTCGCCAGCGGCGTTTTTTCAACGACAGGTTGTTGCACGGCCTCAGCCTTTTCCGGTTTTGCCGGCGCCGGTTCCAACAGTTTCAGCATGTCCTCGATCGGCGTCACCATCGCCGTTCGTTGATCGGTCAGACTCCAACCATAGCCTATCGCACCGATCAGGCGGCCGCCGATGAATACCGGGCTGCCGCTCATCCCCTGGGCAACGCCGCCGGCGCGATCAATCACATCGCCATAGGTGCGGACCAGAATCAGGTCGCCCACCGCGCCTTTATTCTTCATAATCGCCAGGATTTCCACGCCGAATTCTTCGATGAGTGTCCCAGCAATCACCGTGCGCGCGACGCCATGCGCCCCGACCGGCACTTCGGTCAGCGGCAGGATCGGAACCGCCGCTTGGGTCAAGGGCATCAGCGCAAACGAAACCAGCCAGACGGCGCACAGAATTAAATACTTCAGCCGGTTTTCCCCATACCTCATTTAACGACCGGCTCGATTCTGGCAATCACCTGTCCGGCGCGCACAATATCGCCCGGTTTGACCAATACTTCGCGCACCACGCCATCCCGGGTCGCCCTGGCCACCGGCGCTGCGCCGGTAATGCTCTCGACGTTGGCCAAAACGGCGCCTTCTTTGACAAACACGCCGACGGCAATCAGGTTTTGTGAAACCACCCGTCCTGACAACACGCCATGCTGATCGACCAGATTTGTCGCGGCGCCGACCCAGATGGTCGCGGCCACGATCAGCGAAACCAATATGACAATCGATTTTTTATGAATGAACATCGCAATCACTCCTCATATCACTGCTACTTTGTCTTAACTACTGCAATGCCGGCCCCGAGCCGGCGTTCACGGCCGTCCGACGGCGTGTTGACGATCTGGCTGCCGATAATCATCTGACTGGAACCGCCGCCATCAAGGTTCATCGCCTCTACTGCGCCCTGTTCGAGCATGAACCGGGCCAGTTCCAACAGCGTATACCCGACACTGGAGCGGCTACGGCCATCGACGACCACCAATAAAGCCTTGCCGTCTTTGGTGATTCCCAGCGCCGTGCGGGGCGCCCGGCCGCCAGCCACATCACTGCCAAATTCCTCGCCGAGTGTCGTCATGTAGATTTCGCCGTTCTTAACCAAACAGGGGCCTGCGCCGACGGCCTGGGTCACTTTGTCCCAGACCGGCCCCAGCGTCTGCACGATTTTCAGCGGATCGCCGATTTTCAGGTCGGCCATTAGCCAAGCCTGTCGCCCACTGGCGGATAAGACTACCGTCCCTTCGGAAATCACCGAGTTGTCGTTGCGGATGTCAACGATCCTGCCGTCGCGGACGAGAAACTCGCGGCCACCGCCGGCAGTCAGCGTCCAGTACGCGTAATAGGTATTGTACAGAATCAGTTCCGACTCCCCGCGACCGCGATTGACGCCGTCGATCGGAATCTTGGTCTTGTCTGGCAGCTCCACATGGCCGGTAAAGGCCGGCGAGTCAAAAATTATCTTTCCGTCCGGCAACACGCCGAAGCTGGTACGCGGTGTATCCGGCGTGCTCACCAGCGTTTGGTCGATCTTCAGCAAGCCAAGAATCTCGCCGCTGCGCATATAATATGGCCCATTGATCATCGCAACCGCCTGACTGCGGGCAGCCATCTCCGACAGCGCTTCGATGCCGGCGACCGAGTCGTTCGACAGCACAGGCCGCAGTGCATAACCGGCCTTGAAATCGACTTCCAACAAATGCGCCCGGACCGGACCGGCGGAGCGACCGGCGAGAAACTCACGGTAAATCAGACCTGGCGCGATCACGTATTCGCTGCGGCTCTGATAGTTTTTCAACAGATCAATAACCAGGCGGTTCGGTGAACTGAGCATGCTGACTTTCGGCAACACTGGCAGTTTCAGCGAGACGACAGCCTTGAACCTACCGCCGCCCAAATCGACAAACCGCAGTTTGTCGATGAATGGATCGACAAACGACAATTGTCCGACTGCGCTGCGGTTCACCGTGTCAGGCAACTCGATTTCCACCTGGTGCGGCGTTTCCGTCACACTGACGGTATAGGCGGGAATCGACGAGAGCTCCAGCACGATACGAAAGCTGTCCTGGTCGGCATGATGGCGAACTTTATCCAGGTAGGCGGTCGGCATAACCACAGCCGGTTTTGCTAAGACCATTGCGGGTATTGCCAGAGTCATCAAAACCAGCAGGATCGCTGCCAGTATCTTGCGTGACATTTTTTCCTGCATGTTTGTCACCGCTACTTTCTCTTTTCTTTATTATATAACAAACCGTGAGGATTAGAAAACGCGGCAGGCAGCGAAGCAGATAAAACAAAACAGCCGGCGGATTGCCGGCTGAACATTGTTGATTACTTTGCGCCGCTTTGTTTAAGGCCGCTGTTAGTTTGCGGATGCACCACACCAGGATTGCTGAGGTTGCGGTACATCATCGCGGCCAGTCCCGTACCGCCGGCAGCTGCCATGTTGCGGGTCAGTTCCGTATCCAGCATTGACTGGATGATATCGGTCTGTTTGTTATTGCCGCCGATTTCAGTTTTGGGAACCGTGTCACGCATTGACTTTAGCAGCATGTTCAAAAAGACGCTCTCCATCTCCTGGCAGGCTTTTTTGAGTTTGGCATCATCAGCCGCCTTGTCGCCGGTCGCCTTTAGCGAACCGGTCAGGCGCGGGTCCCATGCCGGCAGGTTCACCGGGGCTGCAACAGTATTGAGAGCCATATTAAATCAGCTCCATTTCTGCGTGCAATGCGCCGGCCGCTTTCATCGCCTGCAATATCGTAATGATATCACGCGGCGTGGCGCCGACTGAATTCAATGCAGCCACCACATCGCCGACACTGGCGGTGGAAGGGAGTACCAACAGATTTCCGCTCGCTTCCTGGGTGTTCACGGTTTGCCGTGGCGTAGTAACGGTACGTCCGCCGGAAAATGGATTTGGCTGGGAAACGTCGCGCGTCTTGGTGATTTTTACGGTCAGGCCGCCCTGGGCCACCGCCACTTCATCAATCGCCACATTGGAACCCATCACGATGGTGCCGGTCCGCTCGTTAATCACTACACGCGCGACTTCATCCGGCTTGATCCGCAGTTCTTCGATTGCTGCCACAAACCCGACGATATCGCGGGCATACATTGGTGGCACGCCGATGGAAACCGTACCGGGATCACGAGCCATTGCAACAGTGCCGAAACGCGACGTAATCGCTTCGGCGATCCGGGTGGCCGTGGTGAAATCGGGACGGTTCAGCGCCAGGTTAAACTGACCGTTGGCGCCGATCTGGAAAGGCACTTCCTTTTCGACAATCGCACCATTGGTAATCAGCCCGACGGTCGGGAAATTTTTCTGCACATTGGCGCCGGAGCCGCCGGCGTTAAAGCCGCCGGTTGTTACTGCTCCCTGCGCGACGGCGTAAACGGCGCCATTGGCTGCCCGCAGCGGCGTCTGGATCAACGTTCCGCCAGCCAGGCTTTTGGCGTCGCCCATCGAAGACACCGTGACATCGATCGTATCGCCCGGTTTGACAAAGGCCGGCAATTTGGCCGAAATCATCACCGCCGCCACGTTTTTCGACTGCAAAGTCGTCTGATCGACAACCACACCGAACGAACGAAGCATGTTAACAATCGATTGAACTGTGTTCACGCTTTTATTCGAGTCGCCGCTGCCGGCCAAACCGAACACCAGGCCGTAGCCAACCAGTTGATTGGCCCGCACGCCCTGCACTTTGGCCACATCCTTGATTCTCGCATTCACCGGCGCCTGGATCGCAGCGTCCACCGGAGCCGCCCAAGCCATCACGATCGCCAGCATCCCTATCACAATTCGCGCTGCCTTGCACATGTTGCCACCTCATAATTGGGGACAGTCCCCAATTTACTATTAAACAATTATTCCTGAGTGTTTTAGAAGAACCAGTTCCAGATTTGGGTCAGAATCCCTTGCCGCTGTTTGTTGACCAACGGTCCGCTACCTGTCACCAGCAACTTGGCGTCGGCGATATTGCTGGATAATACGCTGTTGTCAGCCCGGATGTCGGAGGGACGGACTTGGCCGGAGATGTTGATCCGTTGTTCTTCGCCATTCTGGCGGATGTTCTGCACGCCGGAAATCACCAGATTGCCGTTGGGTTTGACTTCGATCACTTTCACCGTCAATCGGGCCGTCACTTTATTGGAGTTGTTGATCGTCCCCTGCGCCTTGAAGCTGTCATCCTGCGACAGGGTGGAGTCCGGGATGAAACCGAGTAGCCCGGTCCCTTTATCCACGTTGTTTGCGGCCGACTTGGAGTTGCTGGCGGAACCGCTGCGGCTGGCAGTCGAACTTTCGTTGACCACCACTGTGAGAATGTCGCCGACGGCCCTGGCCCGCTGATCGCCAAACAGCACCGAAGTTTGCGCCCCGTCGCTCCAAAGCGAGGAAGCCATGGCCTGACCGGTTGTCAGCATCAAACATACTATCGTTAATCCAAGCAATTTGCTTAATGATTTCATCGCTTCATCCCCCCTGATAGTTCAGCACCAGTACAGATTTGTCTTCCTGCACCCTGCCGGTCAAAAACCGCTTGGTTGTCAAATTCTGAACCCGGATCAGGTCTCCTGCCGCGCCTTGCGACATCGCCACGCCGCCTGCCGAGACTTCGATTTCACCGATACGGGCGGCGATGCGGATCATTTCGCCCTGTTTGACCAAGATGGGCCGGGTCAGCGACCGTTCAAACACTACACTGCCTGGCGGCGCGGCCTGGCGAATCTGCATGCCTACGACCTTGGACAGATCGGTCAGGTAGCCGGGTTGCAATTTGCCTGCATCCATCGATTCCAGCCGTACCGAGCGGGCCTGGATGATATCGCCGGCGTTCAGGTTTTCCGCCACGACCACGACCTCGAGAATCCGCTTCACTTCAAACTGCACCGGTACTTTGGCAAAGGTGGCGCCATCAGTCCTGATAGCTACCAGAACGGTGGTCGGCGCATTGTAACGGACTGGCCCGGCTAGCTCCGGCGTCAACTCCAGTTTTCCCAACGGCGCCTGTAGATCGCTTGGCGCACCGACCATCAGCACCGTCGCTCCGAGCGCCGTCTGGGATATGAACGACCGCGCCAACTCGGCAAGCTTTTGCCCGCTTACGGGTTGTGACGAGGTAGTGATTTTAAAACTGGCCGGTACGCTCCAGGTGATTGATGAGAAATCGGCGCGGGTTGCGAGCAGCATCGGTTCCAGCGACTGTGGCGTTAGAAATACCGCTGAACCTGGCGCTGGTGCATCGCCCAGTCGTAACTGCTTCAGATACTGGACCCGTTCTGCTGCGCCGCCGCTGATCTCGGCGATATCGCCAAAACTCAGTACGGGACCGCGCACCACACTCACCGGTTTGACGGCCACCTTCACATTTTCGGCGAAAGCGACCGGACCAAAAGCCAGCATCAGGCACAATCCGAATAGCGCCGCCAGCGTCCGTCTCATTTCAGTCACCTACCGTTTCATCTGATTGGCCGTCGACAGCATCTCATCCGAGGTGGTTACGGCCTTGGCATTGATTTCATAAGCACGCTGGGCAACGATCATATTTACCATCTCTTCGACGATCTGAACGTTGGCCATTTCAATATAGTTCTGCACGATCGTGCCGGCGCCGTCAGTTCCCGGGTTAGATACGACAGCCGGACCAGAAGCGTTGTTTTCCCTGAACAGGTTGCGGCCGATACTGTCAAGACCGGCCGGATTGACGAAGCGGGCCAGCTGGATCTGGCCGAGTTCCTGCGGCGTCGCCTGACCAGGAATCGTCGCCGTTACGATACCCTCGCCGGAAATCGTCACCGCTGTCGCGGCCTGGGGGATCGTGATCTGCGGTTCGAGAAAATAGCCTTCGGACGTGACGATACGACCCTGAGCGTCTTTCTTCAGGGTTCCGTCACGGGTATAGCCGAGAGTACCGTCAGGCATCGTGATTTGCAGAAATCCGTCGCCTTCAATGGCAATATCGAGCGGATTGCCTGTGGCCTGAAAGTTGCCTGTGGTAAAGATACGCTGGGTTGCAACCTGCCGCACGCCGTGGCCCATCTGTACGCCGGTGGGCAGCATGTTGTCGGGTCCGGTCGTTGCGCCGGCCTGGCGAATCGTCTGGTAGATCAAGTCCTGAAAATCGGTGCGGACTTTCTTGAAGCCTGTTGTGTTGACGTTGGCCAGGTTGTTTGAAATCACGTCGATGTTGGCCTGTTGTGCCACCATCCCTGAACCTGCCGTCCATAAGGATCTCATCATAATAAAATACCCTCCCCGGATGCCAAAATCAGCCGTCTCGGTCATTCGACGGCATGCGGGGCCTCCGCGAAGGTCCGGCCCCTATTTTATTGAGGACTGTTCTCGCTGTGCGTTTAGACGCGGGCTACTTCGTTGGCTGCCTTGTCCAGCAGCGCATCATGGGTCTGCACGACTTTGGAATTCGTCTCGTAGGCGCGAAAGCCGGCGATCATGTTCACCATTTCAGAAATCACATTGACGTTGGACAGTTCAAGCAGGCCCTGCCTGAGCGGTGGCGTCGCCTGCTCCGGATTCACGCCTTCCGGCGGTCGGAACAGGTTTGCTCCTTCTTTGCGCAGTCGGTTTTCTTCGGCAAATGTAGCAATCTGGAACGTGTTGTTCTCGACCTCGTCAAGAAAAATGCGACCGTCTTCCGAAATGGTCACTTTGCCGGCCTGTCCGGCTGGGTCCAGTACGATCGGCCCATTAAGTCCGAGCACCTGGTGTCCGTCCTGCGTCACCAGTTCGCCTCCAGCGCTGCGGGTAAACGACCCGTTGCGGGTGTAACGAACTCCGGCAGGCGTCTGTATCGCAAAAAAACCTTTACCGTCAATCGCTACATCCAACGTGTTGTTGGTCACACGGGTGATGCCGCCGCTATGATGGGTCGCAATCGTGTCAATCCAGGCTCCGGCTCCCATATTTCCGATTTCCGGCTCGTTGGGTCCGTCATTGATCCGCCGGATCTGCCTGCTGGCATAATCCTTCATGACGGCAAAGTCTTTTTTGAATCCGGCTGTGTTCGCATTGGCCAGGTTGTTTGCCGTTACATCCGCCCGCAGCGATTCGACGAGCATGCCTGACGCTGCGATATAAATTCCCCGAATCAAACAAACACCCCGCTTCACTATTCCTTCTACCAACAGGTATCGGAATAATCAGCGGGGTTCTTAAATATTTCAATCGGCATTCTTTTGTCGGCTATACCGGCTATTTATTTATGGCCGGTTTTGCGGGCTGTAGTCAGGTGGCTGCTCAAAAGTTCGAGCGAGTCGAGCGCAATGCCGGTGCCCCTGGCCACGCAGGAAGTCGCGTCTTCGGCCAGATAGGCGGGGATGCTGGTCTGCTTGGTGATCAGGATGTCGAGGCCGTGCAGCATCGCGCCGCCGCCGGTCATCACAATCCCCCGGTCGATGATGTCGGAAGCCAGTTCCGGTGGCGTCCGTTCCAGCACGCTTTTCACGCAGTCGATGATCAGGCCGATCGGTTCCGCCATCGCCTGGCGGGTTTCCGCCGAGGTCATGACGACGGTCTTCGGCATGCCGCTGACCAGGTCGCGCCCGCGCACTTCCATGCTTTCCTTGCGCAGGTCGGTATAGGCGGTGCCGATACGGATCTTGATTTCTTCGGCGGTGCGTTCGCCGATCATCAATTTTTGCTCTTTGCGCATGAACCGGATGATCGAGTCGTCAAACATATCACCGGCGATTCGGATCGAAGAACTGACCACGATGCCGCCCAGGCTCAGAACAGCCACGTCAGTCGTGCCGCCGCCGATATCGACGACCATCGCGCCGCAAGGTTCGGCAATGTCCAAGCCTGCTCCCAGCGCCGCCGCCAGCGGTTCTTCGATCAAGAATGTCTCTTTGGCACCGGCCTGCAGCGCCGCTTCCAGCACCGCCCGTTTCTCCACCGTGGTCACTCCCGAAGGAACGCAGACCATGATCCGTGGCTTGAAGAACAAGGCCTTGCCGGCAACTTTTTCGATGAAATAGCGCAACATCTGCTCGGTGGTCTCATAGTCGGCGATCACGCCTTCGCGCAACGGACGAACGGCGATGATGTTGCCCGGGGTCCGCCCGATCATGCGGCGGGCATCTTCGCCAATCGCCAGAATGCGACCGGAATCGACATCCTTGGCGACAACCGATGGTTCGTTCAAGACGATCCCCTGTCCCTTGATGTAGACCAGAATGGTGGCTGTTCCCAAATCAATGCCAATATCGTGCGCCAAACCAAATTTCACGACAATCCCTCCGTCAGCATCCTCATTCCGATTCCCTTCTCGATATGTCGGCGCCGAGGCCTTGCAGCTTATCGACAATCCGGTCATATCCCCGATCTATATGGTAGACCGAACCAATCTCGGTCTGTCCTTCCGCCGCCAATCCTGCCAGAACCAATGCCGCGCCGGCCCGCAGGTCAGTCGCGGTCACCGGGCAGCCGGTCAATTTTTTCACCCCGTCCAGCATCGCAATCCGCCCATCCACCCGGATATTGGCGCCCATGCGTTTCAATTCATCCACATGCATGAACCGGTTTTCAAAAACAGTCTCTGATACGACACTGCTGCCGTCGGCCACTGACATCAAAGCCATGAACTGGGCCTGCATGTCGGTGGGAAAGCCGGGATACGGCAGTGTCTTGATATCTACTGCGCGCAGACCACCGCTGGCGGTCACTCTCATCTGATCGACATCCTGCTCGATGGCGACGCCGGCTTCCTTCAGCTTGGCGACCAGCGGTTTCAAGTGTTCGTACAAAACGTTCTTCAGCAAGACGTCGCCACCGGTAATCGCCGCCGCCACCATATAAGTGCCGGCTTCAATCCGGTCGGGAATCACGGCGTAAGTCGTGCCGGTGAGGTTCTTCACGCCTTCGATCCGGATCGCGTTTGTTCCGGCGCCTCGCACATTGGCGCCCATCGCATTCAGATAGTTGGCCAGGTCTACGATCTCCGGCTCCTGGGCTGCGTTTTCAATGATTGTCCGTCCATTGGCCAGACTGGCAGCCATCATGATATTTTCGGTGGCGCCGACGCTGGGAAAGTCAAGATAGACTTTTGCGCCTTGCAGCCCTTTGGGCGCCCGCGCTTCAATAAAGCCATGCCCCTGAATGATTTCGGCGCCGAGCGCTTCGAATCCTTTCAGATGCAGATCAATCGGCCGGGTGCCGATGGCGCAGCCGCCAGGCTGCGATATCCTCGCCTCCTGGAATCGCGACAGCAAAGGCCCCATAACCAAAAAAGAGGCCCGCATCTTCCGGACCAATTCATACGAGGCCTCGCAGCTTTTGATGCCTGTGCTGTCAATAAACAGGCGGCCTGGCTCGCGACGCGTATTGAGACCGAGGTATTGCAATACCTCGGTGATGGTCGTGACATCGTCCAGATCCGGGATTTCTTCAATAACAGAAGGGGTGGATGCAAGCAACGAGGCGGCAATGACCGGCAGCACAGCATTCTTTGCGCCACTGATCTTGACGGTCCCCGAAAGTCTGCGTCCCCCCTGAATGAATAACTTTTCCAACTGAACAAATACTCCTTACGTTGCCCGTCCCCGCCGGGTATGCTCCGCAATCTTCAGCCGCATCAATGCCCGTTGCAGGGCCAGTTCGGCCCGACGGACATCCACGTCGTCCTTGTGCATCAGACGTTCTTCTGCTCGCGCTTTCGCCTCTGCAGCACGCCGGATATCGATTTCTTCTTCGGTTTCTGCGCAAGGGGCCAACACGGAAATCCGGTTGTCCCGGACTTCCATGAACCCATTGCATACAGCGACCTGATGCTCTTCGTCACCGATTTTATAACGGAGCGGAGCAATATCTAGCGCCACCACCAGCGGCGCATGGTTAAATAGGATTCCGACTTCGCCGTCCACCGCGCGGGCAATCACCATGTCCACCTCGACACAACATACGGTGCGCTCCGGCGTCAGGATGTCCAGTCTCATCGTTTTGGACATCGGCTATTCCCCTTTCAGCGTGCGAGCCTTTTCCACCGCTTCATCGATGGTTCCGACCATTAGGAATGCCATTTCCGGCAGATCATCATGTTTGCCGGCGAGAATTTCCTTAAAGCCACGGATCGTTTCGCTAATCGGCACATATTTGCCGGACATGCCGGTAAACTGTTCCGCCACGAAGAACGGTTGGCTGAAGAAACGTTGGATGCGGCGAGCCCGACCTACGGTCAGTCTATCCTCATCAGACAGTTCTTCCATGCCGAGGATGGCGATGATGTCCTGCAGTTCCTTGTAGCGCTGCAGCACTTCCTGTACGCCGCGGGCGACTTCATAATGCTCGGCGCCGATGATGTTGGGGTCCATGATCCGCGAGGTCGAATCCAGCGGGTCGACCGCCGGATAAATGCCCATCTCGGAAATCGAACGCGACAGAACGGTGGTCGCATCAAGGTGAGCAAAGGTAGCTGCCGGCGCCGGGTCGGTCAAGTCGTCCGCCGGCACGTAAACTGCCTGTACCGAAGTGATGGAGCCTTTGTTCGTCGAGGTAATCCGTTCCTGCAAAGCACCCACGTCAGTCCCCAGCGTCGGCTGGTAACCTACGGCCGAAGGCATACGGCCCAGCAGCGCCGATACTTCCGAACCGGCCTGGATGAAACGGAAGATGTTGTCAATGAACAACAATACGTCCTGTCCTTGCACATCACGGAAATATTCGGCCATGGTCAGCGCCGACAGGGCAACCCGCATACGGGCTCCCGGCGGCTCGTTCATTTGTCCGTATACCAGCGCGGTTTTCTCAATAACGCCGGATTCCTTCATTTCCATCCAGAGGTCATTGCCTTCGCGGGTCCGCTCGCCTACACCGCCGAACACCGACACGCCGCCGTGCTCAGTGGCAATATTGCGGATCAGTTCCATGATGATAACGGTCTTGCCGACGCCGGCACCGCCGAACAAACCGACTTTGCCGCCCTTGGAGTAAGGGGCGATCAGGTCGACGACTTTGATGCCGGTTTCCAGCATTTCAGTGCTGGTTGACTGATCTTCCAGTTTGGGGGCCGGACGATGGATCGGCCAGATATCGGTCGCTGCCACTTCCGCCGGATCATTGTCGACGGTTTCGCCCAGCACGTTGAATACGCGACCCAACGTACCGTTGCCGACCGGAACCCGAATCGGCGAACCGGTGTCTGTCGCCTCCATGCCGCGGGTCAATCCGTCGGTGGACGACATCGCCACGCAGCGCGCGACATTGTTGCCCAGATGCTGCATGACCTCGGCAGTCAGGTTCAGCTTGATTCCGGCTGTTTCCCCTTCAATATGGACCGCGTTATAAATGGGAGGAAGCTCCTCCCTGGCAAATTCCACGTCAATAACGGGGCCGATGACTTGTACTACTCTTCCGCTGTTCACAACATAACCCTCCTCTGTATCACTGAAGCGCCTCGACTCCGCCGACGATTTCGGAAATTTCCCGGGTTATGGCGGACTGGCGGACTTTGTTGTAGTTCAGTGTCAATTCGGAAATAATATCCTGCGCGTTCGTCGTCGCAGAACCCATTGCTGTCATCCGTGCGCCCAGTTCGCTGGCGGCCGATTGAAGCAATGCTTCATAAACCACCGCTTCCATATACCGGGGCAACAAACGATTCAATACGTCCGTCGGCGAAGGCTCTACAATATAAGTGTCTTCCGGCGTTTCATCAGAAGCTTCCTCAACTTCCGAGTCTTCATCGTTGACATCTTCCGTTTCCGCAGCATCGTCATCTTCGGTCGCTGCAGCCGCCCATGCCGGTTTCTCTTGCGAATCATCTTCCTGGAAATAGCCCTTCAGTTTATGCCAAGCGCCTGAAGGCGCCTGCGCCTGAATGGCCACCCCTTCGATAGCCAGCGGCAAAACCTGCTTCA
The DNA here is from genome assembly GCA_964647865.1 of uncultured Veillonellaceae bacterium. Taxonomy (GTDB): domain Bacteria; phylum Bacillota; class Negativicutes; order UBA1444; family UBA1444; genus UBA1444. Next base: position 13,007 of record CAZYJK010000003.1, on the reverse strand, counting down.
CCATCGGTTTCTGATTCATCGGTGAATAGAAATGGGTATAGACAACATAAACGGCGTCGTATTCGCCACTGGCGAACGCATGGAAAATTTCCTGGCCGATTTTGCCGGCGTCGCTGAACCGCGGACGCTCTGAGCTACCCACGTAGGAGTTTACCAAAGAATAACCGCGCCGGCGAAAATAGTCCCTGCCTTTACGACCGGTGACAATCATGCCAACATCCGCCGACTGCTTCATGTGCGAAACCGCTTCACGCAGCAGGTTCGACGTATAGGCGCCAGCCAGGCCTTTGTCGGCACTGACGATCAGGTACAGCGCTTTGCCGTTGGCACGCTTGCGTAGCAACGGATGGAAGCGGTTTCCCGAATGGGCCGCAACCGATTCCAGCGTCTGCTGTAACTTGTCGACATAAGGCAAACAGGCGGTCGCTTTTTCCTGGGCCCGACGCAAGCGCGCCGCAGCGACCATTTCCATCGCCTTGGTAATCTGCTGGATATTCTTTACGCTCTTAATTCGGCGCCTTATATCTCTTGCGTTTGGCATCGATCAGATCACCTCGCTGCCGCAGTAAGCGCAACCGTCGCCATACCCAGGAAACTATCCTTGAATTCCTGGATTACTTTACGTAGTGTGGCATCTGTTTCCGTATCGATCGCTTTCTTTTCACGGATCGCTTTGCCGACTTCCGGATAGTGAGCCCGCATGAACTCAAGGAATTCCTTTTCAAACCGGGTGACGTCATGCACCGGTACATCATCGATCTGCCCGTTGACTGCGGCAAAGATGACCATGATCTGGTCTTCGACTGCCATCGGCGAGTACTGTCCCTGCTTCAGGATCTCGGTGGTACGTTGACCACGGTCGATCGAAGCGCGGGTCGCTTTGTCGAGGTCGGAACCGAACTGGGCGAATGCCGCCAGTTCACGATACTGGGCCATATCCAGACGCAAACGTCCGGCAACCTGTTTCATCGCCTTGATCTGGGCCGAACCGCCTACGCGGGAAACCGAAATACCGGCGTTGATGCCGGGGCGGATACCTGCGTGGAACAACTCGGTTTCCAGATAGATCTGGCCGTCGGTGATCGAAATGACGTTGGTCGGAATATAGGCCGAAACGTCGCCGGCCAGTGTCTCGATGATCGGCAGAGCGGTCATCGAACCGCCGCCCATTTCATCCGACAACTTGGCGGCCCGCTCGAGCAAGCGAGAATGTAGATAGAACACGTCGCCCGGATAGGCTTCACGGCCGGGCGGACGCCGCAATAGCAGTGACATGGCCCGATAGGCCTGCGCATGCTTGGAAAGGTCGTCATAGATGCAGAGCGTGTGACCGCCCTTGTACATGAAGTATTCGGCCAAGGCCGCACCGGCGTAGGGGGCCAGGTATTGCAGCGGCGCGCTATCCGAGGCGGAAGCGGCAACAACAATGGTATAGGCCATCGCACCATGATCGTCAAGAATTTTTACGATCCGGGCCACGTTGGACGATTTTTGTCCGATCGCCACATAAACGCAGATAACGCCCTGTCCTTTTTGGTTGATGATGGTATCGATCGCGATCGCCGTTTTGCCGGTACCGCGGTCGCCGATGATCAGCTCGCGCTGGCCGCGGCCGATCGGAATCATCGAGTCGATCGCCTTGATCCCAGTCTGCAATGGTTCTTTAACCGACTGGCGGTCGGCAATCCCCGGCGCTTTGAACTCAGCCGGTCGGAACTCGGTCGTTTCAATCGGGCCCTTGCCGTCAATCGGCTGGCCGATGGCATTGACTACCCGGCCGATCATCGCCTCGCCAACCGGCAGCTGTACGATCCGTCCGGTGCTCTTCACCGTGTCGCCTTCGCGAATCAGCGTTTCGCCGCCAAGCAACACCGCACCGATGTTATCTTGCTCCAGGTTCAGCACCATGCCATAAACGCCCTGCGGGAATTCCAACAGTTCGCCAGCCATCGCGCCTTTGAGTCCATAAATCCTCGCGACGCCGTCGCCAACCGAAATAACGGTTCCGACATTATCAACGATCAGATCCACTTGATAATTTTCGATCTGCTGTTTGATAAAAGAAGTAATTTCTTCTGGTCTGATTTTCATGGTCAGCTCGTCACCTCTATCCCAGTTGCTTCCTTTTTCAACAAGACGGCCTTCAACTGATCCAGATGGCTGAGAACACTGCCATCGACCCGTCTATCGCCAATCTGCAGCACCGCGCCGCCAATAATCTTCCGGTCGACTGTGTTTACCAGTTCGATCTTGGACCCGGTCAGGGCGCCTAATTTCGCAGTGAACGATTGTTTTTGCTGCTCATCTAGCGGCAAAGCGGTCGTTACTTCCACTTTGCAGATATTGCGGACCTTGTCGGCCAAAACCTGGTACTCGGCATAAATCGCCGGCAACAGGCTCTCTCTGCGCTTGTCAAT
>CAZYJK010000003.1:0-10490 GCA_964647865.1 uncultured Veillonellaceae bacterium | reverse complement strand
CGCGCTTCCTGCATCTGTTGTTGATATTCCTGGCGGAGCTGTTCAGCTGCCTGCCGCTCTTTTTCCGCTGCCTCCAGATCATTTGCGATCCGGGCTCGCCGCTCTGCCATCGCTTTCAGCAGAGGTTTGTATGCCAGCTTGGTCAACAGAAGGAGCAGAATAATAAAGTTGACAATCTGTGCGACCAGCGTCATGTTAAAATTAAACAAGACAGGGCCCTCCCCTTTCGGATGTGCAATAGGGGCGACGGTCCAAGAAGTTTCAGACCGCCGCCCTGACAAGCAACATTGCTTACTTCAAGAATGGGTTCGCCAAGACAAGGACGATGGCGATAACAGCCGCGATGATTGGAATCGATTCGATCAGGCCGACCATGATGACCATGTTAACCAAAAGTGCGTTTTTGGCCTCCGGTTGACGGGTCATGCCTTCGATCGTTTTCTTGGCCACCATTGCGTCGGCAAACGCAGCGGAGAACGCAGCCACGATGAGCGTTGCGCATGCACCAAGAATCGAAGCGGCGGCGATGATAGATTTTTCGGTCATAATTACGGAATCCCCCTTTCTTTGATAAACTGGTACAAAAGGACAAACCTACCGAAGCGACCTGCGATCAGTGGTCATCCCCTAAACCCTCGGCCAGATACGTAATGGACAGGATCGTGAAAATGGCGGCCTGGATCAGGCCAATAAAGACACCCAGGAATAAAATCCCGGAAGGAACGATAAACGGAACCAGCATCAGGAACACCATGATCAAAATTTCATGCGCGATGATGTTGCCGAAGAGACGGAAGGACATCGTTAACGGTCGGGAAACGTTATCCATGATGTGAAGCAATACGAAAAACGGATTCGGTTGGAAGAAATGCGCAAGATACTTCAACCCTTTGTCAGCCAGTCCATAAATATGAACGAGAGCTATGATCATCAACGCCCAGCCAAGAGTCGTATTGATGTCGGCCGTCGGCGAGGTCATCGCCGGTAGCAGTCCCAACATGTTGGAAAACAAAACAAACAGAAAAATCGTGACAACCACCGGGATGACGCGTTGGCCCTTTTTACCGATCGAGGAATCGATCTGGGACAAAATCGGTTCAATCAACATCTCGACAAAATTCTGTGCGCCGGAAGGGATTACCGATATCGACCTGGTACAGCCGATCACTACAACCAGAACAGCTATCATGGTGAGCCAGGTCATCGTCAGTGTATCAGCATGGAACTGCATTCCGGCAACTTCCCATATTTTGTGGGCGCCAATTTCATGTGCCATTATTCACCCTGTTCCCTTCTGTATAGTCTACACATGTAAATATTATATATCAAAGCGACAATTTGTACAGACTTTCGAAAAATTTATTTTTGGCTTCCACCTTTTGACAACGCAATCACTCCCCAGATGACAACAACGCCATGTAGCGCCAGCAGGCCGATCAGCACTCCGGCGAAATCGACTCCCGGCGCGAAATATGCGCCCAGGCAGACCACTGCAGTATAGAGGGTTCGCTCCACCCAACCGCTTTTCAGTTCCGCCACGGCTTCCTTGACATCCTCCAGCGCCATGGTTTGTTTGAGCTGCCGCCACATGATGTAGAAGAAGCCGACGCCGGCCAGCATCCCGATCAGCAGACCGCGGGAAAATTCAGGATAGCCTAATAAATATACGATACCGGCAACCAATGCGCTGAGTACCGCCGAGAGCATCGCCGCCTGTTTGGCGGACCGCGTCAGGATTCCCATACTCATCTCCCGTTCCAATTTGTTACACGCCGGCAAATCGAAGCAAAACCGACCACACAGCCGAGCAACGTCCCGCCGAAGGTTCCCCATGGCTGCCAACCGAGCCGTTCATCCAGCTCTTTGCCCAGCCAAAAACCCAGACCGGCAAAAATCACCAGGTCGGTGCCGAGTGTACCGACGCGGGCCAACGTTTGCATCCAGTTGCGTTCCTGTTCTTTGGGCTGTGGCACAATGCCCCTCCCCCGCCTTCAGCTATTCACTGACAAATGGCGCCGGCAAATCTTTGGCCAGACCGAACCGGTGCAACAGGCATTCGACGATCCGCGCCGCCGCCCGTCCATCACCATAAGGATTGGTGGCTTCGGCCATTCGGGCATATTCCCCGGCGTCCGTGAGCAGCAGTTTCAATTCCTGATAGACCCGTTCACGTGAAGTGCCGATCAGTTTGACTGTGCCGGCGTCAATCGCTTCCGGTCGCTCGGTGGTATCACGTAGCACCAGCACCGGTTTACCGAGCGACGGCGCTTCTTCCTGGATACCGCCGGAATCGGTCAGAATGATGTGCGCCTGATTCATCAGGTTGGCAAACGGCTGATAATCCAGTGGATCGATTAAATGAACCCGCGGCGTGTCACCCAGTTCCTGCCGGACCACTTGCTGCACCTGCGGATTGCGATGGACCGGGAAAATAGCCCGCACGTCTGGAAACTCTTGCACGATGGCGCGCAGTGCCTGATACACATGGCGCATCGGCTCGCCGAGATTTTCTCGCCTGTGGGTAGTCACCAAAATCAGGCGGCCCGAAGTTTGATTCAGCGCCGTCAGCTGCGTTGGAAAGACATAGTCGGCGCTCACCGTGCTCAGCAGAGCATCAATCACGGTATTGCCGGTGACAAAGATATTGTTTTCAGCCACGCCTTCATTTAATAAGTTTTGCCGCGATGTCAGCGTCGGCGGAAAATGCAGCTCGGTCAGTGCGCCGGTCAGTTTGCGGTTCATTTCTTCAGGATACGGCGAATACTTGTTGCCTGTGCGCAATCCCGCTTCCACGTGGGCAACCGGAACCTGGTGGTAGAAGGCTGCCAATGCTCCGACAAAGGTCGTCGTCGTATCACCGTGCACCAGCACGATATCCGGTTTGGCATCGCCGATCGCTTCCTTTAAGCCCAGCAATGCCCGACTGGTGATATCAAACAGGGTTTGCGACGGACTCATAATATTCAGGTCGTAATCCGGCCGGATATGAAAAAGCTGCAGCACTTGATCAAGCATCTCGCGATGCTGGGCGGTCACTGCAACAATCGATTGAATTTTTCCGGGGTGTCTTTGCAATTCCAGAACGACCGGCGCCATCTTGATCGCTTCCGGTCGCGTTCCGAAAATCGTCATGACTTTGATCGGCTTCATTTCTCCACTCCTTTAGGGAAAAAGAAAAGGGCCTAACGGCCCTTTACGGATCCCGCACTTTTTAACACGCCGGTTTTTCGCGCCGCGACAAACGCCGCGGCCAGTAAAGCCAGCACAATGAATGCGGCATGACCGAACCGGACCTCTGTCATCACGATCGCACTGACGCCGAGCACGATGGTCACCAGATACAGAATCAGCACCACCTGCTTCTGGGTCAGGCCCATGTCCAGCAGGCGATGATGCAGGTGACCCCGGTCAGGTTTAAAAATCGGTTGTCCATTGTTAAACCGGCGGATAATCGCGCAGGCCGTGTCTAAAATCGGCAGACCCAGCGCCACCATCGGCACGATCAAAGCGATGGTCGCGGCACTCTTGACGGTGCCGACCAACGAAACCGCCGCCAGCATATAGCCGAGAAACATGCTTCCGGTATCGCCCATGAAGATTTTTGCCGGACTGAAGTTAAAGTACAAGAAGCCAAGTGCACTGCCGGCCAGAGCCGCAGTCAGCACTGCGACCAGCCAGAAGTTCAGTTCCACCGCCATCAAAAAGATCGTCACCGCCGCAATCACCGACACGCCGGCTGCCAATCCGTCCAACCCGTCAATCAGGTTCAACGTATTGGTCAGGCTGACCACCCAGATCAACGTGATCGGAATTGCCCACATATCGAGATAGATCATGCTGCCAAACGGATTGGTCAACCAGTCGATCCGGATATCGAACAGCAGCAACACTGAGGCCGCCGCAATTTGACCGAGCAGTTTTGTCTTGGCCGAAATCTGGTACACATCATCGACAACGCCGAGCAGCAAAATCGCCGTGCCGCCGACCAATATACCAAGCAACTCCCAAGTCATGTGCACACTGGCAAGTACCGCCGCAATGAAACCGGCGTAGATCGCCAGCCCACCCAGGCGGGGGATGATTCCTTTATGAACTTTTCTTGCTTCCGGTTTATCGACAGCACCCCAGCGCACAGCCAGTCGCTGTACCGACGGGGTGACCATGTAGGCCACTCCTAGGGCTATGATAAACGCGGTGATGTAAATCTGCATTGTTATTGGCACCTCTCCACATTTCAAAACACATATAAGTGTACCGTATCCGGTGCACGCTTGTCAATTGCGGACCCTCTGCGTCGAAATTTGGCTTTATGCCTCTACCATTATATATAACTAATATAATTATTATACGTTATTAGCAAAACTCCTCTTTTCCAAAAAAAGAAATTGGGGACAGGCCCCAATTTCTCAGTCGTTCTCAATTTCCGCGAAACATTCGCAGGCGACGCCGGCCTCAGCCAGCAAGTCGCGCGACAGTTCGTCCGGGTAGGGATATTCATAGACGATACGGCGGATGCCGGCGTTGATGATCATCTTGCTGCAGGCCGAACACGGCTGGTGCGTGCAATAGATGGTCGAACCGGCAATTCCCACTCCATGCAGCGCCGCCTGGACGATCGCGTTCTGTTCGGCGTGCAAACCGCGGCAAAGCTCGTGTCTTTCGCCGGAAGCAATCCCCATTTTTTCCCGCAGACAACCTACTTCCAGGCAGTGGGCCAAACCCTGCGGCGCGCCATTGTAGCCACTGGTCAACATGCGTTTTTCCTTGACGATCACCGCGCCCACCTGACGCCGCAGGCAAGTCGAGCGGGTGGACACCACCCGGGTGATTTCCATGAAATATTCGTCCCAACTGGGCCGCGCTTGCCCTTTCATCTACTTGGTGCCAAAAATTCGGTCGCCGGCGTCGCCCAGCCCAGGCACAATGTAGCCATGGTCGTTCAGGCATTCGTCGACTGCCGCCGTATAGATTTCGACATCCGGATGCGCGTCATTGACAATTTTTACGCCTTCGGGCGCCGCAACCAGACACATCAGCTTGATCTGCTTGGCGCCGCCGCGTTTGAGCATGTCGATGGCCGCAACGGAGGATCCGCCGGTCGCCAGCATCGGGTCGATCACGATCACTTCCCGTTCAGATACATCTGGCGGTAATTTGCAGTAGTATTCGACCGGCTTTAACGTCTGCGGGTCACGGTATACGCCGATATGGCCGACTTTGGCCGCCGGGATTAACCGCAACACGCCGCTCACCATACCGAGACCAGCCCGCAGAATCGGCACCACACTGATTTTTTTGCCGGCCAAAACCCGAGCTCGACATTTAGCGACCGGGGTCTCCACTTCAATCTCTTCCAGCGGCAAGTCCCGGGTCAGTTCGTATGCCATCAACATGGCGATCTCTTCGAGCAGTTCGCGGAAATCCTTGGTGCCGGTGCGAATATCGCGGATCAGGGTCAGTTTGTGCTGAATCAGCGGATGATCAATTACTTTCACCTGCATGCCTTCATCTCCTCCTTGCTTTTTTGCTTACCAGGCGTAAATCGGATAACGGTCGCACAGAGTCTTTACTCTGGCGCGCACTGCCGTATGAACAACTTCATCTGTCGGATGGTCGAGAACCTGGGTAATGATATCGGCAATTTCAATCATGTCCGCTTCCTTCATGCCGCGGGTTGTGGTCGCCGCCGTACCGATCCGGATGCCGCTGGTCACCATCGGGCCTGCCGGATCATTGGGAATCGAATTTTTGTTCACGGTAACGCCGATGTCGTCAAGCAACCGTTCGGCCACCTTGCCGGTCAGATTGCGATTGCGCACATCCAGCAACAACAGGTGGTTATCGGTACCGCCGGAAACCAGGACAAAGCCGTTTTCCATCAACCGGGCAGCCAGCGTCTGCGCATTTTTCAGCAACTGTGCCTGGTATTTTTTAAAATCGGGGCTCATCGCTTCCTTCAAGGCCACGGCTTTGGCTGCAATCACATGCATCAGCGGGCCGCCTTGAATGCCGGGAAAAATTGCCTTGTCGATCGCCTTGGCATGTTCGGCCCGGCAAAGGATCATGCCGCCACGCGGCCCACGCAAGGTCTTGTGGGTGGTCGTGGTCACGATGTCGGCGTGGGGGACCGGGCTGGGATGCAGGCCGGCTGCGACCAGTCCGGCGATATGCGCCATATCGACCATGAACAGGATTCCCAGTTCCTTGGCGATTTTACCAATGCGTTCAAAATCAATAATCCGCGGATAAGCGCTGGCGCCGGCCACAATGATGTTCGGTCGGTTTTCCCGCGCCAACCGTTCCAGATTGTCATAATCAATCCGGTGATGCACGTCATCGACGCCATAAGGAATGATTTTGAAATATTTACCTGAGATATTCACCGGACTGCCGTGCGTCAGGTGACCGCCATGGGCCAGATTCATCCCCAGAATGGTATCACCTGGTTTGAGGAAGGCAAAATAAGCGCCGGTATTGGCCTGTGCGCCGGAATGCGGCTGCACGTTGGCATGTTCGGCCCCGAACAACGCTTTGGCCCGTTCAATCGCCAGCGATTCGGCAACATCTACGCATTCGCAGCCGCCGTAATAGCGGGCTGCCGGATAACCTTCGGCATATTTGTTGGTCAATACGGAGCCCTGGGCTTCCAGAACCGCCGGGCTGACAAAGTTTTCCGATGCGATCAGCTCGATCTTGTCGTGCTGGCGCGCTGCCTCCATTTCGATTGCCCGGGCGATCTCCGGGTCCTGCCGGGAAAGAATGCTCATGTTGTCTCCTCCACCATCAAAATTTATTATTTGTAGACTGCCCGTGAGCCGCCAATCAGTTTAGGCCGGGTCCAAGCCGCAGTCACCATCGCCTGTCCAATCGTTTTTTGCTGCAAACGTAGCGGCACTGCCACTTTTTTCAGATGCATGCCGATCAGGGTCGCACCGATATCAATCCCGCCATGCGCAGCAATTGCTTCGACCACCACCGGATCGACAAAGTCCTGCATCGCCTGCGCTGCCAGCGCGCCGCCGGCATGTTCGACCGGTTGGACGCAAACTTGCTCGAGATCGTAAGCCTCCATCATCTCCCGTTCCACCACCAGTGCCCGGTTCAGATGCTCACAGCATTGAATCGCCAAAAACCCTTCCCAGCGATACATCTCTTCCCGCAACGAATGAAAGATCGCTTCGGCGACTTCCAGCGAGCCTTCGGTGCCTATCCGGGCGCCTCTGACTTCACTGGTACTGCAACCTACGACCAATATCTGCCCGGGGCTCGGTTGCACCACTTTATAATACTCGCGCATCACAGCGAGCGTTTCGGTCTTTATCCGTTCAATCTCCGTCTCCACTTCAGACTTTCCCCTCCCGCGCATACGCATTGATCTTGCCGACCCGACGTTCATGGCGGCCGGCGGAAAACTCCGCAGCCAGCCAGACATCGACGATCATCGTCGCCAGGCCAGGCCCGACCACCCGTTCACCGAGCGTCAGGATATTGGCGTCATTGTGCTCGCGTGACATCTGGGCCGAAAACACATCATGGCAATTCGCCGCCCGGATTCCCGCCACTTTATTGGCGGCAATCGCTACGCCGACACCGGTGCCGCAGAAAAGCAGCCCGCGTTCATACTCGCCTCGCGCCACCGCTTCGGCCACCGCAAACGCCACATCCGGATAGTCGGCCGACTCGCTGCTATGAACGCCGAAGTCATAAAACTCGACACCGCATTGTTGCAGGTGCTCGCTGATTTTCTGTTTCAGGGCAAATCCCCCATGATCGCTACCGATTGCCAACATCATCATTTCATCCCTTCCGCCGAATATCAGGCTTGTTTTCGCCATTTACTCCGTTTTTTCCTGCAAGTTGCAAAATTTTATCCCGCGCAGCCTCGATCAGCTCCGTCAATTGATCGGCGCAGGCCTGATAAACCTCTCGCGACTTGCCCATCGGGTCTGTCACATCACCCGGTTTGTCTGCGTATTCTCCCAAAGTGAAAATCCGGTTACGCGCACCGGGTGCGATGCACAATAACGATTCTTTATGGGAAACAGTCAGTGCCAGCACCAGGTCGCTGGCATAAACCTGACGGTTATCGATCAGTTGGGCAGTGTGTTCAGCGAGCGAAATTCCCTGCCGCGCCATAACCTCGACCGCTGCCGCCGATGCGGCCTGACCGGTCCAGGCGGCGATGCCGGCGGAACTCACCGTGAAATCCTCGGCAACTCCCCATGACTTCAGTCTATCTTGCAATAGCGCCGCCGCCATTGGACTGCGGCAGGTGTTGCCTGTACAAACAAACAATATCCGCACCATTGTCTTATTCCTCTCCGGCCGACCCGGCCGCTTTGTGAAGACGATTCATCAGCGCCCGGCCAATCCCCTTTTCAGGCACTCCCTCGGCAAAAATAACATCCACCGGATGCGTGTCAAACCAGCGAAGCGCTTGATACAACCCGGTCGCCGCCGCTGCAGGATTGGCCCGCGATCCGTGAATCGCGACCTCGACGCCTGCCGGTAGAAAAGCCGCCGTTTCCGGCGACACCACCGCACCGACTTTCTGGCCTGAGCGTTGTGCTGCCCGCAGTTGTTGCAACAATCCCGTCTCCCCGTCGATTGCATCACAGGAGAAAAGTCGCAGCGGCGCGGCTGGCGCATAATGACGATATTTCATTCCCGGCGCGCGGGGAACCTCTGCGGCTTCCATCCGGCCTTCGCCGCTTGCCTGCACCTGTCCCAGACAGGCTGCCAGCATTTCCTGCGTCACGCCGCCTGGGCGCAGAATCGTCGGGATTGCCGCAGTACAGTCCAACACCGTCGACTCCAGCCCGATCTCGCAGGCGCCGCCATCAAGAACCATTTCGATTCGTCCCGCCATATCGGCCATTACCGCTGTCGCTGTCGTGGGGCTGGGCCGACCGGACAGATTGGCGCTCGGTGCGGCAACCGGAACCCCAGCGCTGCGAATCAACTCTCTCGCCACCGGGGATGACGGCAGGCGGACCGCCACCGAATCGAGTCCTGCCGTCACGATATCCGGCACGCAGTCAGCCCTTGGCAACACCACCGTAAGCGGGCCCGGCCAAAACCGTTCAAGCACCGGCTCAAGCCAAGTCGGTACTTCCCTGACCAACGACGCCAAGGCTTCTCGGTCGGCAATGTGCAGGATCAGCGGATTATCCGCCGGACGACCTTTTGCCTGAAAAATCTTGCCGACCGCCGCAGCATCCAACCCGTTTGCGCCAAGACCATATACGGTTTCGGTGGGAAACGCCACCAAGCCGCCCTCACGCAGGATTCGCCCCGCCTGCTGTATCTCAGTGCTGGCGTTTCGCGGATCGTTTTGTTCAATTTTTATATACTTAGTATTCATACTACCTCTGTTGTTTTTGCAGCCTCTGATTCTTGCCCTGCCGGACGCAACACCACCACGCGTTCGATTCCGGCGTAGTCGGCAATAATCGCTTCAGTCAACCAACCGGCTTGCTGCGCCAGATCAGCCACTGCCGCCGCTTGGCCGGCGCCGACTTCAAGCGCCATAAACCCGCTTGGCTTAAGTCGCGACAGGCCGCCGGCAATCAAGCGGCGATAAAAATCAAGTCCGTCTGCGCCGCCGCAGAGCGCCAATTCTGGCTCCTGCCGCACTTCCGGCGCCAGTCCGTTCATTTCCGAAGCAGTTATATAGGGCGGATTGGACAGGATGGCATCAAAGCGCTGCATCGCATTGGGAAAAAGATCCGCCTGGACAAATTCCGCCTGACCGTTCTTTAGCAATCGTTCCGCGTTTGACTTGGCAACAATTAGCGCCGACGACGAAATATCGACCCCGACGCCCCGGCATGCGGGGGCACGGGCCAATGTACCAACAAGAACTGCGCCGCTACCGACGCCGATATCGAGAATCAACCCGTCGACAAGACCGGCCAGCCTTGCTGCCGCTGCTTCCACCAGTATTTCCGTATCCGGCCGGGGAATCAACACGGCGGGTGAAACCGCGAATTCCAGCCCCATAAACTCTTTGCGGCCGGTGATATAGGCCACCGGGACCCGGGCGGCCCGCTGCTTCACCATCTCGCGATAGGCAGCCAGCTCTGCCGGTTGCATCGGTTGTTCAAAATGAACATATAAATACAGCCGGTCTTTGCCAAGCAAAAAGGAAAGCAGTACATCCGCGTCAAGCCGGGGATTGTCGATCCCCTTGTCGCGGAAATACTGCGTAGTCCATTGCAGCAAACTGCCGATTGTCCACGGTTCAGCCATGTTACTCCGCCTGTTTCAGGCGTTCCGACTGGTCGACCGCCGTCAGCGCATCAATCAGCTCCGTCAAATCGCCATTCATAATAAAATCCAGTTTGTGCAGGGTCAGTCCGATCCGATGGTCGGTCATCCGGCCCTGGGGAAAATTGTAGGTGCGGATCCGCTCGCTACGGTCGCCGGTACCCACCTGACTCTTGCGATTCTGGGCCGTCTCAGAGCGCTGCGACTCAATCGCCTGTTCG
>CAZYJK010000002.1:0-39267 GCA_964647865.1 uncultured Veillonellaceae bacterium | reverse complement strand
TCCTGCAATCCGTCCAGTATGGGCAACATGATCTCGCCGGCTTGTTGTTCGTTCAGGCGACCGCCCTTGGACGTCAGATATTCGGACAAATTAACGCCCTGCAGGTAATCCATCACCAGATAGGCTGTTCCATTCTGTTCAAAAAAGCTGCGGGTACGCACCACGTTGGGATGGTCAAAGCGGGCTAATGTCCGGGCCTCCTGCAAAAACTGCTCCAACCCGAAGCGAAACAGACTGGCATCTTCCCGCGAATGCGCCATGACAGAAGCATGATCGGAGTCGCGTCCGGCGTAGTCGCGCGGCAAGTATTCCTTGACTGCCACCGGCGTTGCCAGATTGATGTCCCAGCCCAGATAAGTAATGCCGAAGCCACCAGGCTTACCCAGCACTTTTCCCACAATGAACTGGCCGTTTAGAACAGTTCGATGCGGCAATAGCAGAGGCGTCCGGCGTTCAGACTCATCGTAGCCGCAATAGGGACAGACCGCAACCGGTCCTTTTTCGGCGAAACAACCCGGACATAAGGTCTCCCATGCGTTCATCATCTACACTCCCTCTGCGGTTAACCGGCCAAAGCCTACTTATCGCCTGCTTCTTCCTTGCCTTGATCCCAGTTGAATTTATCGCCGCACAAAGCGACAAACATCAATTGGGTCTCACCCAGTTCAATAATGTCGTATGATTTGATATCCGAGGCCTGGATCACTTCATCGCCATTGAGATAAACCAAGCCGCGCCCATCGCCGGGCCGGATGCTGAATGTGCGTTTGCGCGGTTCATAAACGACAAACGCATGATTTTCGCGTGAAACGGTATCATCACCGGCAATCTGCACGTCCATCGCTTCGGACCGCCCGATCCCGTTGCGTCCGCTACGGATTCGATAATCACGGCCCCTCGATGGACCTTTGACACAAATCAGCCAGCCAACAACAGGGTCAAGGCCGACTTTCTTCATATCCACGGCCACCGTTCTGCCTTCTTCCGGTCCTTTTTTTGCGCCAACCGGCGGCGGACTGGCTGGGCGCAAAGGCACGGTCGGCCCTACGACCGGAGGAGGATTATCGCGTAGCGGCCTGGTTGCACCAACCGGTGCAGGCCCGCCAACCATTGGCGGCGGAGCCATCGGCGGTTGCGCCTCCGTTGCACCGGGACCTCCGGCAGGCATGCTGCCGCAGTAAGGACAGACATTATGTCGGGACGGGTCATAGAAATGGCCTTGTTGGCAACGAATCAGCGCCATGGTATTATTCCCCTTTCATGTAAGCATCTCCGGTAATTCCGGGTGTCAACAGTCTATTCCTTGGTGCCCAGCTATTGAGACTTAGGTTTATTTGCACCCTGTGCGTCCTTTTTCTCCGCCGGATTCTCCGCAGACTTCTCTGGCGGCTTCTCCGATGACTTATTCAAAGGTTTCTCCAAAGATTTTTCAATTGGCTTTGGTTCCGCCTTGTCGGTCAGATTTTCCGACGTCGGTTCCCGCATGCTGTTTTCAAAATAGTAACGTCCGCCCCAAAAAGCCGCCACCGCCAGTACCAAAAGCAGCACACCGATTTTCAGCACCGTTCCGGCAGGCTTTTTTTTCTGGCGCGGTTTCTCCGCCACCGTTTTGTCCGGTTCTGCCTTGCGCAGCTGCGTTTCTGCCAATGGCGGCGGGGGCGGCAACTCATAGCCCAAAATGGCAACGGTGACATTGTCCTGATAGGGATGTTGCTGTTTAAGCGTTGCTTCAATTAAATTTTCAGCCGCATGTTGCGGAGTTTGAGTCATCAGCCTTGCAATTTCCATTTCATCGAGGAAGCCAAACAACCCGTCACTCGCTAACAAGATTTTATCGCCCGGCTGCAAGGCAAGCGGCGCATCTGTCGGCGAATCGTACTCATCGACCTCGGCCTTGCCAAGATAACTGGTCAACGCGGCGCGGGAAGGGTGCGCGGCAGCTTCACTGCGGCTCATTTCTCCATCCTCTGCCATGCGGTCAAGCACCCGTCCATAATTGAAGTCCGTGGTCAACTGTCGTAATACACTCTCTCGGAATAAATAGATACGGCTATCTCCGGCGGCTATGCGGTAGAGCATTCCCTCGTGGATGACCACCGCGACCAATGTGGTGCCTGCTTCGCCTTCCACCCCGGCTTCCGCCGCTTTACGGTTGACCGCCCGGTTGGCTGCATGCAGCCCGCGCACCATGACGGCGGCGATTTTTTCTTGCTTTTCTTTGGCGGCATAGGAGGTAAGAAAAGTCCGAACGGCGATAGCGCTAGCTTCCCGTCCCATTGCCATTCCGCCCATTCCATCGGCAACAATCGCCAAAACACCGGCATGTTCAACAAATTCCGCATCATCAAACGCCGAAAAGCCAAATGCATCCTGTTGTTCGCTGCGAGCGCCCACGTGTTGGGCATTGCCGGGGGTCACCGTCGGCAGCTTGATCTTATCATTCGTCATCTATTCATTCTCCCGGGAACCGGACTGCGATGGCAGTATAGTTGTCGTGTTCCGGTTCGGCGCGTTCCAACACCCTTCGTTCCAACAGCGCCAGATACTCTGTCGCCGAAGCCGCCCTTGCCCAATCCGCTTCCAGTTCAGCTTCCAACACATAGGTCCAGATTCCGTCGCTGCATAGCAACGCCGCATCGCCAGGCTGCAATGCCAACGCTTCCGGCAACACCGAAGTTTTCAATGCTCCTGCTTGCCCTACCGCCCGGGTCAGTCGATTCTGATCCTCATGCCCCCGAATTTGCAAGGGGTCCAATTTACCTGCATCAACCAACATTTGCGGCACGCTGTGATCTTTTGTCTGGTGAAAGATTTTTCCCTGGCGGAACCAATATAACCGTGAATCGCCCACGTGTCCCCAAACGGCTTGTTTTCCTGTCCAGGCCAAAACGACCAAGGTAGTCCGCATTGCCGCCAATTCATACTCGGCGGCTGCCTTGACTTGAATCGCCTGATGGGCGGTTTGCAAACACGATTCAATTGAATTCGGCGAAACATCGGTTTCCTGACGGAATCTCGACAAAACCGAGTCCACGGCCATGCGAGAGGCGGTTTCACCGCCCGCATGACCGCCTAGTCCATCAGCAACGACCCAGCAGCCCTTGACTTGATTCGCCTCGTAACCGAACGAGTCCTGATTGCTTCTGCGTCCGCCCGTATGGGACAGCATGGCAGTATCGACCGTCATCGTCAGTCTGCACGCAGTTCGAACAAGTGCGTCGGGTCGCTCAGGTAGAACCGTTCGCCAGAACGCAGTCGCGCCTGTCCGTTTATTTTCTGGCCGTTCACAAAGAACGTGCCGTTCGTGGACCGGTCTTCAACTGTGAATGCCTGGCTGGCGGCATCATAGGTCACGATACAATGCACCCGGCTGATTTCGCTCATCTCTGAAGGGAAAACCAGCTGTGCCTGTTGCGGGTCACGCCCGATCAACATCGGTCTGCCGGTCGCGATTTCAATCGTTTTGCCAGCAAAAAATCCACTTACGCCACTAATCGTCGTTCGTTTCACAGCAGCGGCGACTGTCGGTTTGGGCGCAGCCGGCGGCGCTCCTTGCGGAATCTGTTGTGGCGGCATCTGTGGTTGCATGTGAGGTTGCATCGGCATCTGCATTTGTTGCGGGCTCTTCTTGCGCGACATCATATAGCCGATGATGCCGATCAAAATCAATACGACTGCTCCGCCCCCGAGCACCATCGGATTTTGGTAGAAGGGTTCGGGCGGAGGGGGCGGCGGCGGAGTCGCCGGTTTCGTGTCCGTCGCCGGCGGCGCGGTCACCGGCTGCTCTTTCGTACCCGAAATCGAACCGGCTGCCGGCGCTCTTTCAGCGACCGCATTGGTCCGTTTGATCACTTCCATGATTTCATCGGAATCGACTGCATAATTGAGAGAGGATGATCTTCCTTTAAGGGTGGACATCCCGATCACATGACCTCGGCTATTGAATACCGGCCCACCCGAGTTGCCCGGGTTGATGTCCGCCGTAATCTGAACCATGTGGGCGCCGCCGCCCAGACGCAGTTTCTGTACTACCTGCCCCGGTGTCGGGGTGGCAGGTGCATTCAGCCAGTCTTCATCAACCCGGTCGCTGGTCCCGGGGAAGCCGACGGCGATCACCTGTTCCGCCGCTTTGATGTCTTCCCTTCGCACCAGTTTCACACTGGGTTTGGCTAGCTTTTGATCGACCGATAATACGGCGATATCATTTGCCTGCGAGGTGGCGCGAATCTCCAGGGCCCGCAGTAAGTCCCGGCCGCGGCCGAGCGCCACCCAGGCTTGCGCTCCTTGTTTTTCTACCGCCTCAATGACGTGATAGTTTGTCACGATGTGTTTTCCGTCATCGATGACAAACCCGCTCCCTTTGCCCAGCAGGCGGCCGCCCTGTGTGATCAGCACCCGGACCGAGCTGTTCTTCATCGTTTCAATGTCTGCGTCGGTTGCTGCCGCAACAACCGGCATGATGGCGGCTACCGACAAAACCATGAACGCCAGAATGATTGCCACCATTTTTTTCAATGGTCTTTGCAGTGTCCCCGGTCTTTGGTTCAACATTTTTACCACCTTCCCAATCATTAGTCGATACCTGCCTAACTGTGAAATGGATACGAACACGAATTACCGGGCATTTTTTGAGCCGGAAGTCCAGTATATAAGTCCAGTATATCAGGTCGGAAACGCAATTCTCATTTCGGTGCGGCCCAAGTGAAGGATATCTTGTTCGTCGATCCGTTGGCGGTCGCTGATGGCTACCCCGTTTAGATACGTTCCGCCAGGCGATGCCAGATCGCTTACATAAAGGAGTCCTGCTTCGAAAACGATCTCGCAGTGCGCAGCGGCAATTGCGTCGTCCTGTTCAAACACAAGATGGCTGACGCGGGGATCGCTACCAATAACCACCCTGTCAACAATCTCCACATCGAACGGCTCTGACTGTGCCCCGGCATCCAAACGCGTAAACCGGACCAAGACGCCAGGCTGCCGCATGGATTGCACTGGCGGCGGCAAAGGATCCGACGGTGCCGGGACCGACTTTGCCGGCGATTTTGAACGTCGCCGCAACAGCAGTATCCCACCGGCACACAGACCGACGACCAGGCCCGCTGCGATCCACAGCCACTGATTTCCACCCGACTCAGCATCTTTTGCAGCAGCCTTGCCACCCGAAGCGGTCTTAGCATCCGGTTGTTGTGTCGGTGAATTAACTACCGCACCGCCAGCCGGAATCGTCAGGTCCAGCTTTTCAGTCCAGACCTTATTCGCTGCCGAAAGCGTCAGCGAAACCGGGAAAACCGCGCCTTCCGAACGGAGATTGGTCGCCTCCGCTTCAATCACGAACGCACTGCGGATTGCCCGGGAAATAGCAAAATAAATACCTCGCCACTCACCGCCGCGACCATCGTAGTAGCGACCGCCCGACAGGCGGGAAAAAGTCTTCATCACGCCAATGGCGCTTTCCTCTTCGGCGGACGGCTTGCCTGGCACAAAACCGATCAGGTATAACGGAACCGGGTCGGCCTTCAACCGTTCCGCGATATCACCTTTGTTAACACCGCCTGTCAGGTCGTTTACCCCGTCAGTCAATGTGATGACAACCCTGCGACCGGGAATATCTTCACCGCCGGCTCTGGCCAGCGCAATCGCTTTGTCGATCCCGCCATAAAATGCAGTTTCTTCATCTGTCGGCGACAAGGCGGCGATATGCTCCTTGATCTTGCTGCGATTTGCGGTAAAATCCTGAATCACTTTGACCGCCTGGCCAAAGGTTGCCAGTGCAACCCTGTCTGATTCCGCCATCGAATCGACAAAAGCAGCAAGCGTATTTTTCATCAGCGAAAACTGCGCCGGCGACAAGGACTTGGAAATATCAACAAGCAACACGAAGCCAACGCCTTCTTTGGCGTCTTCAAACGGAGTCACGCGGGTCACTTTAGCCGGCGTCCCGCCGACTGCAGCCTTAAAATCTTCTAGTCGCAACCCTTTGGCCGGCACATCGCCGTTACCGATGATATCGACGTATAGCTTGACAGCAGGCAATGCCGCTGTTCCCTGCACCAGCCTGAAATCATAGACTGTCGGCGGAGCGGCAAAAGCCAGCGACAGGCACGAGCCCGACAACAATGACAGGACTGACAAAACAATCAACCAATGCCAACCTCGACGCCATTCCCTCATCGCAGCAACATCCTCCGCAACAACATCGTCTCTCGGTTCCACTTCGTGTTTTTGTAATAATTAGCCATCCGTCGGCGAATTCCTGTCAGTTGGTCCGCTTTTTATCATCAAATATTTTTTCATCACAATCACTACTTATAATTGTATCGCACACTCAAGCTAAATTATACACTTTTGCTTGACACAACACATTTCCGCTGCGATAATGTATACATAATCCTCACGAATCGTGAGGAAAATTTATCTTACGACGGCGATGACTGGGATTAAAGTTGCGGAAACAAGCACTTCAGAGAGTCGGTGTTAGCTGCGAACCGGCGTGCTTCCCCCAACGAAAACTCACCCATGAGCTCTTCATCTGACAAGGATGCGGCGTATCCGGGCGTTAACCGGCCAAAGTTATAATGTAGGGTGGTACCGCGAATATCCGCCCCTATGGTCGGTTTTGACCATAGGGGCGGTTTTTTATATCTTGCCACAAAAATACCAGGAAAGAAGGAGGAAAACAACATGGGAAACCGGCGCATCCAATTTTTTGACACCACCCTTCGCGATGGCGAACAAAGCCCCGGCATCTGTCTGGGAATCGAAGAGAAGGTTGAAATCGGCCTATCGCTGGCGCGTCTCAAAGTAGACGTAATCGAAGCCGGATTCCCCGCAGCTTCTCCCGGCGACCTCGCGGCAGTCCAGGCGGTGGCGTCCAGGGTGAAAGGTCCGGCAATCGCCGGCTTGGCCAGGGCCAACCGCAAAGACATCGATCTGGCCTGGGAAGGCGTCCGCAAGGCGGAACGGCCGCGTATTCATACTTTCATTGCGACCAGCGACATCCATTTGGAGTACAAACTGAAAATGAGCCGGGCTGAGGTGCTGGAGGCGGCTGTCGCAGCTGTCCGTTACGCCCGCAGCCTTACGCCGGACGTCGAGTTTTCCGCCGAAGACGCCTCACGCAGCGACTGGGCCTTCCTGACGGAAATCTTTGGCGCGGTGATTCGCGAAGGCGCCAGTGTAATCAACGTGCCTGACACGGTCGGATACGCTATGCCGGACGAATTTGCCCGGTTGATTACGCATCTGCGAAATAATACACCGGACATCGAAAAGGCGATCATCAGCGTACATTGCCATGACGATCTCGGCATGGCGGCGGCCAACTCGATTGCTGCGGTAATGGCCGGCGCAGGACAAGTCGAATGCACCATCAACGGCATCGGCGAACGGGCCGGCAACGCGGCGCTCGAAGAAATCGCCATGGCGCTGGCAACCCGTCGTGAACACTTCGGGGTGGAAATCGGCCTGGATACCCGGCAAATTTATCGCGCTTCACGGTTGGTGCAAAACCTGACCGGCTTCAATCCGCCGCCGAACAAAGCGGTGATCGGCGACAACGCCTTTGCCCATGAGTCAGGCATCCACCAGCACGGAATCCTCAACAACTCGCTGACCTATGAAATCATGAACCCGGAAAGCGTTGGCGTTCCCCGCAACGCATTGGTGCTTGGCAAACACTCCGGACGCCACGCGTTCGAGGACCGATTACGGGCTCTGGGGCACGAACTGCCTGCAACCAAAGTCAACGAACTATTCGCTCAATTCAAGGAACTGGCCGATAAGAAAAAAACCGTATTCGACCGGGACATCGAAGCGCTGGTCGATCAAAAACCGGTCGCCGGCCCCGAACATTATCAACTCATCGGTCACCATGTCGTCAGCGGCACGCAGGGGCCGGCCATGGCTTCGGTCCGTCTTTCCAGCGTCGGCCTGAAAACCCCGCTGTCACAGGCTGCAGTCGGCGATGGGCCGGTGGATGCCATCTTCAATGCGATTGAAACCGCCATCGGATTTTCCGTTACGCTGAAAGATTATCAATTAAAGGCCGTCACATCGGGGCAGGACGCTCTTGGCGAAGCAACTGTCTGGCTGGAACGGGACAAACAGATCTTCATCGGTCGCGGCCTAAGCACCGACGTGGTGGAAGCAAGCGCCCGCGCCTTTGTCAATGCAGTCAATAAAATGACGGCGGTCTGCGGACTGCCTTCAGAAAACCAGGTAGCAGGAGGGATATAAACGCAATGGGAATGACCATGACCGAAAAGATCCTCGCAGCTCACGCCGGTTGTGAAAAAGTCGAGCCAGGCCAGTTGATCCGGGCCAAAACTGACTTTCTACTGGCCAATGACATCACCGGCCCGCAGGCGATACCCGAGTTCGAAAAAATCGGCAGGCCGGTGTTCGATCCGGACAAAATCGCCCTGATTCCTGATCACTTCGTCCCCAACAAGGATATCAAATCGGCCGAGCAGGCCAAAGCACTGCGCGAGTTTGCCCGCAAGCACAAAATCACGCACTATGTCGAAGCCGGTCGCATGGGGATTGAACATGTGCTGCTGCCCGAAATGGGCTGGGTGCGCCCCGGCGAAGTGATTATCGGCGCCGACTCGCACACCTGCACTTATGGCGCTATCGGTGCATTCGCAACAGGCGTCGGCGGCACCGACCTCGGCGCTGCGATGGCCACCGGCGACACCTGGTTCAAAGTGCCTTCCAGCATCAAGGTGGTGCTTACCGGCGCATTGCCGGAGTGGGTCTGCGGCAAGGATGTCATTCTCAGCCTGATCGGCAGAATCGGCGTCGATGGCGCACGTTACCAGGCGCTCGAATTCACCGGACCGGGTGTGGCAAATCTGTCAATGACCGACCGCTTCACGATTTCCAACATGGCGATCGAAGCCGGCGCAAAGAACGGCATCTTCCCGGTGGACGATAAAACAGTCGAGTATCTGAAGGCGCGGACCAATCATCCCTATACCGTCTACACCGCGGATGCAGATGCCGTATATGAAAGAGAAATCCATATCGACCTAGGCAAGTTATCACCGGTCGTCGCGTTGCCGCATCTGCCGGAAAATGTGAAACCTGTTGCCGAGCTGCCGGAAATAAAAATCGATCAGGTCGTAATCGGTTCCTGCACCAACGGTCGCATCGACGATCTGGAACAGGCGGCCAAAATCATCGCCGGACGGAAGATCCATCCGGATGTCCGGGCCATCATCATCCCAGGCACCCAGGAAGTCTATATGGAAGCGATGAAGCAGGGCTATATCGCCCAGTTCATCTCTGCCGGGGCGATCGTCAGCACGCCGACCTGCGGCCCCTGCCTCGGTGGTTACATGGGAATCCTCGCTGCCGGCGAGCGCTGTGTGTCCACGACCAATCGCAACTTCCGCGGCCGCATGGGCCATGTGGACAGTGAAGTATACCTTGCCGGTCCGGCAGTTGCCGCAGCCAGCGCAATTCTCGGCCGCATCGCCGAGCCAAAGGAGGTTCTCGCATGAAATTCACCGGCAAAGTCTGGCGCTACGGCGACAATATTGACACTGACGTGATTATTCCCGCCCGTTATCTGAACACGTCCAATCCGCAGGAACTGGCCCTGCACTGCATGGAAGACATCGACAAATCCTTCGTTCCCGGTGTGAAAGCGGGCGATATCATGGTAGCCGACAACAATTTCGGCTGCGGCTCGTCGCGCGAACATGCGCCTGTCGCGATCAAGGCCAGCGGCATCACCTGCGTGATTGCCGCCACCTTCGCCCGGATATTCTACCGCAACGCGATCAACATCGGCTTGCCGCTCTTAGAAGTGGGCGATGATGTGAAAAAGATCAAGGCGGGCGATGTCCTGTCGGTTGACCTGGAGAGCGGCGAAATCGTCAATACCACCAGCGGCGAAACAATCAAGGCCACTCCGTTGCCCGGCTTCATTCAGGATATTGCCAGGGCTGGCGGATTGATCAACTACGTGAAAGGATCGGCGCAATGATACAGGAAAAAAACATCGTTGTGATTCCCGGCGACGGAATCGGCCCGGAAGTCACCTCGGCAGCTTTAACCATCCTTCATGCCGCAGCCGAGCGCACCGGCATGAAGTGTAACTGCGCAACCCACCTAGCCGGCGGCGCAGCGATTGACGCTCACGGCATCCCGCTGCCGGCAGAAACCGTCGCAGCGGCTCGCGCAGCTGACGCCGTGCTGCTTGGCGCGGTCGGCGGACCCAAATGGGACTCCGTTACCCCGGAAATTCGGCCGGAAAAAGCGATCCTTGGATTGCGCAAAGAGCTTGGACTTTTCGCCAACCTGCGCCCGGTCAAAGTCACGGACGCCATGTCGGCCTATTCGCCATTGAAACCGGAACGGGTCTCTGGTGTAGACATTTTAATCCTGCGCGAACTGACCGGCGGCATTTATTTTGGCAAACGCTGCGAATCGGAACTGATCGATGGCGTGGAACACGCCTGGGATACAGAACAATACAGCATTCCTGAAGTGGAGCGGATTGTCCGCATGGCATTTCAGGCTGCTGCAGGCCGGCGCGGCAAAGTGACTTCCGTCGACAAGGCCAACGTGCTTGCCTCTTCTCGTCTCTGGCGGCGCACCGCTGGCAAAATCGCTTCGGAGTTCCCGGCCATTCAGCTGGAAAACATGTATGTAGACAACTGCGCCATGCAGCTGGTTATGGCGCCGAAGGCGCTCGATGTGGTTGTCACCGGCAATCTGTTCGGCGACATTCTCACCGACGAAGCGGCCGTCATTACCGGATCGATCGGCATGCTGCCCTCTGCCAGTCTCGGCAGCGGTACCGGCTTGTATGAACCGATTCACGGCTCCGCGCCCGATATCGCCGGCAAGCAGCTTGCCAATCCACTCGGCACGATTCTTTCGGTCGCCATGATGTTCCGTCATTCATTGGCGAACGAAGCGGCTGCCGTGCTGATTGAGAAATCCGTCGAAAAAGTGCTGGCTGCCGGTTATCGTACCGGTGACATGATGCAGGAAGGCCTGACCCGCTGCTCGACGAACGAAATGGCGGAAAAAGTGCTGGCCGCGCTTTAGTTGGAAGGAGTGATCGATCATCTATAACCCGCAAGCCTCAGTATTGCGCCGTCTGTTGTCCGGTCCCGATTTTTTGGTGCTGCCGGGAGTCTATGACGCATTAACGGCCAAAATCGCCGAACGTGTCGGTTTTCAATGTCTCGTCATGGGAGGATATAGCATTGCCGCCTCACGGCTCGGTCAACCCGATGTCGGCTACCTGACCATGACCGAGATGGCGCAAGCTGTCAAAACCATCTGCGATGCAGCGCCGCTTCCCCTATTCGCCGATGGCGACACCGGTTACGGAAATGCACTAAGCGTTCAGCGCACCGTGATTGAATATGAAAAAGCCGGCGCCGCTGCGATATTGTTTGAAGACCAGGTCTGGCCGAAGCGCTGCGGACACATGCAGGGCAAGGAAGTCATCTCTTCCGATGAACATGCGACGAAGATTCGCGCTGCCAAAGATGCCTGCAGCAATCCGGACACGGTCATCATTGCCCGAACCGACTCACGGGCCGTGTTGGGACTTGACGAAGCGATCCGCCGCGGGCGGCAATATTTTGACGCCGGTGCGGATGCCTTGTTCATCGAGGCACCGCAGGACGAAAGTGAACTGGCTGCGATCGGCAATGCTTTTCCCGGAAAAGTCCTGCTCGCCAACATGATTGAAGGCGGCAAAACGCCGATTCTTGCGCCTGAACAATTGCAGAAACTCGGTTTTAAAGTCGTATTCTGGCCATGCACGGCGCTATATGCGGTATTGAAATCTCTGGAAGAAGTGTTTTCGGAACTGCATCGCACGGGAACCACCACTGGGGTTGGCGACCGTCTTCACTCTTTCTCTCATTTCAACCAGTTGATCGGCTTAAGTGACTACGCGGCTCTGGAAAAGAAATATGGCATCAACAAAAAGAACGAGGAGGTTTCCCCATGAAAAACAGCAGATTCACCCGTTGGTTTGTCCCGGCACTCGCCGCCATCTTCTTGCTCGCCTTTGTCGCCGGTTGCGGCGGCGCAAAGCCCGCTTCACCGTCCACTCCGGCTGCCGCGGAAAAAGTCACCCTGAAATTTGCCCACAACCTGCCGATCACCAACCACATGGCTCGCGGCATGGACAACTTCGCCAAAAAGGTCAGCGAAAAATCCAAAGGCTCCGTTACCGTGCAAATTTACCCTTCCGGTCAGCTATATAATGATAAGAGCATGAATGAAGCGTTGATGTCCGGCGGTATTGACATCGGACTCAACTCCACCGCGATGTGGGCTTCGGTCATCCCGGTCATGGAGATCTTCGACGTTCCGTTCCTGTTCCCCAGCTATGAAAAGGTCGCCAAAGCTCTTGAGGGCGGCGTTGGTGAAAAACTGGCCGCCGAAATGGAGAAAAAGGGCGTCAAACCGCTAATCTGGGTTGACTATGGTTTTGTCCAGTTTGCCAACAATAAGCGCCCGCTGACCAAGCCGGAAGACTTCAAAGGGCTCAAACTCCGCGGCTATGGCGAGCTGCCTTCGGAAACGATTAAAGCGCTCGGCGCAGCGCCGGTCACAATGGGGGCAGGCGAAGTTTACATGGCCTTGCAACGCAATACCATCGACGGCCAGACTTCTGGCACGACAGCGATGATGGACCGTAAAATGTATGAAGTCAGCAAATACCTGACGATTACCAATCACGCCTTCCCAGAATTCATCGCCAGCATGAATCTGAAATCCTGGAACAAGCTGTCCGCCGACCAAAAGAAAGCGGTGCAGGAAGCTGCCAAAGAAGTGGAAAAGGACATCCGCGCTCAGGTTAAGAACGAAGAGGATAAGGCATTGAAAGGCCTCAAGGAAAAAGGCATGCAGGTTCATGTCGTTCCCGAAAATGAAATCGCCGCCTGGCAAAAAGCTACTGAATCTGTGCATGCCCTGTTCATCAAGCGCACTGGCGAAGTCGGCAAACAAATGGTCGAGTTCTGCAAAAACCTAAAGTAGGCGGTGGTTTAAATTAGAACATTCATTGTCAGGCTGGCTACTTGGGCTAGTCGTGTCAGTGGCGTGATCGCGGGGATTTGCATCCTCGCGACCGCCATTATTGTTGCTTATGAAGTGGTGTTGCGCTTTGTCTTCAATGCACCGACCGAATGGGTCAATGAAACCTCGGTGTATCTGGTCATGGTCAGCGCCTTCCTCGGTTTTGCCCCGGCACTGGCCGCCGGCAAACATATCAGCGTGGATTTGGTCGTCAGCAATCTGTCGCCCGCAGCAAACAAGGCGCTTAAGCTTCTCGTCTCCCTGCTGGGCTTGCTGTTCAGCCTGGTTTTTCTCTATACCAGCGCCGAAATGGTCCTCAACTCTTATCGGTTGAACATGCTTTCGGTAAGCACCCTGCGCGTTCCGCTTTATCTGCCGCAGATGGCCCTGCCAGTCGGCTTTGCATTGCTTTCATTGCAGTTCATCGCCAACTTGCTGGATCCTGACTCTGCAGCCGCAGAGAAGGGAGGCCACTGATGCTTACGATTGTCGGTTCGTTGTTTTTCCTACTGCTAATCGGGCTGCCGGTCGCATTCAGCCTCGGGTTGACCGGTATGGCCGGGTTCGCTGTATTGATGGGCCCCCAGTCGTTGACGCAGATTCCAATCATCGCCTATAAGACGCTGGATGACTTTGTGCTGTCCTCCATCCCGCTTTATATCCTGCTCAGTCAAATCCTGCTTACCGGCAGGGTCGGCAATGATTTGTACGAAGTCGCCAGCAAATGGGTCCGCCATCTGCCTGCCGGTCTTGGTATTGCAACGGTCCTCGCCTGCGCCGCATTTGCGGCGATTTCCGGTTCCAGCGTCGCCACGGCCGTCACGATCGGCATGGTGGCGATTCCCGAGATGGTTTCACGCGGCTACCCAAAGGAGCTGGTGCTCGGGTTGGTTGCCGGCGGCGGTACACTGGGCATCCTGATTCCGCCAAGCATCCCGATGATCCTGTTCGGCGCCATCACCAGCGAATCGGTGGGCGAACTGTTCATGGCCGGTGTAGTGCCGGGGATTCTGCTTACCGGACTGTTCATCTTGTATGTGGTTTTGTTCGTATCAAAAAAAGTTCCGTCGCAAGATCCCGCAACCTGGGACGAGCGAATCGCCGCACTGCGGCATTCCAGTTGGGGCCTGTTCCTGCCTGTGCTGATTATCGGCGGCATTTACACCGGGATCTTCACACCGACGGAAGCTGCTGCGGTCGGCACCATTTACAGTTTGTTCATCACGTTCTTCATCTATCGGACCCTGACTTTGCGTGATCTGCCAGGTATTCTGGTCGAAACGGCCAAAAGCAACGCCATGGTGCTGGCCATCGTTATCGGCGCCATGCAGTACGGTTTTATCCTGACCATCATGCAGATTCCCCAGCAGCTCACCGAGTTGGTGACAGGAATGGCTGTCAGTCGCTGGGTCGTGTTCCTGGCCATCAACGCCTTGTTGTTGTTCCTGGGCTGCGTTCTGGAATCGATCTCGATCATCCTGATCACGGTGCCACTACTCTACCCCTTGATTTTAAAACTCGGCTTCGATCCGATCTGGTTTGCCGTGATCATGGTGATCAATCTTGAACTGGCACTGATTACGCCACCGGTCGGGATGAATCTATTCGTAATCCAGGGGATTTCGCCGGGAACCAGAATGACGGAAATTCTGCGCGGCGTACTGCCTTTTGCCCTGCTGATGGTGCTTACGATTGCCATCGTTGCCTGGCAACCCGACCTGGCGACCTGGTTGCCGAACTATTTGAAGAAATAACAGATTAAAAAAGCAGGCGCTATCCTTTCTCGACAAATTTCCCTGGCAACACAGAAGCCGTACAGCGGAGCTCTCAGCTCCTCTGTACGGCTTGTTTCATTGTCGAACCAAGGTCTCGGATAAATATTACTTCTGACGGTTCTCATCCGCCTGACGCAATGCTGCATGCAGTTCCGCCAGCCCGCTCATCACATAATCCGGTTTGACCGGTGCAGTTTCGATATCTTCGCGCTTCGCTTCGCCCGAAAGGACCAAAATCGAAGCTACTCCGGCATTGTGTCCCATCACGATATCGGTGTAAAGCCGGTCACCGACCATCGCCACCTGCGATCGCGCCACCGGTTTCTTGCGGAACATTGCATCGATGATTTCTCGATTGGGTTTGCCGATTACCTGGGGCTTAACTCCCGTCGACGCCGTAATCAGGGCGATCATCGCACCGCAGTCAGGAATATAGCCGGTTTCGGTCGGACAGTTGAAGTCGGGATGCGTGGCTATGAATGGAACGCCGGAACGAACCAGATCACAGGCCTGCACCAATTTTTCGTAGGTCAGCGTCATGTCAAACCCCAGCACTACGTAATCCGGCTTTTCATTCGTCAAGACAAACCCATGCTCGATAAATTCCTGTTCCAGATCCGGCGTGCCCAGCAGGTAAACCCGTGCGGACGGCTTGAGTCCGCCCAGGTACAGAGCAGTCGCCTCGCCGGAGGTAAGCACTTCTTCCGGTTTAGCCGGCCAGCCGAGACGGGTCAGTTTTTCGGCATAGTAATTCGCATTGCGTGATGAATTGTTGGTCAAAAACAGGTGATCCCGCGAGGTCTCTCTCAGATAGCGTAAAAAATCCAGGGAACCGGGCAACAGCCGGCTCCCCAGATATACAGTGCCATCCATGTCCAGCAAAAACAACCGGATGTCAGCGAGTGAACTCATTTCGGAAATGCCATCACATGCCCGAAGCTGAGGAATACATCTTCGCCGTCGCTATATTCGGCAAACGCTGCGCCGCGGTCAATCACCCGCAACTCTGTGTCGCCAACCAATACCCGGCAGTCTGTGGAATCGCCCAGGTAAAACTTGTTGACCAGTTTTCCGCGCAAATAACCATCGGTCTTGGAAATCCGGATATGCTCCGGTCGAACGGCGACCCGGGCCGGTCCTTCAAAAGAAACCTTCGCCGGAATAGAACAGTCGAGTGCCTTGAATCTGATCTGTCCTGCAGCGGCCTCCCCTTCCAGGAAGTTGACCAGGCCGATGAAGTCCGCTACGACCGGGTTCGCAGGATGCTCGTAGACGCGGATCGGTTCGTCAACTTGTTGAATGACCCCTTTGTGCATGACGACGATCCGGTCCGACATCGCCATCGCTTCTGCCTGGTCATGCGTAACATACACAACGGTGATGCCGAGTTTTTTCTGCAGGTCCTTGATTTCAAACCGCATGCTTTCCCGCAGCTTGGCGTCGAGGTTGGACAGAGGTTCGTCCAGCAGCAGTAAGCTCGGCTCGGCGACAAGCGCCCGTGCCAACGCAACGCGTTGTTGCTGTCCGCCTGACAGCTGATTGGGGAACCGCGCCGCATACTCGGCCAGGTGAACCAAATCAAGCGCCTGTTCCGTCCGTTCCTTCAATTTATCTGCCGGCACTTTTTGGATTTTGAGCGGATAAGCCACATTGTCAAAAACATTCATGTGCGGCCAGACGGCATAGGATTGAAACACCATGCCAATATGACGTTTTTCCGGCGGCACGAAGATCCCGGCGTCCGATTTGCTGACAATCTGGTCACCGATGGCGATTTCACCTTCGGTTGCCCGCTCAAAACCGGCAATCATCCGCAACATGGTGGTCTTGCCACAGCCGGATGGTCCTAAAATCGAGACAAATTCGCCATCCTTGATCAAAGCATTGAAATTGTTTACTGCAAAAACATCGCCGAATTTCTTGGTTACGGAAGTGATTTTTACATCTGCCACAATCCTGGCTCCTTTCAGGTCAAATCCCGATCTGGCCGCGTGAAACCTTGCGCAAGGCTAGGTTTCCGACCAGAACGATCAAGAGGATGATTACGGCCAACACCGATGCGTCCTGCGGGTCGGCATAGGTCTGAAGTTCATACAGCAACACGCCGATGGTTTTTGTCTGTGAACCGTAGAGAATAATTGACATTGTCAATTCATAAAAGGAAGGCATGAAGACAAGGAACCAGCCTGCCACGACCGAAGGCCGAATCAACGGCCACATGATATCGCGCAATGACTGCAGCCAGCTGGCACCCGAGTTTAACGCCGCTTCCTCCAGTGAGGGATGAACCTGGCTAAGCGAGGCAGAAATCGTACGGACCGACATCGTCAGATACTTGACAATGTAGCCTACCACCAGAATCGTCATCGTGGAATACAGGTTCAGACCAAAGTTGCCGGAAAAAGTAATGATCAGCGCCAGTGCGATAACGATACCCGGTGTGGCTCCGCCAAGCGTGGCCAGTGCGTCGGGGATTTTGCGGCCTTTTGCTTTTGTTTTCATCAACAGGTACGCTATGAAGATACCGATGATGGTGGCGACCGTCGCGGCGGTGATCGCCAGGATGAAGCTGTTCATCAGTGGTTCCGTGTACTGGGTGTTTTCCAGCGCCGCTTTCCAGGTTGCCAGCGTCAGATTGTCCCATGTCACCGGTCGGGACATCGATTTGATCAGCGATGTCACCAGCACCGAGCCGATCGGCAGGAAAACTGAAATCGCGCCATAGCCCATCACGACGGAAAATGCCGGCCACTTCCATTTGCCGAGTTCCACCAGATTGGGGCGGGTGCTTTTGCCGCCGATGGTTACGTACTCTTTTTTGCCCAGACCGAACATCGACAGATACAATAGTCCGTTGGCCGCCAACATCAGTGACACCGCCAAAGCGGTCGCCTCCTGGATCCCTTTGGTATCGCCCATATAGATATAGGTGACGATACGGGTCGTCAGCACTTCGATATTAGCCGGCATACCGATAATCGAGGGTGTGCCGAAAGCGGAAGCGACGCCGATGAATACCAGAATGCCGCCAGCCAAAATGCTCGGATACATCAGCGGTATCGTCACGTTCCAGAGCGTCCGCAGCGGCGAGGCGCCGGAAACGCGGGAAGCTTCTTCCAGTGTCGGGTCCATCTTTTCCATCGCCCGAGAAATCGTGATAAAGGCGAAAGGCGCATAGAACAGGGTCAAACACCAGACCATGCCAGTCATCGAGTAAATGTTGAACGGGGCATCGGCCAAATGAAACGTCTCGACCAAGAATTTATTGACATAGCCCACCCGCGGATTTAGCAGTTGAATCCAGGCGATTGCGCCTACATAGGGAGGAATCATATAGGTTGCGACAAACAGCGTTCTAAAGAATCCTTTCCAGGGCAAATCTGTCCGGCCGATCAACCAGGCGAGCGGAAAAGAGATCAATATGGCCAGCACTGTCGAGTACAGCGAAACCTTGATCGTATTGCTCAGCGCATTCCAGTTGACAGCCTTGCTGTATACCGTTTGATAATGATGTATGTCCAGAGTTCCATTGATGATGAAGCTCTTGTAGACCAGATAAAGCATCGGCAATACGACAAAAACGACCAAAGACGCTACTGCCGAAAGAATCATGATCCATTTGGTGTCCCACTGGGGAAGCCATTTTTTTCCCACGAACAAACCCCCTGCATACTGGCATTATACGGAGGTGGAGCAGTTGCTCCACCTCCGCCTGCTTTGACATAACAACGTCAGTTATTTCTTTTCCAATACCCGGGACCGGAATTGTTCTTTCACTTTTTCATTTTCTTTCGCCAGTTGGTTCCAGTCAATTTTGAGTGCGGTCGGCATCAATGTCTTCAGAGCAGGCGCGCCTTTGGGCGCGGCCACATCGTCACGCACCGAGTGCATCCAGCCTTTGACCACCATTTCCTGGCCTTCCTTCGACAGCCACCAGTCCGTCAGCGCCTTGGCGGCTTCCGGATTTTGGGCGCTGGAGAAGATGGCGATCGGGCTCGGGTTGATAATCGCGCCGTCGGCAGGATAAGCAACTTTTACCGGTTCACCCTTGGCGCCCATCTTGAGGATGTTTTCTTCCAGGATGATTACGACATCATACTCGCCCTGGATTAATTTGTTCTGCAGCGCGGTGTTGCCGGATTCGACCTTGATGCCGTTTGCTTTCAGT
The DNA here is from genome assembly GCA_964647865.1 of uncultured Veillonellaceae bacterium. GTDB lineage: Bacteria > Bacillota > Negativicutes > UBA1444 > UBA1444 > UBA1444. The sequence continues at coordinate 20,268 of CAZYJK010000002.1, read as the reverse complement.
TTATCAAAGTATTCCCAGCCATATTTTTGCGCCAACGCACCTACACCGACGTATGCCGTTCCCGACAACAACGGATTGGGCATGGCGATGCGGCCTTTCCATTTCGGGTCCAACAATTCCTGCCAAGTCTTCGGCGCTTCTTCCGGCTTGACTTTCTTTGTGTTATAGGCCATTACGATGGCATTGATCCGTACGCCGGTCCAGAACCCTTCGGTATCTTTGTTGCCGGTGATGTCTTTGCGCATCGGCGAATCATATTTCATCAACAGGCCTTTGTCCTTAAGCGTCAGATAATAGGCCGGATCCGCCACAAGCAATACATCGGCCTGCACTTTTTTCGCTTCGATTTCACCGGCAAGTTTAGCCATGACCTGCTCGGAACCTGCCTGGAACCAGTTTACCTTTAAGTCGGGAAATTTCTTGGCGATCGCCGGCTTGACGAGTTCGACGATGTCCGGGTAAATCGAGGTATAAATCATCAAGGTCCCGGAGGGCCCTTTGGCTTTCGGCTGTTCTGCCGGTTTCTTGTCGCCGCCGCCGCAGCCCGTGACCATTGCCGCAATGACAAACATCGTCAGTGCCAAGATAACTGTTGCTTTTCTCATTCCACTACCCCATCCTTTCAACTTTTCGCTCTATCCTATCGACCGGCTCAGCGGTCGTAAAACCCTGCAAATCTGTTCCTCCATGTACTGTTCGCCCTACTCCGGCCAATTCCTGCAACAATCACTCCTGCCAAACGTCGTTTACTCCTTCGATTGCTTTCAGCCCTTCCAGGATATCCGGCAACATTCGCCGGTCTGTCATGTCTAAAATCACCGAAATATGGATTTCATTCTTGCCGACCTCGTCGATTTTGATATCGCAGATTGCCACATTCTTGGTGCCGAGATAAGAACCGACCCGGCCGATTTGCCCCGGCTTGTCCACCGACTTGATAATCATCGCGACCTGCGACGGTCCACAACCGTAAAGACGTTCGTAGCGCGGCAAATATGTCAGTGCAAGTACTGACAACACCGTCGTCGCCACAGCCCCGACATAATATCCGCCACCCACCGCCAGTCCGACCCCTGCAACCACCCACAGGCTGGCTGCGGTTGTAAGGCCCTTGATCGTCAAGCCTTCTTTCATAATCGTGCCAGCGCCAAGAAAACCGATCCCGCTGACCACTTGCGCGGCCAAACGTGCCGGGTCGGCATTGGTCAGTCCCTGAACGCCGGTATAGATTTTGATTGAAATCACCATGACGAGACAAGACCCCAGACTCACCAGAATATGGGTCCGCAGTCCTGCCGACTTATGCCGTTGCTGGCGTTCCAGTCCGACAACGCCGCCGAGAAACGCCGCAATCACCAGGCGCATGACATCTGTCAATTCACTAAGGATCCATTCCATAGGCAAGGCCGCTGCCTCCCCCCGATTCAAATGTTCACTGCAATTGCTTACTTTTTGTTATCCGGAAAACGGTAGCCGGTTACGGCATAGTACACATATTCCGCGATATTGCCCGATCGGTCGGCCACCCGCTCGATATAGCGCACCGCTGTATGAAAGTCCATCGCCAGTTCATTGGCATATTTCTTGACGGTGGCCATTGCCAGGATATTGCGGAACAAGTCCTTGTTCAGCCGATTGACCAGCGCATCCCGCTGAGGAACCAACATCGCCAGATCCGCATCATTCTTCTCATACGCCGTCAGCGCTTCCGTCAGCATGCTGATTGCTTCGCGAGACATGATATCGACGGCCGGTTTCAGTGATTCGGTCGGTGACATGTCTTCGCTACAAAACTTTCGTTGCACCATTTTGGCGATATTATTAGCGTAATCGGCAATTCGTTCGATTTCAGTAGCGATTTTAAGCGTTGAGACAAGAAACCGCAAATCGCCGGCCATCGGTTGCTGGGTGGCAATACTGACGATGCACCTGTCATCTATCTGCCGATATAACACATCGACTTCTTTCTCCAGACTGCGCGCCTTACCGGCGATATCCGCATCATTGCTTATAAGCGCCTGCGTGGCGAACCTAACCGCGTCAACGGTTTTCTGGCCCATTTCTAGCGTTAGTTGTTTAATGCCGGCCAGTTCGTTCGAGTAAAGTTTTCTTTCCATTCATGCCACCCTTCCTCATCGATGATTTTGCTTCAATAAACTAGAAACACAAAACCCCGGACGGGTGACAAAAATCACCAACATGCCGGGAATTTCTCTTGCGTTCTCTCTCCCCATTGCTGCCGAGAATATGTAGCCTATCTAAATATTAAAACTATTATAACTTGGATTCACCAAGGCGTCAAACAAGGGATTCTCGATTGACTTGCGGCATTTCTTAGCGCTATACTAATGGTGAATTTAGTATACGCTGTGCGTTACGGTCCACAAAGAAGATGGAGGGGTTTTCTATTATGAAACGAAGCACTCTTAAATTCTCCAGTCTGCTGATCCTGTGTCTGTTTGTCGCCTCATTGGCCCTGGCGGGCTGCGGTGGCGGTGCGCCGGCCAAAACCGAGACTAAACAGTTACGACTGACATTATATTGCGGCCTCATGGAAGACCACATGGCCAAAGCGATCCAGGAGTTTCAAAAAGATACCGGCATCAAGGTCGACGCGGTCCGGATGAGTTCGGGCGAAGTCCTCGGCCGGATCCGGGCCGAAAAGAACAACCCCAAGGCCAGCGTCTGGTGGGGTGGACCGGCTGATGCCTTTATCGCAGCCAAAAATGAAGGGCTGCTGGAAAAATACCAATCGCCGGTAGCCGCTAAAATTCCGGCCAAGTTCAAAGACGCCGAAGGGTACTGGACCGGAATCTACGTAGGTTATCTCGGTTTTTCTTCCAATGCGAAGCTGTTGAAGGAAAAAGGCATCCCTGTACCGCAGTCCTGGCAGGATCTGCTGCGCCCCGAACTGAAGGGACAGGTTTCGATGGCCAACCCGGGTTCTTCCGGAACCGCCTATACGATGCTGGCAACGATTGTCCAGCTGATGGGCGAGGAAAAAGGCCTGGACTACATGAAAAAACTCAACGGTCAGATCAAGGTCTATCAAAAATCGGGAACCGCGCCGGCCCGAATGGCCGGTCAGGGCGAAGTGACCGTCGGATTGACGTTCCTGCATGACGGGATCAAGTATCAGGAAGAAGGCATGAAAGATCTTGTCCTATCTGCACCGTCCGAAGGCACCGGTTATGAAATCGGCGCTGTCGCGATCATCAAGGGAGGACCCGATCAGGAAGCCGCCAAGAAATGGGTAGACTGGGCCTTGTCCAAGAAAGGACAGGAATTCGGCCAGTTGGTCGGTTCCTATCAATTCCTGACCAATCCTGAGGCCGCTCCGCCCAAACAGGCCGAACCGATAAAAAACACAAAACTGATTGACTACAACCTCGACTGGGCTGGCAAAAACCGCAGCGCCCTGGTGGAAAAGTGGAGCAAAGCGATCAAGTAACGCTTGCAGATTGAGGGTAGCTTGTGAATACCGTTCGACGAAAGCTTGACGAACTGCGCCTGATTACGCGCGATCCGATTCTTGCCGCCACGATACTGTTCGTGGCGGCTTCTCTGGTTTTATTTATCCTCTGGCCCCTGTATGAAATCCTGCAGGAAGGCTTTCGCGCCGCCGACGGTTCCTTCACCGTCAGTTTTTACCGGGAAGCGCTTTCCAATGCAGAAAACCTCCGGACGCTGGGGAATACGATCTGGCTTGGCGTTTTTGTCAGCGCCGTGTCAACGATTGTCGGGTTTCTGTTCGCTTACGCCGATGCATTTCTCAAGATCCGCTTCAAAGGCGTTTTCAATACCCTGGCAATCCTGCCGATCATTTCACCGCCGTTCGCGCTATCGATGTCCTTTATCATGCTGTTCGGTCAGCAGGGTTTTGTCACCCGCAGCCTGCTCGGCCTAAAGGAAACAAACATCTATGGGTTCGAAGGCCTGGCAACCGTCCAGGTGCTGACCTTCTTCCCAGTAGCCTATCTGGTGCTGGCCGGACTGCTACGCCAGATCGACCCGGCGCTGGAAGAAGCCGCCCGCAATATGGGCGCTTCGCGCGGTCACATTTTCCGGACCATCATCCTACCGCTGGTGCGGCCCGGCATTGCGAACGCCTTCCTACTTGTGTTCATCCAAAGCGTAGCCGATTTCGGCAATGCGATGGTCATCGGCGGCAACTATAACACGCTTGCTGCCCAGATTTACATGCAGGCGATGGGAAACTACGACATGAAGGGCGGCACCGCACTTGCGACCATCCTGCTGAGCGTCTCCGTCCTGATGTTCGTCGTCCAAAAATACTGGGTCGGCGACAAATCCTACGTCACGGTAACCGGCAAACCGTCGCGCGCGCGGGAACTGACAGCCGACCCGATTCCCCTGTTCTTCGTCGGCGTTCCCTGCCTGCTGATCAGCCTGTTTATTCTCATACTGTATGCATTGATTCCGTATGGATCGCTGGTCAATCTCTGGGGCATCGACTACACGCCGACGCTCAAGCACTACCAGTACGTCTTGGACATCGGCATGAAACCGATTCTCGACACGACCTGGCTTTCGCTGCTGTCCATGCCGATCACCGGGATTCTGGGCATGGTCATCGCTTTTTTGATTGTGCGCAAAAAGTTTCTCGGTCGCAGCCTGATTGAGTTTTCTTCCTTGCTATCGATGGCGATTCCCGGCACGGTCATCGGCGTTGGCTATGTCTTGGCATACAACAAGGAACCGCTTGTCTTGACCGGTACCGCTGCAATCATCGTCCTGTCGTTCGTTTTTCGCAGCATGCCGGTCGGAATCCGTGCCGGTATCGCTTCATTGCAACAAATTGATCCGGCCATCGAAGAAGCCGCCCAGGATCTCGGCGCCAGCTCATTCAAGGTCTTTACCTCCGTAACGATTCCTTTGATCAAGTCAGCCTTTTTCAGCGGTTTGGTGTACTGTTTCGTGCGTAGCATGACTGCCGTCAGCGCCGTCATCTTCCTGGTATCGGCCAGCTACAACCTGTTGACGGTATCGATCATGTCACAGGTCGATGTGGGAAAACTTGGCGTGGCCGCCGCTTATTCGACGATTCTGATCTTCATTGTCCTGGTCGTTACCGGCATTCTGAAATTCATACTGAACCGGATGGGCGTCGAAGTTTCTGACGTGCAGGGCGGTTAAGGAGGCATTTGCTTTGTCAGCATCCAAAAGCGTCAGTGTAAAGAATCTCGTCAAAGTATTCGACGGCTCCGGCGGCAAAAAAGTGACCGCGGTCGACAATGTCTCGCTACGGATCGAACCGGGAGAGTTCGTCACGTTGCTCGGTCCTTCCGGTTGCGGCAAGACAACGATCCTCAGAATGGTCGCCGGTTTTGAAATCCCGACGTCAGGCGATGTCCTGATCGGTGATGAACGGGTCAACACGCTGACTCCAGACCGCCGCGACACGGCGATGGTGTTTCAGAGCTACGCCCTGTTTCCCCATCTGAACGTTTTTGAAAACATCGCCTACGGACTGAAGATAAAAAAAATGAAATCCGACGATATTCGGACCAAAGTCAAAGAAATCCTGGGCCTGGTCGGACTGAGCGAACTGGAAACCCGCTCGCCCAATCAGCTCTCCGGCGGACAGCAGCAACGGGTCGCCCTGGCCCGGGCGCTGGTCATGGAACCGTCAGTATTGCTGTTTGACGAACCGCTGTCCAATCTGGACGCCAAGCTGCGCATTCACATGCGGCGGGAAATCCGCAAAATCCAGCGTCAGTTTGGCATCACCAGCATCTATGTCACGCATGACCAGGCCGAAGCGATGAGCATGTCCGACCGGATCATCGTCATGAACAAAGGCGTCGTCGAACAGATCGGCACGCCGCGGGAAATCTACGCCACGCCGGCCAGCCAGTTTGTCGCCGATTTCATCGGCACCGCCAACATCATCCCCAGTCAGGTGGTTGCCGTAAACGACGACCGTACCGAGGTATCGGCCCTGGGAACCAGTTTTCATGTAAAGACCGGCCTCGCGCTGCAACCCGGTGATGCCGTCAAATTGATCGTCCGCCCGGAGGCGATTACGCTTTCCTGTGATGCGGGGATCCCGGCAACGATAGCGTCCTCGGTTTTCATGGGCTCTTACCAGGATTACGTCATCTCTTCGCATGGCCAAAACCTGCTGCTGGTAGATGCCGACCCGGCAAACCACCAGACCTTCGAAGCCGGCGAGCAGGTGTTCCTGGTCATCGCACCGAACAAGCTCCATATTGTCAAGTGAGCAAACAAGGCGCCTAACTGCATAATTTCAGCATAAAAGCATCTGCGGGACAGAGAATTGAGAGAAAATCCGGGATGTCTGTGTGGATTTGCGTCCATATGGGCATCTCGGTTTTGTTTTCACAAAGAGAGGGAGGGGTTTGAAACAATGAAAAAGGGGAAAATGTTTGCCATTCTCATGATTCTGGCCATGCTGACCACACTGATCGCCGGTTGCGGCGGTTCGGACAAGAAGCCCGCCGAAAAACCGGCTGCCCCAGCCAAACCCGCTGGCCCGTCCGGCAAACTGATGATTTATACTTCAATGTTCCCGGATATTATCGAAGCAGTAAAACCTGAACTGAAGAAGGCTTTCCCAAACCTGGACGTGCAGTGGTTTCAGGCGGGCTCCGAACAAGTCATGACCAAATTAGCCGGTGAAATCGAAGCCAAAAAAGTCCAAGCCGATGTGCTGATGGTCTCTGATCCAGGCTATTACATCACGCTTAAAGAAAAAAATCTGTTACTGAAATTTGACGCGCCGAACCGTCAGTTCGTCGACGCCAAGTATAAAGACAACGAAGGATACTGGACCGGCGTCCGTTTAAGCTATATGTTGATGGCTTACAATACGACGAAGGTAAAACCTGAAGAAGCGCCGAAGTCATTCAAAGATTTACTTGATCCCAAATGGAACAACAAGCTGGCGATGGCCAATCCTCTTCTCTCCGGTTCGATCCTGACCGTCACCGCCGACTTGTCGCAGCGCTATGGTTGGGATTATTTCAAAGCACTGAAAGCAAACGGCATGAAGATTGAAGGTGGCAACACGGCAGTGCAGAATAAACTGGTTACCGGCGAATATTTTGTCGGGATCATCGGCGAAGAGAACATCCTGAAAGTCTCCGCCAAGGGCGAACCGCTCAAGGTTGCCTACCCGACTGACGGTGCAGTCATTCTGCCCAGCCCGATCGCCATCTTTGCCAGCAGCCAGAACCCGGAAGCCGCCAAGGCAGTAACCGACTGGTGGTTGTCCAAAGAAGGCCAGCAGGCGATTGTCACGAAAGGATGGATGCATTCGGTCCGCAACGATGTGCCGCCACCCAAGGGTGCGCCTGACAAAGCTGTAATCACCAAAAATTCACCGATGCTGGATTGGGGCAAGTTTGCCAAAGAAGCCGAAATCGTTAAGGAGACCTTCCGCAAAACGATGCTGGAAAAATAACAACAGGGAGGCAAAACTCATGCAAGCAAAACGCTCGTTCGTGCTCTTGTTCCTGGTGTTTTCACTGTCTTTGCTACTCATAGGCTGCGGCGGCGCTGACAAAAAGCCCGACGCCAAACCGGCAGCTCCGGCAAAAACTGAAACGATCAATATTTACACCATCTGGCCGGAAAAATACTCCTCGGCGGTATTTGCCGCCTTTACCAAAGAAACCGGCGTCAAGGTCAATTTCCTGCGTTTCTCCTCAGGCGAGGCGCTGGCCCGTGTAGTTGCCGAGAAAGGCAATCCGCAGGTCGATGTCCTGTTCGGTGGACCGGCTGACACATTTGCCGCCGGCGTCGAAAAAGGCGTGTTTGAACCCTACGCCCCCAAAGGCGCCGACAAGATCCCGGCCAAGTTCAAAGACCCTCAGAACAACTGGGTCGGCGTTGCTGTCAATCCAATCAGCTTCATGTTCAACAACAAGGTTCTCAAACAAAAGAACCTGCCCGCCCCCACTTCTTGGGATGAATTGCTGAATCCGGCCTTCAAGAATGGCCTGCAGACAGCGGATGCCCGCACATCAGGCACAGCCATCTCACGGATCCTCAGCCTGACCTACACCATGGGCGAGGATAAAGCCTATGATTACCAGAAAAAACTGCACCAGAACATCCAGATGTATACCAAGAGCGGCGCTGGCGGCGCCTTGCCGGTAGCTAACGGACAAGCAGCCGGCGGCATTTTCTTCCTGGTTGACACACTGGAAATCAAAGCGCAGGGCCATGATGTCGTGATCAGCTACCCCAAAGAAGGCGTAGCCTACGCAGTCGAAGCGATGGCGCTGATCAAGGGAGCCAAACAACCGGCGCTGGCCAAAAAATTCCTTGACTGGGCCTCCACCGCCGATATGCAGAAACTTTATGAAACCAACAAAATCTTCTTCATCCCTACCAACCCGGATGTGAAAGTGCAGGATCCGGCCCTGGACATGGGCAAGGTCAAGCTTATTGAAGTCGATATCCTGAAAGCAGGCAAAGACCGCCAGCGTCTCGTCGACCGCTGGATCAATGAAGTAATCAAATGAAACGCGACCCTGCCCTGGTTTCTGCAATCGCGACCCTGTGGCTGGCGTTGGGGGTATTTGTGCTATACCCCTTCGCCCGCCTGCTACAGGTGACTTTTTTTGCCGACGGCTATTTCAGCCTGGCCAGTCTGGAGCGGGTCTTTACCAACTGGTATGACCGGGCTGCTGTTTTCAACAGCCTGTATCTTGCCTTTGCCGTAGCGCTGGCTGGGGTCTTGCTCGGTTTTATCTTTGCCTTTGCCGTGACCCGAATGAACCTGCCGCGACCGGTCAAGTGGTTTTTAGGCGCAGTGCCGGTGCTGCCGCTGATTTCGCCGCCGTTTACCAGCAGCATTGCGATTACCCTGGCACTGGGTCCCAACGGTATGTTCTTCCGCTGGTTCGGTTTGCCGGAATTCACCATCTACGGCTTTTGGGGCACCTGGCTGTCAGAGACGCTGACCGTTTTTCCGGTGGCCTTTCTCACGCTGTCTGCCGTACTGGCAGCAATCGACCCGAATCTGGAAGATGCCTCGCTCAGTCTGGGACGTTCACGTCTCGGCACCTTCGCGTCCGTTACCCTGCCACTGACCACGCCGGGTCTGGCTAATGCTTTTTTGTTGCTGTTCGCCAGCTCGCTGGCCGACTTTGCCACGCCGCTAGTGCTGGCCGGTCATTCGTTTCCGGTACTGCCCACCCAGGCCTATCTGCAGATCACCGGGTTGCACGACTTGCGCGGCGGCGCTTCGCTGTCGTTCATCCTGCTGATCCCGGCGCTGATTGTGTATTTCCTGCAGCGCTACTGGATCGGCGAAAAGAGTTATGTCACCATCAGCGGCAAATCCGGTCCACACACCGGCATCCGCAGTCTGGGTCTGGCGCCGGAAATCGGTGTGGTTTCGGTTTGCCTGCTCGTTTCGGCTTTTATTCTGTTTTTGTATGCGATCATCTTCCTCGGTTCATTGGTCAAAGTCTGGGGAGTCGACTATAGCCCCACCTTCGAGCATTATGACTACGTATTCAATCGGGGCATGAAAGCGATCAAGGACACGGTGCTGATTGCACTGGTCGTCACCCCGATTGGCGCGATTCTCGGCACCGCTTTCGGTTACATCACTTCGCGGATGAGGTTCCCCGGGCGACGGGTCATGGAGTTCGCAGCCCTGTTAAACTATGCCCTGCCAGGTACGGTTGTCGGCATTTCCTATGTTATCGCCTTTAATACCGGCCCGCTGGTGCTGACCGGTACGATGGCGATCATTGTGGCCGCCTATGTGTTCCGTTATGATGCCACCGGTATCCGTTCGACAGTTGCCTCGCTGCAACAGATTGACCTGTCGCTGGAGGAAGCGTCGCTGTCGCTCGGCGAATCAGCCTTCGGCACGTTTCGCAAAGTCACCCTGCCGCTGATCATCCCTGCCGTAACCGCCGGGATGAAGTTTCTGTTCATCCGGGCAATGACGGCGATCAGCGCCACCATTTTCCTGATTTCGGTCCACTGGACGTTGCTCACCACCCGCATTCTGGAATGCATGACCGAACTTCAGTTTGCCCAGGCTTCGGCATTTTCCGTCGTGCTCATCCTGATCGTTTTTGCTGCCAGCGGCTTGATCTCACTGATGTTTCGCCTGGCTTACCCCCGTTATTCGCGCTAAGGAGGCTTATTCATGTCGGTTGGTATTTCCATCGAACATCTGACGAAAGTCTTCGTCAAAGATAAGAATCAATTCCGTGCCGTAGACGATGTTCACCTCAGCGTCAACAAGGGAGAGTTGGTGACGTTTCTCGGCCCTTCCGGTTGCGGCAAAACTACCCTGCTGCGGATGATCGCCGGATTTGAGACGCCTACTGCCGGCCGGATCCGGTTCGATGACCGCGATGTCACGGAAATTATGGTCAATAAGCGGGACATCGGGTTTGTGTTTCAAAATTACGCTTTGTTTCCCCACATGACGATTTTTGACAATGTTGCTTATGGACCACGGGCCCGCAAGCTGGCAGAAGCAACAATACAGCAGAAAGTCAACGACAGTCTCGCTCTAGTCGGGTTGCCCACTGTTGCCGCCCGTTATCCCAACCAATTGTCCGGCGGCGAACAGCAGCGCATTGCACTGGCCCGGGTACTGGCGATGGGACCGCAGGTTCTGCTGATGGATGAGCCGTTGTCGAATCTCGACGCCAAGCTGCGGATCCAGATGCGGATCGAGATCCGCCGGATTCAAAAACAACTCGGCCTAACCTGCCTGTATGTGACCCATGATCAAAAAGAAGCCCTTACACTGGCCGACCGTATCGTCGTAATGAATAAGGGTCGGGTGGAGCAGGTGGATAGTCCGTTCGGGCTATATGCCAACCCGGCTACTTTATTTGTGGCCGACTTTATCGGCCAGGCCAACGTGCTGCAGGGAATCGTCCGCGACTCAACGGAAAAATCCGTAACAGTTGACTTGTTTGAAAAGACCTATGCCGTCCGAGCTTTACCGGATATCCGCTACCAAGCAGGCAAACTCGTTTCACTGGTCGTGCGACCGGAAAGTCTACGCCTGGGTCCGGTCGGCGGCGACAGCATTGCCGGTTGCGTCCAGTTACGCACCTTTGTCGGTGATCGGCTGGAATATGAAGTCACTTTACCGGACGGCCGGATGATTCATGTGGAAGAACCCTACATGACCAATACCCCGGTCTGGAACGAAGGCGACCAGGTCGGCGTCATCGTCTCGGCGCCCGATATCGTGGCCTTACCGGACTGAGCAGGCGGCAACCGCCTAATTGAAGGAGGAATCTTGCTAAATGACGCGTAATGAATTTGTCCAGACTTTTGATTATTCGATTCTAAAGCCTACCGCTACCGCCAAAGATATCCTGGTTGGCTGCGAAGTCGCCAAAAAACACGGTTTCAAATTACTGATGGTCCAGCCCTGTCATCTGGAACTGGCAGTCACCCATCTGAAAGGCAGTGGCGTGTTGGTTGGCGCGGTTCTCGGCTTTCCTCACGGCACGGATTTGACCGAAGTCAAGGCATTTTCAGCCGCCCGCCTGCGAGATCTCGGCGCTGATGAACTGGATATGGTGCTTGATCTCGGCTCGTTCAAGGCCGGCGACCATACGAAGGTGATCGCCGATATCGCCGCCGTTGTGAAGGCGGCAGCCGGTGCACCCGTCAAGGTGATTCTGGAAACCTGCGAGTTGTCGCCGGATGAAATTGTTACTGCCTGCCGGTTGGTGCAGCAGGCCGGCGCTCATTTCGTCAAAACCTCGACCGGCTTTGCCAGCAAAGGAGCCGATGCTTCGCATATCAAGCTGATGCGCGACACGGTCGGTCCGGTCATGGGAGTCAAAGCCTCCGGCGGCATCCGCACTCTCGACCAGGCCCTGGCGATGCTGGAAGCAGGCGCCAATCGCATCGGCGTCAGCGCTGGCGAAGAATTGCTGCGTGAATGGGATGCCCGTTTTGCCTAAGTAGTATACGAGAGAAGTGAGGTGTGACTGATGAAATCATCCCTTCGTAAAATCAATTGCTTGGGGTTGATTCTGCTCGTTTGTTCATTGCTGCTTTCGGCGCTACCCTGCCCGGTTGATGCAGCGCCGGCCAAGAATGTCATCCTGTTGATGACGGATGGCACATCCTCGACTCACATCACGCTAACCCGCTGGTACAAAGGCGCTCCGTTGGCGCTGGACAGCATCCTGGTCGGCGGCCTGCGAACCTATAGCGCAGAGTCAATCATCACTGATTCCGCGCCGGCCGCCACAGCATTTGCCACCGGTTACAAATCCAACAGCAAGTTCATCGGCGTGTTGCCGGAAAAAACAACCGTGCCCGGCGTTAGCGCCATTGCACCGGGAGATGAAAATAAGCCCGTCGCCACAGTTTTGGAGGGGGCCCGCCTGCTCGGCAAATCGGTCGGCCTGGTCGCAACCTCGCAGGTGCAGCATGCCAGCCCTGCCGGCTTTTCAGCCCATACGCCATTCCGTGACCGCTATGACCTGATTGCCAAGCAACAGGTTCATGGCAACATCGACGTCGTATTCGGCGGCGGTCGTCAGTATCTGCTTCCTAAGGAACAGGGCGGTACCCGGACTGATTCGCTCAATCTGGTTGAAGTGCTTAAACAACAAGGCTACCCGGTGCTGGAAACCCGTGATGAACTGCTGAAATTCAGCGGCAAAAAAGCCTGGGGCTTGTTCGCGCCGGAAGCGATGATGTACGATCTCGACCGCCAGACACTGGGGCCACAAGAACCCTCGCTGGCGGAAATGACAGCCAAAGCCATCGAAACTTTGTCGAAAAATGAAAAAGGCTTTTTCCTGTTTGTCGAAGCAAGCAAAGTGGATTGGGCCGCCCATGCCAATGATCCGATGGGCGTGATCAGTGACTTGCTTGCCTATGATGAGGCTGTCGATGTGGCGCTGGAATTTGCCAAGAACGATCGCAACACCTTAGTCATCGCTTTTGCCGATCATGGCACCGGCGGCATGTCGATCGGCCGCAAGGAGTTCTACAAGAATTACGACAAACTTCCCTATGCAACCGTATTGGCCCCGCTGAAACAGGCAGCCTTCACTGGCGAAGGCATGGACCGGGTCATCGGCACGGACCGCTCCGAGTTCAACATCCGCATTCAAATGATGCAGAACTTTGCTGTGGACGATCTGACCGCCGAAGAAATCATCGCGATTCAGAAAGCGCCGCGCAAAAGAGCCTTCGCCACCGTCGTCGGCCCGATCCTTAGCAAACGGGCCGCCATCGGCTGGATCTATACCGGCCACACCGGCGAAGATCTGTTCCTTTACGCGTTCGGTCCCAACAAGCCGACCGGATTGATCGAAAACACCGATATCGCCAAAATCACCGCCCAGTCGCTCGGATTCATACTCAGCGACACTTCGCGGCAGTTGTTCGTCGATACAGCGGCGGCACTTGCGGCGCTTGGCGCAGTTTCCCGCCTGGATCTCGACGATCCGAACCATCCGGTGTTGTTGATTGAAAAAGGACTGCGGAGGGCGCAGCTGCCTGTCGACAGCAATCAGTTGATTATTGGCGCCAAAACACATTCCCTGCCAGGCATCGTGGTTCAAATCCCGAAAACTGGCAAGGTGTTTGCGCCGCAGGCAGCAATCGACCTGTTAAAGGCAGCCGGTTGGTAAGCACCGCAGCCTCTTGCGCAAATTTGCGCGCAAGCATACAATATATCCATTATGCAAACTAGAGCAAACGTTCTTCTCCTGACCACCGCCGCCATCTGGGGGCTGGCTTTCGTCGCACAACGCGTCGGCATGGACTTTATCGGTCCATTTACCTTCAATGGAATCCGGTTCGCACTGGGCAGTTTTTCCTTGCTGCCGCTGATTTGGTTTTTCCATCGCTACCCTCAGGGAGCAACTTCTCAAAAAAACACCCTGTCGGCAACCCGCATGGGACTGCTGGCAGGGTTAGTTCTGTTCATCGCGGCCTCGCTGCAGCAAATCGGCATCGTTTACACGACAGCAGGCAAGGCGGCATTCATCACTTGCCTCTACATCGTATTGGTGCCGCTGGCCGGACTCTGGCTGAGGCACCGGATTTCTTTCCATACCTGGGCCGGTTGCCTTTTGGCTTTAGTCGGGCTTTATTTTTTGTGCGTCAAGGAAGATTTCTCGATTGCCTTCGGCGATATGCTGGAACTCGCCGGCGCGTTGTTCTGGACTGCGCATATCCTGCTAATCGACCACATCTCCCGCAAGGTCGATAGCTTGAAACTAGCGGCGATACAGTTCGCCACCTGCGCAGCGCTAAGCTTGGCAGTGGCGCTGGCCATCGAAACTTTTTCGCTAGAATCGATCCTGCAGGCTGGCGTGCCGATCCTCTACGGCGGCATCGGCTCGGTCGGCATCGCATACACTTTGCAGATCATCGGCCAAAAAAACGCCTCGCCGGCTCACGCGGCCCTAATACTGAGCATGGAGACGGTTTTTGCCGCCATCGGCGGCTTCCTGCTGCTCGGTGAAATCCTCGGCGCACGCGAACTGACCGGTGCCGGCCTGATGCTTGCCGGCATGTTGCTGTCGCAGCGCAGCCAACTGCGTTACTGAGCCTCGATCATACTCAATCAATAGACCTGCAAGCAGCTTTCTATCTCTTGGCGACCGCTGGCTTTGCCTGGATGTCTGGCGGAATCGGACTTACATAGGCTGCGCCGCCGAGCTTGCTGCGCAATTCGGCTTTGGCGGCTACGACAATCGAAGGGTCCTGCAGCAGATCGACTGCGGTACGCGCCAAAACCTTGGCGGCGGCGAGCATTCCTTTATGCGCGATCCCCGTCGCGCCCTGCGCCACCGCCTGCCAGGAATGCCCCGGCGTGCCCAGTGCCTGGCATGCTGCGATGACCTGCGCGGTGGGCACGATCCAGCTGACATCGCCTACATCGGTGGACCCTGGCAGTAGCGATGCGTTATGCACGTACGGCAGGATCAACTCCGACAACTCGCACTCGCGCAATCGGGCAACGACGTCGGGATGTTGTCCGCCCATGAAGCCGGCCCCCATCGCCAGATCATTTTCGATGTCGGTCGCCGAAAGCGTGCGCCGGATCTCCTGCGCCAATAGCAAATCATCCGCATCGAAGGCCGGAGCGCCGACTACCTGAAAATTGGCGTGCAGCAAACTTTCCAGCGTCTGGTTGGGTACACAGTTGGAGCAGGCTTTGTCAAAGACGATTTCACATTCGGTGCCGCTCATCATCGCCGCCCCGCGTGCGATCTGGCAAACGCGCTCGTAGATTTCGCGCACCTGGTCAAGCTGCGGCGCCCGGATCAGGTACAGCACCTCTGCCTCCGCCTGAACCACGTTGGGCGATCCGCCTCCGGCGTTGGTGATCGCATAGTGGACCCGCGCCTCCGGAATGATATGCTCCCGCAAATAATTGACGCCGATATTCATCAGTTCCACCGCATCCAGCGCACTGCGGCCCAGATGCGGCGCAGCGGCGGCATGAGCGCTGCGGCCGTGGAAACGAAAATACACCTGAAAATTGGCCAGCGTGCGAACCGACATGACGCCGTTGTGCCCGAACGGGTGCCAGGTGAGAGCGACATCCAGCGCATCGAAGACGCCGGCCCGCGCCATGAAAGCTTTGCCAGAACCGCCTTCCTCGCCGGGACAACCGTAATAGCGAACCGTCCCTGCCAAGCCGGTTTCGGCAATAAACCGCTTCACAGCCACCGCCGCTGCCAATGCACCGGCCCCCAGCAGGTTATGACCACAGCCATGCCCGTTTCCGTCCGATGCAACCGCTTCTTTGCGCGCCAGCGCTGCTTTTTGGCTCAGCCCCGCCAACGCGTCATATTCACCAAGAAAACCGATAATCGGCCCGCCGCTGCCAAAGCTGGCGACAAACGCGGTAGGCAACCCCGCCACCGCCTGCTCCACTTGAAATCCTTCGCGGGTCAACGCATCAATCAGCAGCTCGCTCGAGCGGAACTCCTGAAACCGCATCTCGGCGAAATCCCATATTTTGTTGCTGAGCGCGATAAAATCGGCTTGCTGATTGTCGATGAAATTATCCATTGCATCCTTATTCCACACTTGTTACACCCTGCTTTCCTTTTCTTCGATCACCATCATCAAAAATCCGCAAAATGCGGCATTATCTACCTGCAACGGCTCACTCAGCGTGCGTTTCATCAACAGGATCTGTTCCCGGTACGCCCGGTAAAATTCATAGGTCGGCTTGGCCTGGTAGTGGAGTCCGGTCAATTCAAAATGCGCGATGATGTTTTTCGCGGTGGTCGGCTTGATAAAAACCTCTTCGTGCGGCCGGAGATAAATCGGAGCCACCGTCAATATCGGCCATTTGGCAATTTTATATTCTTCAAGCAATCCCGTCATTTGGCCAAAGCCCCGCGCCTGGTCGCCATGCAAAAAATCGTGCAACCCCTGCGCAAGGTGGATTTTTTCCGCATCGTTCATCGACAGGACCGCGTCACGGAATTTCGGTTTTTCAAATACCGAAACCAACGACGACTGACTGACCACTTTAACTAACGCAGCGGCAATCTGGTCGGCGCTGCCGAATTGCTCCGGCGCAAAACTATCTTGCGCCATTTTTTTCATTTTTTCCACCTTGTGTTTTTTGGCGATTTCCAGCATTTGCGGACTGGCGAATCCTTCAGGATAACGCGCCAAAAACCTCGCTTCGGCGGCCTGCAATCTTTCCCTGTTCATCCGGTCGTCTCCCCCTCCCCAGCAAACAACGTTGTGGATTTGCTCCTTTCATTATAACGCCCCAGCAGCTATGATAGGGATATACTTCCATAAAAAATGAAGGGCGGCAGCAGAAAATGAATGTACGAACCCTTGCCGAACAACACAAACAGCAAATCATTGCCTGGCGCCGGGAAATCCATGCCTGCCCCGAAGTCGCCTGGACAGAAACGGAAACCAGCGACAAGGTAGCCGCCGAGTTGCAAAGCATGGGCCTGACGGTAACGCGGCTTTCGCCAAGCGGCGTGATCGGAGTTCTCTCCGGCAAGGGGCCGGGCAAAACCGTCGCCTTGCGGGCCGATATGGACGCGCTGGCGATTGCCGAAGCGAGCGATCTGCCCTATAAATCGACCAAGCCCGGCGCCATGCACGCCTGCGGTCACGACGGCCACACCGCCATGCTGCTCGGCGCGGCAAAAATCTGTTCGGAATTGCGGCATGAGTTTTGCGGTACGATAAAATTCTTGTTCCAACCTGCTGAAGAAATCGGCCTTGGGGCATTAAAAATGCTGGAAGCCGGAATCATGCAGGATGTCGATGCGATTCTGGGGCTTCACCTCTGGCCCGATCTGCCCAGCGGCAAAGTGTCGATGGTGGCCGGGCCCCGCATGGCTTCCGCCGATAAATTGAAGATTACCGTTCGGGGAAAAGCAAGCCACGGCTCGATGCCGCACCAGGGGATCGACGCCATCCTGGCCGCTTCCGCCATCATCATGAACCTCCAGTCGGTGAGCAGCCGCGAAATCGCTCCGCTCGAGCCCGCAGTCGTCACGATCGGCAAACTGGCCGGTGGAACCGGCTGGAACATCACCTGCGACGAAGTGACGCTGGAAGGGACCACCCGCTGCTTCAGCCATGAGGTCCGCAAAGTTCTGCCGGCGGCCATCGAGCGGATCATCAAGAACACCGCCGCCACCTTCCGCGCCCAGGCTGAGATGGAATACATCGCCATCGCGCCGCCCCTGATCAACGATCCGCAGATCGCGCAAATCGCCGCCTCTTCGCTGCACAAGCTGTATGGAGACGGAATTGCCGGAACCATCGAAAAAGTGATGGGCGGCGAGGATTTTGCCTTCCTCTGCGAAAACACGCCTGGCGCCCTGGCGTTTGTCGGCATCGGCAACAAAGAAAAACTCACCGATTACCCGCTGCACAGCGACAAATTCAACATCGACGAAGATGTGCTGCCGATTGGCGCTGCATTGCACGCCCAATTCGCACTCGATTTCTTGCAGGAAACAAGCTGATCAGTTACAACTAAGCCAAGCTCAAATGCCCCGCTTTTGCAACGCAATCAAATTGGTTCTGCGCCAGTTCAACCGGTCGTAAAATTTCAGGCCGTCGATATTGTCGCGATCGGCCAGCAAATCCTTTCGTGACGCGCCCTGCAGCCCGGCCCAGTCGGCCAGTTCGTCAAGCATTCTTTTGCCGATGCCTTGACCGCGAAGCTGCTTTGCAACCACCACATCTTCAATGATCGCCTTCCAGCCGCCTTCCGCAGTGGAAATCAGCAGCTGCGCCGAGCACATGCCTACGACTTGTTGTTGCTTTTCGGCCACAACCAGATACCGCCCGTCTGGATACTGGAAAAACATCTCGAGTCCGGCGCGCTGTTTGTCTGTGTCGACGGCAAAATCCTCCTCCACCGCAAACAACATGGAAAGCAGTTCGGCCATGGCGGCAATGTCGTCCTGGCGCGCCGGACGGATGGTTACATCAGTTTTCATCAAGGGGCCTCCTCAAATTACTTTACTACTGTTATCGTGGAAGTTTTCCTGAAATCGCCAAGCGCGACGATTATTTTTTTCTCGCCCGGGCTGACAAAGGTATAGTTTTCATACATCTGAACGCCATTGGCAGTTATCGCAAGCTGATCACCGCTATAATCGGCTGTCGTATCGTCTTCAAAGAAAGCCCTAACAGTATATTTGCAGGTATGAAAAGCATCTCCCACGTTGTATTGGGTTTGCTCTGGTTCATTGAGCAGTTCAAAACGGCTTACGGCCTTGTCAAAGGCAGGCACCACTGTGAGAGACTGTTGAACGCTGTGTCGCCCCAGGCGAATGACAAAGTTTTTATTGCCCGCCTCTTTAAACTTGTAACCTTTGGCTAATTTTACTCCATTAGCATAAAACTCCAAGTCGCCAGCGCCAAAGTCATCATATGCCCCATTGGTCTTCAAACATCGCAGCGCAAAATCGGCAGGGTCGAACAAATCAAATGTTTGCCTGTAAGAAAGGTCTGAAGGAGCTTTTAGTATATGGCATTCTTTGGTGTTCGCGCTGAGGTTGGCAGGAACAACCTGCAAATCATATTGCCCTTGCTTGCCCTGATATTTTAAAGTGATAATCTTTCTACCGGGAGTCTTGAACTGGTAACCCTCAGAAATCGGCACCCCATTGGCCAAGTACTGCAACTCTTTGTGTCCATGATACTTGGAACGATTTTTGGCGTAATAAATATTCATGCCAACATCGTGAGTACGAAAGACTTCGCCAACCTTGTAAACATTAGTTAATGCTATAACCTCAACCGAACCGGGAGGTATATTCAGTCGTCAGGTTGAAGCTACTGCCACTTCCGATAGAAGGAGCATAAACCCAACAACCGCGGTGAACCAAAAGCGCATTTTTTTCATTCCGTTTCCTCCTGCACGTAATGCTACCTCAGAAAAAATCTTACCGATCGGCTAATCGGAAATGGTGTTCTAAGAGAGGGATAAATCCATGCTTTCGATAAAGCGATAATGCAGGCAAGTTATCTTTTACGACCTGTAAATAGATTTGCTCCGCCCCGCTGCACATAGACCACCTGACAAGAGCGTCGAGCAAGAAGGTCGCCGCTCCTTTTCCGCGGTGTTCCGGGTCAACAACGATATTGCTCAAGCCGGCCCAGCCTCGCTCTACAACTACCGTCCCCAGCGCGATTAGCTTCCCCTGGTCACGCAGACTAACAAACGATTTTCGCGGACCAATCGCGGAAAAAATATTGACATACCCTTCATACCGATCGGGCGAATACTCTTCCAATCTGATAAAGTCATGAATCCACTCGCTATTTGCTTCTTCCGCGAACTCGGGCGAAAACCGCCCCGGCTCCGCAGGGCGCGCCAGCACTTCAGCACAGGATGCAACCATCGTGTAGCATTCAAAAATCTTGCGATAGCCTCTGGACTCCAGCAGCCCATCCAATTCTGCCGGCGACGCTTCGCAAACATAATAGCAAGGCAATAGCGAACGCCGCCGATAGAAGTCCTCCACAACTTCCATCCAACCTTCGTACTCAGGAAATGCGCCGCAGGTATATACCGAATTCGACCGTTTGGAAACATTCAAATTTGCCCGCAACCGCCACTCGCCAAGCGTTTGCTGGACGTGTGAAGGCCAACTGTTTGCGGTGAGTTCTTCAATGAATCGAACGAGTTTACTGTCTTTCTTCACAGCGCCCCTCCTGTTATGGCTGTCAGCCCACACCAAAATGAAAGGTCCCTATGCCATTTTTATAAAAGTAGTTGATGGAAGTGAAATCCGGGTT
>CAZYJK010000001.1:58935-85943 GCA_964647865.1 uncultured Veillonellaceae bacterium | reverse complement strand
ATGTTCTTTGAGGAACTTGGCTTTACTTATCTGGGGCCGATAGACGGGCATGACCTGCCACTGTTGGTCGAAGTGATGGAAAAGGCAAAAAGCCTGCACACTCCGGTGCTGGTCCATGTATTGACGCAAAAAGGCAAAGGTTATGCGCCGGCTGAGTGCAGGGCGGACAAGTTCCACGGAGTGGGACCGTTTTGCGTGGAATCAGGCAAAACCATCAAAGCAGCCCAGGCGCCGACCTATACTTCGGTTTTTGGCGACGCGATGATGGAAATGGCGGAGAAAGTTCCGCAGTTGGTGGGAATCACCGCCGCGATGTCGGACGGGACCGGGCTCGATCGGTTTGCTGCCAAGTATCCGGATCGTTTTTTTGATGTCGGGATTGCAGAGCAGCATGCCGTGACGATGGCGGCCGGACTGGCTTCACAGGGAAAACGCCCGGTAGTGGCGGTGTACTCGACTTTTTCCCAGCGCGCTTATGACAGCCTGATTCATGATGTATGCCTGCAAAACCTGCCGGTCATCATTGCGCTGGACCGGGCAGGGCTGGTTGGCGAAGACGGCCCGACGCACCACGGCACTTTTGATATGGCATTCTGCCGCATCATCCCCAACCTCACCATCATGACGCCGAAGGATGAAGCGGAGTTGCGCGACATGCTCTATACAGCGCTGCAACTGGACGGACCGGTAGTGCTTCGCTATCCGCGGGGACGCAGCGACGATGGCTTCACGATGCCGGAGCAGCCGAACCGGCTGCCGATCGGCAAGGCCGAGCGACTGGCGCCGGGCGACGAGCTGGTGCTACTGGCGGCTGGGACCATGGTCCAGTCGGCGCTGAAAGCAGCCGAAATGCTAAAACAAAGCGGCGTACAGGCCGGTGTGATCAATGCGCGGTTTGTCAAGCCGCTCGATACGGAGCTGATACTGGAGTTGGCGAAAACAGCCCGTCATCTGGTTACATTGGAAGAGAACTGCCTGATGGGCGGCTTTGGTTCGGCTGTTTGGGAAACAATCAACGCTGCCGGGCAGGTCGGACCCAAAGTGTTGCGACTTGGTTTGCCGGACTGTTTTGTCGAACAGGGAACGCGAGCCGAATTGTTGGAATGTCTGCGGCTCGATCCGACAGGAATCGCCGAGCAGGTGGCCGCCTTTATCGGAGTGGAGTACCATGGCCCAGCAGAGGCTTGACGCGCTGTTGGTGCAACAGGGGATCGCTTCCGGTCGGGATCAGGCCAAGGCATTCATTTTGTCGGGGCAGGTGCAGGTCGATGGGCAGCGGGTGGACAAGGCCGGTGCGATGGTGCCGGATACGGCGCAGATCGTGTTTACCGGCAAAAACATTCCGTTTGTCAGCCGAGGCGGACTGAAGCTGGCCAAGGCGCTGACCGAGTTTGCAATTGAGCTGGCCGGTCGCCGGGTTTTGGATCTGGGGGCCTCCACCGGCGGATTCACCGATTGCGCCTTGCAAAATGGCGCGGTCGAAGTGGTCGCCGTGGATGTCGGGTATGGACAGTTGGCTTGGTCGCTGCGCAATGACAGCCGGGTAAAAGTGATGGAGCGGACCAACGCCCGTTATCTGACCCCAGAGGCGATCAACGGGCCGGTCGATTTTGTTACCGCCGATTTGGCATTTATTTCGCTGACCAAAGTGTTGCCGATTCTACCGCCGTTGATCAGCGAAACCGCTGAAGCCGTGGTGCTGGTGAAACCCCAGTTTGAAGCAGGACGCGGTCAGGTCGGCAAAAAAGGCGTCGTCAAGGATCCGGCCGTGCACGAAGCAGTCATAAACCGGGTGGCCGAAGTGGCCAAGGGGCTCGGGCTGCAGCCTGTCAATGTCAGTTATTCGCCAATCACCGGGCCGGAAGGCAATATCGAATATTTGTTGCACCTTGCCAACAGCGCCGAAGCGCAGCCTGATTTCGCCGAGCGGGTGGTTCAGACAGTGGCGGCGGCCCACGCCAACTTGCAGCCATTACGGAGGTAGTAGCTTGTTCACGATTGGTTTGTTTCCCAACACAAAGAAGCCCAGTGTTGCGCCGATATTTGACTGGATTGTCAGCTATTTGCAGGATAATCAGGTTCCGATATTGATGCTTGAAGAAACTGCGGCGGCGATGAACTGTCCGGAGTTTGGCTGTAGCCGGGAACGGCTGGCGGAATCGGTGACGCTTGCACTGACCTTGGGCGGCGACGGTACCTTGCTGAATACGACACGGGAGCTAGCGTCGCACGGAATCGCTGTGTGCGGCATCAATCTGGGGCAACTGGGCTTTCTTACCGAAATTGAGCTGGCTGACCTGACGCCGTCGCTGGAAAAACTGATTCGCGGCGAATACTATATCGAAGAGCGACAGATGCTTGATGCTGCGATCCTGCGTGACGGAGAGCAGATCGTTGCCGCGTCGTCGCTAAATGATGTCGTGGTGGCCAAAGGTGGTTTTTCCCGGATGATTCGCTTAAAGCTTTATATCGATGGCCATCTCACCGCCACTTATCCGGCGGATGGCTTGATTGTCGCGACCTCGACCGGTTCGACCGGCTATTCGTTGTCGGCGGGCGGGCCGATTGTTAGTCCGGCATTGCGGGTGACCGTCATAACGCCGATTTGCCCGCATAGCCTTAGTACACGCTCGCTGATCGTATCTGACAAGGAAGAAGTGCGAATCGAGCCGCAGGCCACTCATGACGATATCGTGCTGACCGTGGACGGACAGACCCTTTACCACTTGAAGCGCGGCGACAAGGTCGTGGTGACCCGTTCGCCGTTCCGGGCCCGGTTTGCCAAGTTTGTCGGCAGCAGTTACTATGATTCGCTTTGGACCAAATTGCGACGGAGCGATCCGGATGATTCCGTCTAATGCACTGGTCGCGGCGCGGCAATTCTTAGCTCCCGCATTGCAGCAGGCGCGTTGTGTGCTTGATGCGACTGCCGGCAACGGAAACGACACCTTGTTTCTCTGCCAGCAGACGCCGCCTGAGTGCCGAGTGTTTGCCTTTGACGTCCAACCGGCTGCAATCCAGGGTGCCAGCGGCCGAATTACGCAACAAGGCTTTGGCGAGAAGGTTTGCTGGATTCACGACGATCATGCAAAACTGGCTGAGCATGTCACAATGCCGCTGGATGCAGCGATGTTCAACCTGGGTTATCTGCCCGGGCAGGATCATGGTCTGACCACGACTCCAGATTCGCTGGAGCGGGCTTTGACTGTCCTGTTGGAACGATTGGCTCCGGGCGGGCGAATCACGGTGGTCGCTTACCCCGGTCATGCACCGGGGCGGGCTGAAATAGAGTTTCTGGAAGCATGGCTGCCTCAATGCCCACAGTCACGGTTTGTCGTATCGCGACTGACTTTTATCAATCAAAAAAACAATCCAGCCATCCTCTATATGATTGGCGAAACGAGGAGGAAACCACATGAAAATGCATCGACAAATCAAGGTCAAGGAATTGGTGGAACGCCTGGTTATCCGGACGCAGGATGAGCTAGCCGAGGCGTTGCGCGGCGAAGGAATCGATGTGACGCAGGCCACGGTATCGCGTGATATCAAAGAAATGCTGCTGGTCAAGGTTCCGACCGGCGACGGCGGTCACCGCTACGCATTTCCCTCCGAGAACAGTATCACAATATCCGTGGGACGTCTGGAAAAGACATTTCAGGATTCGGTTCTTTCGATCAACAGCAGCGGCAATATCGTAGTGCTTCGAACCTTGCCGGGAACGGCCCAGGCCGTGGCGTACGTGCTGGATAATATCCGATGGACTGAAATCATCGGCACGGTGGCAGGCGACGACACGATCTTTATCGTGGTCAAACCGGAAAAAGATGTCCCCAAAGTGGTGGAACGCTTTGAATCCATGATGTAGAGGCGATTCAGTTGTTGCAATTATTGAAGGTGTTCAACTTCGCCCTGATTGAGCAGGCTGAAATTGAATTTGACAATGGGTTTAACGTATTGACAGGCGAAACCGGCGCCGGCAAATCGATGGTGGTGGATGCGCTGAACGTGGTGCTTGGCGGCCGTTCATCGGTCGAGATGCTGCGTAGCGGTTGCGAACAGTTCCGGATCGATGCGGTGTTTGCGCTGCAGGCGCATGAACCGTTGCGGGCGCTGTTGGAGGAACAGGCGATTCCCCAGGAAGAGGACGGGCTGTTGTTTCTCAGCCGGTCGGTTTCTCGTCAGGGCAAAAACACGGTGCTTGTGAATGGCACGCCGGCGCCGTTGTCGCTATTGCGGACAATCGGCAGTATGCTGCTTGACATGCACGGACAACATGAAAACCAGGCACTGTTACGACCGGAATCATATCTGGGGTTGCTGGACGGCTCGGATAGCGCCATTGCTCCGTTGCTGGCAGATTATCAGCTGGCTTTTGCCGATTGGCGAAAGACCAGGGATAAAATCGCTGAACTGAATCGCGACGATCGTGAACGGGCCCAAAGAATCGATATGTTGCAGTGGCAGGTCGGCGAAATCGAGGCGGCTCGTCTGAAGTTGCCGGAAGAGACCGAACTGCCGCAGCAGATTTCCTTGTTGGCGCATGCCGAGAAAATCAGCGCGACAGTGGGGGCGGCCTGGGCAGGCTTGTCTGATGGCGATGAACGGAGCAAAGGCGCAGTCTCCATTTTGCAGGAATGCCGGCGGCAACTGGAGGTTGCGGCCCGGTTTGATGCGACGCTTGGCCAATATGCCGAACAAATTGCCCAGATCGTGGTCCTGCTTGACGACATGGCGCCGGAGCTACGCGATTATTTGGATCAGGTCGAGTATGATCCGGTAAAGCTGTCGCGTTTGCAGGAACGCATGGATTTGATTTACCGGCTAAAACAGAAATACGGCGGATCGCTGGTTGAAGTGCTGGCCTATGCACAAGCCGCCAGGGACGAGATGGACGAACTGGTCTGTCACGACGATGTGCTGCGGGAAATGCAGAAAAAGCTGCAGCAACAGGAGTCGGAACTGAAAATCAAGGCATTGGCGCTTGGCAGCCAAAGGGCCGTTTCCGCGGCGGCGATGGGGCGGTCGGTCGAAGCCCATTTGCAGGAACTGGGCATGCCGGGCGGCAAGTTCGTCGTGCAGCTTACAAACGGGGAGAGTTTTACCGCAAACGGTTGCGATTCGATTCAGTTTGCGTTTTCCGCTAATCCGGGCGAGGAGCTTCGGCCGCTTGCCAAAGTCGCCTCAGGTGGTGAACTTTCGCGGGTGGCGCTGGCGATCAAGACCGTCTGTTCGCGTAATGACGGGGCGCAGGTGATGGTATTCGACGAGATCGACGCCGGGGTGGGCGGTCATACGGCGCGTAAGGTGGCGGAAAACATCGCCAGGGTTGCCTGGAAAAAGCAGGTGCTTTGCATCACGCACCTGCCGCAGATCGCTTCGATGGCGGACCGCCACATCCATATCGAAAAGAAACCGGTGGCAGAACGTACCCAGACTTTTGTCAGGGTGTTGCCGGAAACGCAGCGGTTGCAGGAACTGGCCCGCATGATCGGCGGGGATCCAATCACCGCGGCGGGACTGGACAATGCGGCAGAGATGGTGCGAACCGCCGCAGTTTTCAAGCAAACGATACAACCGGCTTAATGTTGATTTGAAAACAATGCAATGGGACGGAGGCAAAAAGATGAAGAAAAAACATCGTGTGTTGGCAATCAATCCTGGGTCTACATCAACCAAAATCGCTCTTTATGAAGAGTCGCACTGCCTGTTTGAAGAAGTAATCCGGCACAGCAAGGAAGAACTCGTTTCTTTTGCCGATATATACGCCCAGTACGACTATCGTCGTGACTTGGTGGAACAGGCGGTAGAGCGTCATGGTTTCAAACTGGCTGACTTGCATGCCGTCGTCGGTCGGGGCGGCGCACTGAAACCGATCCCCGGCGGCACCTATACCGTGAATGAAGCCATGGTGCATGACCTGCAGCATAATGTTCAAACGCATCATGCGTCCAATCT
This sequence comes from uncultured Veillonellaceae bacterium, assembly GCA_964647865.1. Lineage (GTDB taxonomy): Bacteria > Bacillota > Negativicutes > UBA1444 > UBA1444 > UBA1444. The sequence goes on along the minus strand of CAZYJK010000001.1, from coordinate 79,988 downwards.
CGGCGGCCTGATCGCCAAGGGGATTGCCGATCACTTAGGTTTGCCGGCGTTTATCGTCGATCCGGTCTGCGTGGACGAACTGGCGCCAATCGCCCGATTGAGCGGCTGGCCGGAAATGCCGCGACGCAGTCTGTTTCACGCGCTGAATCTTAAAGCGACGGCGCGTAAGGCAGCTAAAGAATTGGGCAAGGATTTCGTTGACGTGACGCTGGTCATGGGTCATCTGGGCGGCGGCATCTCTTTTGCAGTCCAGCAGAACGGCCGGATGATCGATATCACAAATCCGATGGACGGCGGTGCATTTTCGCCGGAGCGTACCGGCAATCTGCCGCTCAGTCCGCTGATTGAACTGTGTTATTCCGGACAGTATACGATGCAGGAAATGATTCGTAAAATGATCGGCAAGGGCGGGCTGGTCGCCCACCTTGGCACTGATGACGCCAGGGAAGTCGAACGTCGGATCGATGAAGGCGACGAACAGGCAGAGCTGGTCTATAAGGCGATGGCTTATCAGATTGCCAAAGAGATCGCGGCGATGACGACCGTTGTCAACGGCGAGTTCGATGCGATCGTGCTGACCGGCGGACTGGCCTACTCGCGTCGTTTGGTCGGTTGGATCAATGAGCGGGTCAAGTTTTTGGGCAAAGTCCTGGTCTACCCGGGCGAAGATGAACTACTGGCCTTGTCGGAAGGCGCGCTGCGCGTGCTGCATAAAGAAGAACCGGCAATGGTCTACGAATAGGGGAGTGCATTGTGGTATTTGACCTTCAGGCGTTTCGCGAGGTCGAGGAGACGAAACCCCGGATCAAAGTGCTGGTTGGCGAATTTGGCAGCGGCAAGACCGAACTGACTGTGAATCTGGCTTCATATATGCAACGCGCCGGCATGACCGCCGCCGTGATTGACATGGACCTGGTCAAGCCCTATTTCCGTACGCGCGAGCACAGGGCGCGACTGGAAGCGCAGGGCGTCACTGTCGTTGCGCCGCCGCCGAAACTGGCTCATGCCGATTTGCCAATCATGCCGCCGGATCTGACCCGGGTTCTCGCCAGTCCCCAGTATCGGGTAGTCATGGATGTCGGCGGCGCGAAAGCCGCGATTGTGCTGGGGCAGATCCGTAACCTGATCCGCGAGAACGGGGCCGAAGTTTTGATGGTGGTCAATGTCTGTCGGCCGTTTTCGGCGACGGTGGACGAGATCATCACGGCGATTGCCAATATCGAAGCGGCTTCGGGACTGGCGGTGACCGGGCTGGTCAGTAACACCAACCTGGGCGCGGAAACCACGGCGCAGCAGGTGCTGGAGGGCTTTCGCCTGACGCAGCAGGTTGCCGACCGAAAGGGATTGCCGCTGCGCTGGCTGGTGCTGCCGGACTGGCTGTTCGGTAAAATCGATGTTGTTGCGCCGCTGTTGCCGCTGCAACCGATGACGCAGTATCCGTGGGACGAAAACGATTGATGCAAGGACGCGACCCTCGGGGGTCGTGTCTTTCTATGCGATTGGTGAAAGGGAAGAGTTTGATGGATGAGAATCTGAAGGAAAAGTTTGTATCTGCGCAGCGCCTATACGAAGGCAAAGTGATCAATCTTCGCCGGGATATGGTGTTGTTGCCCAACGGCAATCAGGCGTCACGGGAAGTCGTAGAGCATCCGGGCGCGGTGGCCGTCGTTCCGGTGCTGCCGGACGGCAGGGTGCTAATGGTCAGACAGTTTCGCCACCCGGTCGGTGAGATACTGCTGGAAATCCCGGCGGGGAAACTATCCCCGGGTGAAAATCCCGATGATTGCGCGTTGCGGGAACTGGAAGAGGAGACTGGCTATCTGGCCGGAAAATTGCAACGCGTGGCTTCGATTTTTACCGCGCCCGGTTTCACGGATGAAGTGATTCACATTTATCTGGCCAGTGATTTGAAAAAGACGGCCGTCAACCCGGATGAAGACGAGTTTCTGGCGGTTGTTGCTCACGAACCGCAGGAGATTGCCCGGATGATACGTTCCGGCGACATTTGCGATGCTAAAACGATCGCTGGCTTCTATCTGTTGCAGGAAAATCAATGAACCGCTATTTTGCCGATTTCCACATCCATGTCGGCATCAGTGAAAGCGGCAAATGGGTAAAAATACCCACTTCGCGCCAGCTGACCGTCCGAACGATCCTCGACACCGCCCTGCAGCGCAAAGGGCTGCAGATAGTGGCGATCGTCGATGCGATGTCGCCCTGGGTCCAGCAGGATATCGGGCGGCTGCTGGAAGAAGGCAGCCTGGTCGCGCAAGCTGGCGGCGGCTACCGCTACCATAATGGCGTGACGCTGCTGCTTGGCGCCGAGATCGAAACTTGTGAAGAGACGGGCGGTATGTGTCATTCCCTGCTCTATCTGCCTGATTTGCCTGCGATGCAGGAATTGACGGAGGTAATGTCCCGGCACATTCGCAACATCGGACTCAGCTCACAAAATGCGCACATGCCGTTGCGGCAGTTGGCCAGCATCGCACGAAGCCATGAGGCGCTGTTTGTGCCGGCCCATGTGTTCACGCCGCACAAGAGTCTATATGGCGCCTGTGGCCCGCGTATGTCTTCATTGCTGAACGACGCGGATATCGCTGCGGTTTCCGCCGTCGAACTGGGCTTGTCGGCAGATACGGTCATGGCGGACCGGATTCGTGAATTGTGGGGCTTTGAGTTTTTGACCAATTCCGATGCCCATTCACCGGAAAAAATCGGCCGCGAATATAATCTGCTGGAACTGGCATCGCCTAGCCACAGCGAATGCGCTCTGGCATTCAAACGTCTAGCCGGACGGCGGCTGCTGGAAAACTTCGGTATGGACCCGCGGTTGGGCAAATATCATCAGAGTTGTTGCGAACATTGCGGGACGATTTTTTCGGCTTCCCCGATCCAGCCGACCTGTCCAAGTTGCGGTTGCGCAAAACTGGTCAAGGGTGTGGCGGACCGAATCGAAGAGATCGCAGACGCGCCAGACGGGCTGCATCCGGCGACGCGGCCGCAATATCGTTATCAGGCGCCGCTGTATATGTTGCCCGGTCTGGGTGGCAAAACGCTGGCAAAATTGGTCGATCAGCTGGGCACGGAGATGGAACTGATCCATGCGGTTTCGCTGGCGGAGATCGAGCGGGTGGGCGGACGACGGGTCGCTGCGGCGATGGCCGCCGTGCGAAGCGGAACGGCGACGGTGCAAAGCGGCGGCGGCGGCATTTACGGCAAGGTCGGATTGCCGTGACCGGGAGGTTTTCATGCAGGCGCTGATCGAAGAGTTTCTTAACTATATTTCTGTGGAACGCGGTTTATCCCGCAATACCATCGATGCCTACAGCCGTGACCTGCGACAGTTCGTCGCATTTTTGACGCAGGCCGGTTATGACTCTTTGTCGGAAGTTCATTCTCACACTTTGGTCGATTATTTGCGCAAGCTACAGCAGGAAGGGATGAAACCGACCTCTGTCACCCGTAAATTGGCGGCGATTCGCAGTTTTTTTCAATATCTGTTGCGGGAACGTCAGCTTAAGGCCGACCCATCCGAGACGATCGACTCGCTGAAGACGCCGCAACGACTGCCGAAAGTGCTGAGCGAAAGAGAGATGGTCAGGCTGCTTGAGCAACCAGGCGCCGCTACGCCGGCCAATCTGCGCGACAAAGCGATGTTGGAACTGATGTATGCGACCGGTGTGCGCGTGTCGGAACTGGTTTCTTTGAAAGTCGGCGATATCAACATGGACATGGGTTATATCCGTTGCTTTGGCAAAGGTTCAAAAGAGCGCATCGTGCCGATGGGCAGTTCGGCGCAGCTGGCTTTGCAGAACTACCTGAACCGGGCCAGGCCGAAAATCGTCAGGCGGGCGGCGGAAGACACGCTGTTTCTCAATCATCATGGTCGCAAGATGACCCGGCAGGGTTTTTGGCAGATCATCCAGGCGGCGGCCAGGCGGGTGGATATCAGAATAACGGTAACGCCGCATATGTTGCGGCATTCTTTCGCCACGCATCTGCTCGAACATGGGGCCGACCTGCGGGCGGTGCAGGAAATGCTTGGTCACGCCGACATATCGACGACCCAGATCTATACGCATGTCACCCGGACCCGGCTCAAGGAAGTCTATGACAAGACCCACCCACGGGCATAAGAGCGCAAGAGAGGTGTAAGGGCAATGCGAATGGTCGATCTGATCGAAAAGAAAAAACTGGCTGGCGTGCATGATGCGGCAGAGCTGCGGTATATTGTCGACGGCTATACTGCAGGCGCGATTCCCGACTATCAGATGGCGGCATGGTTGATGGCGGTCCGGCTGCGCACGCTTAGCAGGGAGGAAACAGTCGAATTGACACTGGCGATGGCTGAATCAGGCAGCCAGCTTGACCTGTCGCATATTGCGGGTGTAAAAGTCGACAAACACAGTACCGGCGGAGTGGCTGACACGACGACGTTGATCGTGACGCCGCTGGTTGCGGCAGCCGGAGTGAAAGTCGCCAAGATGTCGGGTCGGGGACTGGGCTTTACCGGCGGAACCATCGACAAATTGGAATCGATTCCCGGTTTTCGCACGGCCCTGACAATCGACGAATTCGTCGGCCAGGTCCAACGGATCGGTCTGGCGATCACCAGTCAGACGCCGGATATCGCGCCGGCTGACGGAAAAATTTATGCGCTGCGTGATGTTACGGCAACCGTAGACAGTCTGCCGTTGATCGCCGCATCGGTGATGAGCAAGAAAATCGCTGCCGGAGCTGACAAAATCCTGCTTGATGTCAAATATGGCAGCGGTGCGTTTATGAAAACGCTGACGGAAGCGGAAGAGCTGGCTCTGCTGATGGTCGATATCGGCGACGGTGTAGGCCGGGAAACGCTGGCGATGATCAGCAGCATGGAAGAGCCGCTCGGGACTGGCATCGGCAACAGCCTGGAAATCGCCGAGGCGATCGAGATATTGTCCGGCGGCGGCGACAGGCGGTTATGCGGTTTTTGCGTTGAAATGGCATCGCAGATGCTCCAATTGGCACAGCCCGATTTGTCGCAACAGGCGGCGGCAGAGAAAATCAGGCAGCTATTGGCCAGCGGCGCAGCATTGGCAAAGTTTCGCGAATTTGTTGTGGCCCAGGGCGGCGACGGGAGAGTTGTCGATGACGTAAGTTTACTGGGAACTGCCGCGCACTGCCTGGAGATTGTGTCTGGCAACGCCGGCTTTGTCTGTTCGATGCATTCGGCTGAACTAGGCCGGAGTTCGATTCTGCTTGGCGCCGGACGGCACAGGAAAGACGATCCGATTGATTTGCACGCGGGGATCAAATTGCATGTGCGTTGCGGCGATGCGGTGGCAGTCGGGCAAAAGTTGGCAACCCTTTATTATGGCAAGAAAACCGACCCGTCGAAAGCGCAGGCGATCGTGCAACGCTCGATACAAATCGCGGATAAGCCGCAGCCGTGTCCGGCCGTGATCGCCGGAATCATCTCCAACGAACGAAGCGACGCGACACGATAAACAGTGGCTTTCTTTGCGTTCAGGCGGGTTTCCGGTTATAATAAACGGGGAGTAGAGCCGGTTCAGCGGCAAAATAAAGGAGGACATTCGTGTTCGGATTTGATTCAGATATGTTGTTCCGAATTCCAGCGTTGATCGCAGCGCTGACAATTCACGAATATGCGCATGCCCGCGCCGCGGTGGCGATGGGAGACCCGACGCCCAAATTCTTGGGCCGCGTGACGCTTAACCCGATTCCCCATATTGATCCGATTGGTTTGTTGTTGTTATTTATTGCTGGATTTGGCTGGGCCAAACCAGTAGAAGTGAATCACCGCAATTTTCGTGATGGTCGCAAAGGAATGTTTGTCGTTTCGCTGGCCGGGGCCGGCGCCAATATCGCCTTGGGATTTGTCGCCTGGTTCTTGTTGATGCTGCTGGGAGAACTGAACCTGATCGGCATGGTCTGGCAAAAGACCCTTTGGCAATTGTACCGCTACAATCTGATGTTTGCGGTATTCAACCTGATTCCGATTCCGCCGCTCGACGGCTCGAAAGTGCTGATGAGTCTATTGCCGGGGCACTTGGCCTATCAGTATCAAAAACTGGAACCGTACGGAAACTATATCCTGATCGCGCTGGTGCTGATTCCCGGTTTGCTCAGCACTATCGTGACACCGTTTTATCGGATCATTGAGTTCGTCATTCGCGGAACTGCGAGTCTGATTTTGGGAATTGTATTTTAAGGAGCGAAACAGCAGATGGTAAAAGGACGTATATTCAGCGGAATGCAGCCTTCCGGCAACTTTCACCTGGGGAACTATCTCGGCGCCTTGTCCAATTGGGTCAAACTGCAGCACGAATACGAATGCTTCTTTTGCATCGTCGACTGGCATGCACTGACATCTTCGTTTGAAGATCCGTCGCGGCTGCCGGACTATACGCACAACATGGCGCTTGACTGGCTGAGCGCCGGTCTTGACCCGGCGAAAAACAGGATATTCATTCAGTCTCATGTCAAGGAGCATGCGGAACTGCATTTACTGTTGTCGATGATGACGCCGCTGTCCTGGCTGGAGCGGGTGCCGACTTACAAGGACAAGTTGCAGCAACTGGGCGACCAGGGGAAAGATATCAACACCTATGGTTTCCTGGGTTATCCTGTGCTGATGACGGCCGATATCATCCTGTACCGGGCCGATACGGTGCCGGTCGGCGAAGACCAGTTGCCGCATCTGGAACTGGCGCGCGAGATCGTTCGCCGCTTCAATTACATTTACAAGCAGGAAGTGTTCCCCGAACCGAAGGGCTATATCGGCGCAGCGCCGGTGGTGCCTGGCATCGACGGGCGCAAGATGAGCAAATCCTATGGCAATGAAATTGCCTTTGCAGCCAGCCCCGACGATCTGCGGGCGCGGGTGCGGCTGATGGTGACCGATCCGCAGCGGATCAAGCGGACCGATCCCGGCCGGCCGGAGGTCTGCCCGGTGTTTACCTTCCACAAACTTTACAGCCAGAACGAGCTGCCCACGATCGACGCCGAATGCCGTTCGGCGGGAATCGGTTGCGTCGATTGCAAAAAAAGGCTGGCCGAGCACATGGTCGAAGCCTTGGCCGATATTCACCATCGCCGGCAGGACTGGGCCGCCCGACCAGACGACGTGCGGGACATTCTGACCGATGGGGCAAACCGGGCTCGCGAAACAGCCCGCGAGACGATGGAACAGGTTCGCTCCGTCATGCACATGGGATGAGTGCGGAAGAGTACAAAATCAAACTGGAGGGATTTGAGGGGCCGCTGGCCCTTCTGCTCCATCTGATCGAAAAGAACCGGATCGATATTTACGATATCCCGGTCGCGGCGGTGGCGGAACAGTATATCGCCTATCTGCGGGCCTGGAGCGAATACAACATGGAAGTCGCCACCGAGTTTTTGACCATGGCGTCGACTTTGTTGCTAATCAAGTCGCGCATGCTGCTGCCGAAACCGGTAAAAATCGAGGACGCTTCCGAACCGGAAGAGGAAGATCCCCGTGCCGCTTTGGTGGAGCGATTGATCGAATATCGGCGTTATCGCGAAGCAGGCGAATTGTTGCAACAGTTGTTGCGTTGCCGACAACTCTATTATCGCCGGCCGCCGCAGGTTTTTACCGTAGCCAGGGCAATGCCGCAAGGCCTTACCATCGACGATCTGCTGGCAGCGTTTGCCGCGATCTGGGAAACAGTTGCCGATGAGTTTCGCACCATTGCCCGGGAAGAAATCACCGTGCAGGACAAGATGAGCGATATTCTTAGTCTGCTGGAATCGTTTCAAGGCAGGATGGAGTTTCGTCAGGCGCTGAAACGGTCCGGCTCAAAAAACGAGATGGTGAGCACCTTTCTGGCGATCCTGGAACTGATCCGTCTGCGCCGGATTCGTGTGCAGCAAATGGAACAATTCGGACCGATCATCATGGTATGGAGGGAATAGCGGAGCATGTTTTACCAACATCTAAAAGGACCGATGGAAGCGATGCTATTTGCTGCCGGCGATCCGATGCCGCCGGAACGGTTGTCGGCATTGCTGGATATTCCGATTGAACATGTCCAGGCGATGTTGCTGGAACTGAAGGAAGATATGGAACAACCGGGGCGTGGCCTGTGCCTGGTGCAAGCGGCCGGCGGTTATCAGATTTGTACCCGGCCCGAATTTGCCGCGGTGGTTGAAAAATTGGCTGCGCATCAGGATCCGAAGCTTTCGCCGGCAGCGATGGAGACTTTATCTATTATCGCATTCCGACAACCGGTTACCCGGCAGGATGTAGAGTATATCCGCGGCGTGCAGTCGGACGGTGTGATCAATACGCTGATCGAGCGCAGGATGATCAAGGAAGTCGGCCGCAAGGATACGATCGGACGGCCGATTTTGTTTGGCACGACCGAGGAGTTTCTCGGCTGTTTCGGTTTGAATAGTCTGGATGAGCTGCCGGCGCTGCCGGAAGCGGCCTCGGAAGAAACCGGCCTGGGTGAGGCATGAGCAGCGAGCGGTTGCAAAAGATCATCAGCGCCGCCGGAGTCGCTTCGCGTCGTCAGGCGGAAGCGATGATTCTGGCCGGCCGGGTAACAGTCAACGGAAAAGTTGTCGACGAACTGGGTGCCAAAGCAGACTGGCAGACCGACCGGATAGAGCTGGACGGTGCGCCGCTGCTGCGGGCGGCTCCGGTTTATCTGTTGTTGAACAAACCTTATGGTGTGATCACTTCACTCAGTGATCCGCAGGGGCGCAAAACAGTTGCCGATCTTGTTGAGGTCGCCGGTATTTCCGACCGGGTCTACCCGGTGGGAAGGCTTGATTACGACACAGAAGGCTTGCTGCTACTGACTAATGACGGAGAGTTGACCCAGGGGTTGTCACATCCGAAATTTGAAGTTGAAAAAGAATATATGGTCGATGTGGAGGAAAAACCAGCGCCCGCCATGCTTGAAAGACTGGAACAGGGGATACAACTGGCTGACGGGGTTACGGCCCGGGCGAAGACAGGCGTTCCCGTCCTGGCCGAGAATGGGTTTTGGCGCTTCAGCATCGTGATCCATGAAGGCCGAAACCGGCAGGTCCGCCGGATGGTCGAGGCGGTCGGATTGGTGGTGCGTCGGTTGAGACGGGTCCGATACGCTTTTTTGACGCTGGACGGCGTGGCTACAGGGAGATTGCGGCAATTGACTGCAGCTGAAGTGACCCGTTTGCAGGAATTGACGCGAATCGAGCGAAAATAAATAATTTAGTCAGTTGAGACGATAATATTGTAGCATTGTAGCAATGAAGGAGTGGATTGGATATGGCAGCAGCATTCGGTATCGAAAAGGCCGGACGATTGTCAGGCACGGTTGCGGTGCCTGGCGACAAATCGCTGTCGCATCGGAGTATCATGCTGGCCGGATTGGCTGATACACCGGTTGAGGTGCACAATTTCTTGGCGGCCGAGGACTGTCTGTCAACCGTTTCGTGCATGCGGGCGTTGGGCGTATCGGTGGAGTTTGACCCGGACGGCAAGGTGTTGGTGAAGGGGAAGGGACTGTATGGCCTGAATGAACCTGACGATGTGCTGGACGCCGGAAACTCGGGGACAACGATTCGTCTGCTCAGCGGACTGCTTGCCGGACAATCGTTTTTTACAGTGCTGACTGGCGACGATTCGCTAAGACGTCGACCGATGGCGCGTATTATCACACCGTTGTCCCAGATGGGGGCGCGATTGATGGGACGGGAAAAATCCCGTTATGCACCGATTGCGATTGAAGGAACCGGTAGTTTGCAGGGAATCGAATACAGGATGCCGGTAGCCAGTGCCCAAGTCAAATCGGCGCTGATGTTTGCCGCTCTTTACGCCGGCTCGCCGACAACGATCAGTGAGCCGTATTTGTCGCGCGACCATACCGAAAGGATGTTTGCTCAGTTTGGCATCCCGGTCCAACGTCAGGGGCTAGCGGTCATCGTAAAGCCTGTCAGTTCGCTCAAAGCGCCGAGTATTGTCGAAGTGCCGGGCGACTTCAGTTCAGCGGCGTTTCTGCTAGTGGCGGCGACGATCATTCCTGATAGCGAGCTCACCCTGACCAATGTCGGCGTTAATCCGACCCGCACGGGACTGCTTGATGTGCTGCGCCAGATGGGAGCCGATATCGAGTTGCTGAATGAACGTTTGAGCGGTGAAGAGCCAGTCGCGGATCTGCGGGTCCGATCGGCAAGATTGCGGGGGATATCCATCGGCAGGGAACTGATTCCCCGATTGATCGATGAAATTCCGGTTCTGGCGGTTGCTGCCTTGTATGCTACCGGAGAAACGTTGATCCAGGGTGCGGAGGAACTGCGGGTCAAAGAAACGGACCGGCTGCTGGCGATGGCTACCGAACTGAACCGGATGGGCGGAGTTATTGAAGAACGCCCTGACGGGTTGCTGATCCAGGGCGATGGACGGTTGAACCCGACCGAATGCAGGACTTATGGCGACCATCGGGTGGCGATGTCTCTGGCAGTGGCAGGTATGGCCCATGCCGGGGCAACGCTGGACGATGCCGGTTGTGTCAATATCTCGTTCCCCGGTTTCTTTGACTTAATGAAAGGTTGTTGTAAATGAGGCAGAATGTCATTGCCATCGATGGACCGGCAGGTGCCGGAAAAAGTACCGTTGCAAAAATGGTGGCGGAAAAGTTGGGTTTTGTTTATATCGATACCGGCGCCATGTACCGGGCGGTGACTTGCAGAGTGATCGCGGAAGGGATTGAGCTGGCCGATCATGCCGCAATTTCAGAGTTGGCGGGACGGATTAACGTCCGGTTCAACCGCCAGGTAGCGGGACTGCGTGTTTTGGCTGACGGGGTTGATGTGACGGAGGCGATTCGGACGCCGGAAGTCACGACAGCGGTTCCTCGCGTTTCCCAAGTCCCTGCGGTCAGGCAGGCTATGGTGAGACTGCAGCAAGAAATGGCGGCGGCGGGGTCAGTGGTTCTCGATGGTCGCGATATCGGCAGCGTCGTTGTGCCGGATGCATGCGCCAAAATATTTCTGACGGCTTCTGTCGCCGAACGGGCGCGACGGCGTTGGCAGGAAATGCGGGATAAAGGCTATGATCAGGACCTGGCTGCATTGCAACAGGAGATGGAGCAGCGCGACCGCCAGGACAGCGAGCGTGAGCTGGCGCCGCTTGTTCAGGCGGCGGATGCAGTGCTGCTGGATACTACCGGAATGTCAATCGAAGCTGTCGTGTCAGGGATTGTGACCATTTATCAAGCGCGGTGCGGTCATGTATAGCGTTATCTATTTTCTTGTCTGGGTTCCCTGTTGGTTTTTGTTTCGTGTATTGTTGCGCTGGCAGGTCAGTGGATTGGAAAACGTGCCGGCAGGCGGCGCGATCATCGCACCAAACCACCAAAGCTTCTGGGACATTCCGCTGGTAGGGATTGCCCTGCGGCAACGGCGGGTCCATTTTATGGCCAAGAGCGAGTTGTTTCAGAATCCGGTTTTCGCCTGGGTCATCCGTTCATTGCTTGCGTTTCCGGTCAAACGCGGCGCACCCGATCGTTCGGCAATACGATATGCGATCGAAAAACTGACAGAAGGCGATTTGGTGACGATTTTTCCGGAAGGGACACGCAGCAAGACTGGGAATCTGGGTGCGCCGGAGGCCGGACTGTCTCTGATTGCAGCAAAAGCCGGCGTTCCCGTCGTGCCGGTCGCAATCTGCGGTACCCGTGAAATATTCAGCAAGACCTGCTTGTTTCCGCAGATTAGCATTCATTTTGCCGAACCGGTTCTGCTCGGCGAACTACAGGGTTCGGAAGCAGGCGTGAAAGTTGATGTCGGAATGGTTGTCATGGAAAAAATTGCAGCGGTATTGGCGCAAAATAAAGAAATGAAGAAATAGAAAAAATTGTTTGTTAACTGCAGGAATTCTCTCTGGTCGTGGAGTATATAACAGATGGAAAACTTATTGGCCTAATTTTTGAATAATTGTATTTATATACAGGAAGAGGTTGGTCTATCGTTGTCTGAGCATATGGAAAGGCTGAAAAAAATGGATGCGTTTTGGGAATACGCGGGATTTAGTAGTTGGCAGGGACATGGCATGGAAGGCGTATATCGCCGGGTCACTTTTGTCAAAGACGGTTTTATTGGAAAAGTCGCCGAGTTTTTTACTGATGATTATATTGTCTGGACACATCAGGGAATCAAGGATGAAGAGCGGATATTAAGGCAGTGGAAAGCGGAAACGGATGTCATGAAACACCGATTTTTGCTTTTGTCGACGGAATCAGCCCGGTCGCCCCGAATCAAGAGTATCTGGTTTGGGTTTGGCGGGTTTGTCGAAGTCTGGCGTTATCGGGCAGGCTCGCCGGTTCCGTTCAAATTCAGGGACCTTGCGTTTTTAGTCGACAAGGGTCTCGAATATGCAGCAAAGGAGGTTGAAATGGCGAAAGGTACGGAGAAAGGAGGCGAAATGGCTTTATAGTAGTTTCTTGACCAAAGTTTACGCAGTTTTATTTTTATTTAATTTGGTTGGAGGTGTTTATCTGTGTTAGCAACGATGTTTATTGTGGCTGCAGTTTTCTTCGCCGTGGCGTACATGACCTATGGCCAATGGCTGAAAAAAACCTTTGCCCTGGACCCCAATAAAGAAACTCCTGCTACCTGCCTTTATGACGGGATTGATTATTGCCCGACCCACCCGGCCGTTCTGATGGGACATCACTTCGCTTCGATCGCCGGCGCCGGACCGATCGTCGGACCGATTGCCGCGGCATCCATCTTCGGTTGGTTGCCTGCCTACATCTGGATTCTGATTGGTTCAGTCTTCTTCGGTGGCGTTCATGATATGGGATCGCTGGTTGCTTCGCTGCGCCACAAAGGTCTGTCGGTCGGCGAAGTCGTTTTTGAATGGATCGGACCTGCAGCCAAGAAATTGTTCCTGGTGTTCACCTGGCTTGCGTTGACCCTGGTTATCGCCGTGTTCCTCGAACTGTCGGCACAGACGTTTGCCGCAGACCCGGCCGTAGCATTTTCCGGTCTGGTCTATATCGTCATTGCGATGATTTTCGGCTGGCTGGTTTACCGGATGGGCCTGAATCTATTGTATAGCACGATTATCATGCTACCGGTCGTTATCGGCGCGGTATTCTATGCGAATGCTTCGCCCTGGGTCATGGCTTCCTTCAAATTCAGCGTGGAGTTCTGGCGGATCGCATTGGTATTCTATATCTTCGCCGCCTCGGTTCTGCCTGTTTGGTTGTTGCTTCAACCGCGCGACTATCTGGCATCGTTCCTGCTTTACTTCTCGTTGGCTATCGGCACCATCGGCATGCTGTTCATGACTGGTGTTGATACCGCAAAGTTCCCGATGTTCACCAGCTTCAGCCCCAAAGAAGGCTTGTACCTGTGGCCGTTGCTATTCATTACGGTGGCTTGCGGCGCGATTTCGGGATTCCATTCCCTGGTCGGCAGCGGTACGACCTCCAAGCAAATGCGTAAAGAAACCGACGCACTGCCGGTTGGCTATGGCGCGATGTTGATCGAAGGCCTGGTCGCGGTTATCGCGCTCGGTACCCTGATTCTGGCTGGCGGCATGATGAAGGGCGGTCCGACCGTCGTTTACGGCGCCGGCATCGGCAAAATGGCCGGCCTGATCGGAATCGACCCCAAAGTGGGAACTTCGATCGGTTTGTTGGCCCTCAACTCGTTCATCCTGACCTCACTTGACACTGCAACCCGTATTGCCCGTTACCAGTTCCAGGAACTCTCAGGCAACCGGGTTGACCGTTATACTGCAACTGCGGTTGGCGTGGCAATCGCCCTGGTACTGCTGTTCTGGAAAACCGGCAATACTCCTGCATGGCTGCTCATCTGGCCGGTATTCGGCGCAGCGAACCAACTGGTTGCCGCCATGGCTCTGCTTGCCATCGGCACCTGGGTTATCCGTTGTCTGCACAAACCAGCCAACTTCATCATGATTCCGATGTTGTTCATGTTGGTTACCACGTTTGCCGGTCTGGGTCTTTTGATCAAGGATAACTTGACCAAACAGCCGCTTCTGGCAGTCATATCTGCAGTTTTGTTGATCATGGCATTCTTCCTGGTCAAAATGGCCTGGGCTGCGATTAACAAACCGACCGACGATCTCTGCAAAGTAGACTGATGATCGATTGCTAACGTAAAAATCCGGAAAGGGCTCGCCCTTTCCGGATTTTTCTTTTTGTTATCCGGCAGGAGAGTCCAATGAATTTGGCGAATTTCTTTACCCAGTAAATCAATAGTGTGAATCAAAGGTTGGGTTAACATGCGCGACGTAGATCTTTCCTTTTGGCGGCAGGCTTTTGAAGCGGAGAATTATATCTGTGAAGATGAGCTGTTGATTACCGTTTCCCTGGCCCTAAAACTCGGTCGCCCTTTGTTGATCGAGGGAGCGCCTGGCGTCGGCAAAACAGAGATTGCCAAAGTCCTGTCCCGGGTGCTGGAGACCGAGTTGATCCGGCTGCAGTGTTATGAGGGCCTGGATGAAAGCAAGGCATTGTATGAGTGGAATTATCAGGGGCAACTGCTCAAGATTCAGTTGATGCGTGAAGCAAGCGGCAATCCGCTAAAAGAAGAAGAAATTTTTTCTGCCAAGTATCTGCTGGAACGACCGCTGCTCAAAGCAATCCGCTCGGAGCGCCAAGTAGTGCTCTTAATTGATGAGATCGATAAGACAGACCAGGAGTTTGAAGCGTTTCTATTCGAAGTCCTGTCTGATTTTCAAGTTTCGATTCCGGAACTCGGTACCGTCAAGGCCCGTCATTTGCCGGTCGTCGTACTGACCAGCAACCAGGAGCGCGAATTGTCGGATGGACTGAGGCGACGCTGCGTTTATCTGTACATTGACTATCCATCGCCGGAAAAAGAGCAGGAGATATTGCGCTGCAAGATTCCGGCCGCAGGGCATCGGTTGATATGGGAAATTGCAACGACAGTTCATTTTTTGCGTTATGAGCTTGACTTGGAGAAACCGCCATCCACTTCGGAAACATTGGATTGGGGCAAGGTTCTCGCCGAATGGAATGTCGAAAGGCTTGACCCGCAGACGGTCCGTCAAACACTGGGGATACTACTGAAAAATCATCAGGACATGACAACCTTCCAGCATAAAATTGGCGTTGAAGGCTTGTGCGCCATGCTGCGTAGCGCCTGGGACGGCGCCGACCTTGCCGCCAAAGGGGATTCCTTGCTGGCTCGGGCAATAAAAAAAAAGAGCCTTCTGCCGTAACCACATTTTTGCGGACACCTTGGCAGTTTCTCAAGCGGGTGGCTGTCGCCAAGCCCAATCATAAAGCGATTTTCGGCATTGCCTGTCGCGACTTTGCCTTGCAACTGCAGCAAGGAGCGCCCCAGAGCGGCGGTGAGGGAACACACGAGGAACGAACGAGACGACATACGACACCGCCTGAACTGGAACGGATTAATCCAGCCGACTTGCCTGGCATCATCCGGAGACTGCGGCGGGTATTTCGCAATTTGCGGGTAGTTCCGTCGCGTCGCAGCAAAATTGATCCGGCGGCCCGCGTACTCGATGTCAGAAAGAGCATTTTGCGTAGTCTGCGCTATGGGGGCGACTGGATTCCGTTCGCTTTCCGTCGGCGCAAGCTGCGTCAACCCAATCTGGTCGTCTTGTGCGATGTATCGGCCTCGATGATCCAGCACGTAGGGTTTACGGTTCCGCTACTGTTTGCGCTTTCCCACAGCACTGCCAAAATCAATGCCTTTGTTTGCGCCGGCGAACTGGAACCGGTGAATGCCTATTTCAAACAAACCCAGGACTTTGCCACAGCCGTCGACCGACTGTTGCAAGAAACCAGGCAAGTCGGACGCGGGACCCAATTGGCCCGTTCGTTTCAACAGTTGTTGCAACAACCGGACATCCCGCTTACTTCGTCAACCTGCTTGATTGTTGTAAGCGATGCTGAAACGATTGAACCGGAAGAATGCGTCAGGACGCTAAAACGCCTTGCCGGCCGGGTGCGTAAAGTGCTTTGGCTGAACACCCAGCGCCGGGGTCTCTGGAACAAGGCGGTCGTAGGGGAACTTCGCCGCCATTGCGGCATGGAGGTTTGTACCTCACTGAACCAAACAATTCGTTGTCTGAACAGACTTTAGTATCTTTTTTAATCTTGCCAGGGGCGTTTTCAAGTGGTACGATAACACCGTTTGAAAAAAAGAACCTGGAGGAATGGTCTATGCGAAAGAAAATGTCCCTGTTTCTGGCCCTGGTGTTTTCCCTGGCGCTTCTGCTGACTGGTTGCGGCGATTCCGCAGCAAAGCAGGAAGCAAACAAACTGACAGCCGGCAAGGAGTATTCGTTCAAAGTATCTTCTTATGCCGCAAAAGACGAAGCAACCGCGAAAAAAATGGTGGAACTGATCCGTTCAGAAAATGACTCGGTGCTTGGCAAGATGACCATGGACAAAGTAATCGATGGGATGGACGATGGCGCCAAGGTTACGGTAGTATCGCAACAGGCCAACATCGTCAAAGTAAAATACAAAGGCGCCGAACTCTACGTTTTTGCCGATCATTTGAAACCCTGACCGTCACGACCTGAACCAACAAGAGTGTGTCCCGTTACGGGGCGCACTCTTTTGCGTTTCCGGCCGAAAATCGCTATAATATACAAAGACTCATCTTGGGAGGTTTGCATGGAAGTCTTGCTTGCCCGCACACTGGGGTTTTGTTATGGAGTTCGCAGGGCTGTCGATATGGCCTTTGCGGCCGAAACGCCGCCTGCGTCGAAACCCTTGGCGACACTAGGCCCCTTGATTCACAATCCGCAGATGATCGAAAAACTGGCAGCCTGCGGAGTGTCTGTGATTGATTCTTTATCGGAGGCAGCGGGACGAACCGTATTGATCCGCTCGCATGGCGTGGGACCGGAAGTGTATGATGAGGCAGCCCGCTACGAGATCGTACTGCAGGATGCGACCTGTCCCCATGTGAAAAAAGCGCAGCAGGCCGCTCGCCAATTTGCCGACCGCGGTTTTCGTGTCGTGGTCGCCGGGGAAAAGAACCATCAGGAGGTAAAGAGTATTTTGGCCTGGGCCGGGCCGGATGCAATCGCAGTGGAAACCCCGCAAGACCTTGCCGACTACCCGGTTGTCGATAAAATCGGGCTTGTGTCGCAAACGACACTGGAGCGGGAGGTTTTTGAGGCGATCAAGGCGGAGTTAGCTCCCCAAGCGACAGTGCTGGAAGTGGCGCCGACAATCTGTACAGCCACCGAAGAGCGGCAGCAAGCAGCCCGTTTGCTGGCAGAAACAGTTGAAGTCGTCGTAGTGGTCGGCGGTCGAAACAGCGCCAATACCCGACATTTGGCGGACGTGTGCCGCAAGGCCGGTGTGCGCACCTATCATGTTGAAACTGCCGGGGAGTTGGACTTGGCCTGGTTTTCCGGTGTGAAAAGAGCAGGGATAACAGCCGGCGCTTCGACACCGGACTGGATAATTGAGGAGGTTAAGCAAAGAATGGAGAACATGGAACAAGTGACGCTGGACAAGCAGGAACGTTTATCGCAGGGTGCGGTATTGGCTGGAAAAGTGGTCGGGATCAATAAGGATCTCGTGTTTGTCGATATCGGACAAAAATCGGAAGGCTTTATTACCTTGGCTGAACTGGCATGGCCAGCGCCGTCTGATGCGAACGAAGCAGTAAAAATCGGTCAATTGCTGAACGTTTTGGTTGTGGAAGCCGAAACAGCGGAAGGTTCTGTTCGCTTGTCAAAGCTGCAGGCGGATCGTTTGCTGGCCTGGGACCGCATGGAAGAATCCCTGAAAGATGGCGAGCCGCTAGATGTCGTTGTCAGCGGAGCGGTAAAAGGCGGCCTTTCGGTAAGCGCCTTCGGCATTCGCTGCTTTATGCCTGCCTCACAGATCGATACGGCATTTGTCGAAGATTTGACGCCCTTTGTCGGTCAGACGCTGACGGCGTTGCCGATCGAGGTCGACCGGGACAAGCAGCGGGCAGTTTTTTCCCGCCGGGCATTGCTGGACCAGCAGCGGCAAAAGTCTGAACAGGAAGCGATAAAAAAACTGGCGCCGGGGCAAGTCCTTGATGGGGTAGTACGCCGACTAGCTTCGTTCGGTGCGTTTGTCGACGTGGGCGGCATCGAGGGTCTGGTCCATGTTTCCGAGATGGCCTGGCATCGGGTCAAAGACGCGGCGGACCTGCTGAAAGTCGGCGATGAAGTGCGCGTTCAGGTATTGAAGGTCGATTATGAGCTGCGCAAAGTATCGCTCGGGATGAAACAGTTGCAGCAAGATCCCTGGCATACCGCTGTCAGTGAGTTTGCCGAAGGGACGACAGTCGCCGGCAAAGTGACCCGGACCTCGAAGTTTGGCGCCTTTGTCGAATTGACTGCCGGTGTGGAGGGCTTGGTTCACATTTCCGAGCTGTCTGATCGCCGGGTGGCTAATGCGGAGGAAGTCGTGCAAGTCGGGCAGAAGGTGCCGGTCAAGATTCTCAGTGTCGACCCGGTTGCCAAACGGATCAGCCTGAGTATGGTCAAAGCGCAGGAAGACGCTGACCGTAAGGAATACGCGCCGTTCCTCGGCGGGTCTGCTTCGCTCGGCGCCACGATTGGCGATAAACTGGGACATCTTTTCAAAAACAGGGAGTAAGCAATTTGACGACTCGACAATCTCGAAAACTCGACCATTTGCGGCACACGCTGGAATTGGCGGATGGACCGGCGGACAGCGGTTTTTCCGACATCACGCTGATCCACAATTGCCTGCCGGAGCTGAAACTGGATGAGGTTTCCTTGGAAACCGATTGCGCCGGGATGCGCTTGCCGCACCCCGTGATTATCAATGCAATGACCGGCGGCGCTGCCGGTCTGACCGCAGTCAATGCGCGTCTGGCCGAAGTGGCGTCCCGGACCGGGGCGGTCATGGCGGTGGGGTCTCAGTTCGTGGCCTTGCAGCAACCGGAGGTGGCCGAGTCGTTTCTTATCGTGCGCCAGGTCAATCCAGACGGATTGATTTGGGGCAATATCGGCGCTTATGCTACCGTGGACCAGGCGCGGCAGGTCGTGGACATGATTCGGGCCGATGCGTTGCAGGTGCATCTGAATGCGGCGCAGGAAATCAGCATGCCGGAGGGGGATGCCGATTTTCGCGGTTGGTTGCGGCGCATCGAGCAAATGGTCCACCAACTGTCGGTGCCGGTCATTGTGAAAGAAACCGGTTGCGGCATGGGCATGGAGCAAATCCGCATGTTGTCGGCTGTCGGCGTTGCTGCAGTCGATATCGGCGGAGCAGGCGGGACCAACTTTCTGGCGATTGAAAATTTCCGAACCGGTCAAAAACTGTCGCAGGATTTGCTGGCCTGGGGAATTCCCACCGCGGTCAGCGCGCTGGAGGCGATTGAAGTATTGCCGCCGACAACGGATCTGATTGTTTCCGGTGGCGTACGTACGCCGCTTGATGCGGCAAAAGCGTTGGCAATCGGCGCAGCGGCAGTCGGCATCGCAGCTCCGCTGCTGCGGTTGACCGAGCAGTCCGATGTTGCGGCGGCGGTTCTCTGGCTGGAGCAGTATTTGAAGACATTGAAAAAACTGGCGTTGTTGTTGGGACGACAGTCAGTGGCGGAGTTGCGGAGCCAGCCGATGGTGATCGGCGGTAAAACGTCTGCATGGTTGTCGGCGCGAGGCATCGCAGTTGACAAATACGCGCGGAGAAATCCGGCAGGGGAGAGATGAGCATGTCGGCAGGAGCGATCATATCGGCGGTTGAACCGGCAGGCAAAGCTGAGCGGGCCGGACTCGTCCCCGGCGATGAGATATTGCGGATCAACGGCGAAACGGTTCAGGATCTGATTGATTTAAGTTTTGCGCTGGCCGAGGAAAAAATTGAGCTCGAAGTAAAGAAATATTCCGGTGAAATCGTCCGTCTGCAAATCAGAAAAAAAGTGGATGAAGCCTTGGGATTCGAGTTTGAGAGCGCCGTGTTTGATCGGGTACGAACCTGCGCAAACAAGTGCCTTTTTTGTTTTGTCGACCAGATGCCGTCAGGTTTGCGCGATACTTTGTACGTCAAAGATGACGACTATCGGTTGTCCTTTCTGTATGGCAATTTTGTCACGCTCACCAATCTGACGGAAGCCGATTTTCAGCGGATTCGACGACTGCATCTGTCACCGCTCTATGTTTCCGTTCATACGACCAATGGACCGCTGCGCGAGCGCCTGCTGGGCACGCCGCGCGCCGCAAAGATAATGGAGCAACTTCGCCGATTCGCCGAAGCAGGCATAGAGATGCACACCCAGGTGGTGCTGTGTCCGGATCACAACGATGGCGAACAACTGACAAAGACAATCCGCGAACTGGCGGAGTTGCGACCGGAAATCTTGTCGCTGGCAATCGTACCGGTCGGCTTGACCCGTTTTAGAACCAGCTGTCAACCGCTAAGGACTTTTTCTGCAGCTGAGGCGGCAAAAATCGTTGCTGAAGTTGGCGATTGGCAACAAAAATTCCGGGCTGAAACGGAAAACTCCTTTGTCTATCTTTCGGATGAGTTTTATCTGAAAGCGGGACTGCCGATACCTGCAGAAGAAATCTATGACGGGTATCCGCAACTGGAGAACGGAATCGGCTTGGTCCGCAGTTTTTTGTCGGATTGGGATGCGACTGGCGGGTGCGGCGCTCTGGCATTGTCACCGGAACGTTCTTTAGGCCGCACTGTGATTGTCAGCGGTACGGCTTTTGCCCCGACTTTGGCCGAACTATTGCGATCCTGGGCGCCTACAGTCCATGTGGAAGCCGTAGTCAACCGGTTCTTTGGCTCGGCGGTAAATGTCAGCGGGCTGTTGACAGGCGGCGATATCGCCGCGCATGTCCGTTCACTCGATGCGCCGCCGCAGCGACTGATCATTCCGGCTACGACACTGCGCAAAGGAGCGGCGGTATTTCTTGACGGGATGACGCTGGAAGAACTTAAACGGATTGTTAATGTCCCGGTATTGGTCGTGGATGGCGGAGCGGCGCTGAGGCAAAGCTTGGCGATGGAGGGATGAAGTTGACTAAAAAAATGGGT
>CAZYJK010000001.1:52823-58835 GCA_964647865.1 uncultured Veillonellaceae bacterium | reverse complement strand
CGGCGCTGAGGCAAAGCTTGGCGATGGAGGGATGAAGTTGACTAAAAAAATGGGTTTGCTGCAAGTGTATACAGGGGATGGCAAAGGCAAGACCACAGCCAGCCTCGGACTGGCCTTGCGGGCGATCGGGCATGGCATGAAAGTCTGTATGATCCAGTTCATGAAGAACAGCGATATTTACGGCGAAGTCCGTCTGGCGGAAAAAATGCCGGGTTTGACGATCATTCCGGTCGGACGGCATGATTTCGTCAATCTGAAAAATCCTGAAGCGATTGATATCGAGCTGGCTGGGGCGGGCTGGCAAAAGGCAAAGGATATTATTGGATCACAACAATATGATATAGTTATCCTTGATGAAATTAATGTGGCCTTGTCTTGCGGGCTACTGGACCAAGCAACGGTGATTCCTTTTCTGTCCAGCCAAAAAGGAACCGTCGAAGTGGTGACGACAGGCTGCTGGGCGCCGCAGGAATTACTGGATGTCGCGGACCTGGTGACGGAAATGAAGAACATACGGCATCCTTATTCCAAAGGTGTCGATAGTCGTGAAGGGATTGATCATTAAATGGCAAAACCAATCGTCGCCATTGTCGGACGCCCCAATGTGGGCAAGTCGACCTTATTTAACCGGATTGCAGAAAAGCGGGTTTCGATCGTCGACGATACTCCCGGTGTAACCCGCGACCGAATTTATGCCGATGCCGAGTGGACCGGGCACGAGTTTGCCTTGGTCGATACCGGTGGCATTGATTTCAACGAAACCGATGAACTGTTGCCGGCCATGCGGAATCAGGCCAAGCTGGCGATGGAGGAAGCCGACGTCATCTTATTTGTTGTAGACGGAAAAGTCGGGATTACCGATGTCGATCAGATTATCGTGTCGATGCTGAGGACAACCAAAAAACCGGTAGTGCTGGCAGTAAACAAAGTCGACAACCTAAAAGGCGTGACCGACAGTTACGAGTTTTACGGACTGGGACTCGGCGAGCCGTTTGCCGTGTCTGCGGTGAATGCGCTGAATTTAGGCGATTTGCTGGATGCGATCGTTGAAGCCCTGCCAGAGGAAGTGCCGATTGAAGATGAGCCCGACACCATCCGCGTGGCGGTCGTCGGACGGCCGAATGTCGGCAAATCTTCGCTGGTCAACGCACTGCTCGGGCAGGAACGCGTTGTGGTCAGCAATATTCCCGGTACGACCCGCGATGCGGTCGATACCTATTTCAAACAGGACGGAGTTACCTTTATCTTTGTCGATACCGCCGGTATGCGGCGGCGCGGCCGAATCGACGCGGCGCTGGAACGTTACAGCGTAATCCGCAGTTTGCGGGCGATCGACCGGGCCGATGTAGTGCTGATGTTGATCGATGCAGTGGACGGGGTTACCGAGCAGGACAAGAAAATCGCCGGGTATGTCCATGAATCGGGCCGTGCTTCCGTGCTGGTGGTGAATAAATGGGACCTGTTGCCCAAAGACGGCAAAACCTCGCTGCGCTACACCGAAACGTTGCGGCAGGAACTTGGCTTCATGCAATATGCGCCAGTGGTGTTCTTATCGGCGTTGACCAAACAACGGGTCACCCGGATTCCTGAGGTCGTGAAATTTGTTGCCGAGCAACATGCGATGCGTGTTTCCACCAGTCTGCTGAATCAAGTGGTGCGGGATGCTGTCGGGATCAACCCGCCGCCGTCCGACCGCGGTCGCAAACTGAAGATATTCTATGCGACCCAGGCGTCAGTGCGTCCGCCGACAATCGTGATTTTTGTCAACGACCAGGAACTGATGCATTTTTCCTATTTGCGATTCTTGGAGAATAAACTCAGAGAAGCGTTCGGCTTTGAAGGTACGCCGCTGAAGATGGTTGTACGCCCGCGACAGCAGGAGGAATAGCGAATGGAACTGGCTGGAGTCATTCTGGCAAGTTATCTGCTTGGCTCTTTGCCGTTTGGTCTTTGGATCGGCCAATGGCTATACAAAATCGACTTGCGTGAACACGGCAGCAAAAACACGGGAGCGACCAACGCTTACAGGGTATTGGGACGCTGGCCGGCCTTGCTGGTTTTTCTCTGCGACACCGCCAAAGGGATGGCTGGCGTCTATCTGGGTACTGTCTTGCTCGGCAACCCGTTTGCCGAAGTGATGGGCGGCATTGCTGCGATCAGCGGTCACAACTGGTCTGTTCTGCTCGGCTTCAAAGGCGGTCGCGGCGTTGCCACCGGTTTGGGCGTGATAGCCCTGCTGGCGCCGAAAGTGACGGTGATCGTTTTTGCGGTTTGGGCGATTGTGGTATTTTTGACCAAGTATGTGTCATTGGCTTCGATTATCGCGGCGGCACTGGTACCACCCTTGATGTGGTTCTTTGGCGCCGGGACCGAAATTCTGTTGTTTGGCGTGGCGGCGGCAACCTTTGTCATCGTCCGGCACCGGCCCAATATCGAGCGGTTGCTGCGGGGCGAGGAACTAAAGATCAAGGCGGCGGAAAAGAAGTCCTAGCAGTCGAAAAGAGGAATTTTTGATGCGCATTGGCGTATTTACAATGACCGTAGTAGCTTTGTTGCTGCTACTTGCGTCTCTCAACAGTTATTGGCTCGGACGCTTGCTGCGGCCGGAACGTCGACGTGGCTTCCGGCTGGCTTATGCTTTGCTGACTGTGACAAGCGCCGCCGCATACCTGGGAATCCGGGTCGCCGGTCAGTTCGACGGGGCAAGTGCGTTCTCCATATTGTTCTATTTCGGACCATTCTGGACGGTTTTACAGTTACTGTTACTGCTGGCCTGGCCGGTTTCAAAACTGTTGACGCTCGTGCTGCAGCGCTGGAGTACGGCGGAAAATTCTACCGAAAAAAGCCCAACTCCTCTTGAAATGGATACGGACAAGCCATTGCTGAGCCGACGGGCGTTTTTGTCGTATGCCGCGATGGCGCCGCCCATCGCCATGACAGGGATCAATACGCTGGGACTGGTCGATGCAGAGGTCAGCGTAGTTTTGCGCCGGCAGGAGTTTGCTTACGCCGGTCTGCCACTGTACCTGGATGGCCTGAAAATCGCCCATATGACCGATGTTCACATCGGGCCCTATATTTCAGTGCAGGATATCGGCAAGATGACCGCGTTATTGCGGCAGGCAGAGCCGGATTTACTTGCCATTACAGGCGATCTGGTCGATGACGTAAAAAAACTGCCGGCCGCGCTGGCGGCGATGCAGCCAATGCTTGCGGCCTTGCCGCTCGGCGCCTGGTTTTGCATGGGAAATCACGAGCATCTGCGCGGTGCAGCGCCAATCCGCAAGATTTTGCAGCAACATGGCATCAACATATTGGATAATCAAAACCGCCAGCTTGCTTACAACGGCGGGAAGTTTTTTGTTGCCGGAGTCGATTACCCGATGAATGTGGACGCGGCAGTCCGGCGTAGCATGGCCGAAAAATATCTGGATGTAGCTTGTGGCCCGATTGCAGCGGAGGAATTCACACTGTTACTGGCGCATCATCCCGATTTTCTGCCAGGCGCTTTCCGGCGTCAGGTGGATTTGACGCTGGCAGGGCATACGCATGGCGGACAAGTCGGCTGGGGTGGGCGGTCGATGTTCGAATTTCTTTATCCCTATATGCGAGGCGTTTACCAACAGCGACAGAGCGTTGGCTTCGTCAGTAGCGGCGCCGGGCACTGGCTGCCATTCCGGTTGAATTGTCCACCGGAAGTCAGTCTGATCACATTGAAACGGAAGACTTGACAATACGTTCAAGTTTTCACTATAATCAATAGCGTTGGATCTCTACATACCCGAACTGAATACAGGCAGTCCATGTGAAGTTTGCGGAACAGTAGGCGTATTGCCGAAACGGAACCGTAAATGAATGGAACTCTGGAGAGCCCCTGCCGAATGAGCAGGGCGCCGAAGGGGCAAACCGGTCATTTGACCGGTGAAACTCTCAGGCAAAAGGACAGAGCAGAAGGTATGGCTTTTCTTGCCATGCTATTGTTTTGTCGCCAGAGTCAGATCGTTTGATTTGACTCTTTTTATTTTGGGTTGTCAGAGGTATCGACAAAAGGGAAGAGAGAGGGGATTTTACGATGAACAGAAAAGGACTGATTCTGGCGGTAGTGATGGTTATGCTATTGATGGGGGCGGTATTGGCAGGCTGCGGCAAAAGCGCCGATACCAACAGCCTGAAAATTGGACTGCTGAATGAAATGACCGGCGGCAATGCAACGTTTGGCACCTCTTCGGCCAATGGCGCAAAAATGGCTTTCAAAGAAGCCAATGCCAAAGGTGGCGTACTGGGGAAACAGATTGTTGCCGTAATCGCCGATAATAAAAGCGAGCCTTCGGAAGCTGCCAATGCAATGACCAAACTGGCAATGCAAGATGGCGTGGTCGCAGTTACCGGCGGGTTTGCCAGTTCCAACGCGATTGCCGCTTCCAGCGTGGCGGAATCGGCCAAAGTTCCGTTCCTGGTGGTTGGTGCAACCAATCCGAAAGTGACGGTGGATGACAAGACGAAAAAAGTGAAGGACTATACCTTCCGGGTTTGCTTCATCGACCCGTTCCAGGGGACCGTCGGCGCAAACTTTGTCCTGAACACGCTGAAACTGAAAAAGGCCGCGATCATGGTCGACAACAGCAGCGACTATAGTAAAGGTTTGGCTGCCTTCTTCCGTGAAGCCTTTGCCAAAGGCGGCGGCACGATCGTAGCAGAGGAAGCCTATCTGCAGAAAGACCAGGATTTTAAATCGGTGCTGACCAAGCTGAAATCGATGAATGCCGAAGTTCTTTATGTACCTGGCTATTATGAAGAAGTCGGCAAGATCGTCAAACAAGCCAGAGAAATGGGAATCAACGCGCCGGTTGTCGGCGGCGACGGCTGGGATTCGCCCAAACTTGTTGAAATTGGCGGCGCGACTGCACTTAACAATACCTATTTCACCAACCATTATTCGGTAGAGGACAATAGCCCGGCCTCAAAGGCGTTTGCTGACGCTTACAAAAAGGAATACGGCCAGATACCGGATGCACTTGCGGTATTGGGTTATGACGCGGCCAATCTTTTAATTGACGCAATCAAGCGGGCAAATAGCGTCGACAAGGCAAAAATCCAGGCCGCCCTGGCAGCCACAAAAGCGTTTCCGGCGATCACCGGCGCCACGACACTGAACGCCACGCATGATGCAGTAAAAAGTGCCGTTATCATCGAGATGAAGAACGGAAAACAGATTTATAAGGCGACAGTCAAGCCATAAGCAATTTTTGGCAAGAAAACAGGAATAATACTGACAAATGGCGAAAAGAGATGCAGGGGAACCCCCTGTGTCTCTTTTTTTCCAGCTGCGTCCGTATGCAAGAAGGAGGCCGTGATGGAATCGACGTTTTTGATCGGCATCGTGAATAACATCACATTGCTGCTTGTTTTGGGATTCCTGTATTCCGTGAGCATACGGCGCTGGGATATCAGGACGCTCAAGGGACAGTGTATTGCGGGACTGTTATTCGGCCTGGTGGCGGTGATCGGCATGGTTGTGCCAGTTCAGTATTCGCCGGGACTGATTTTTGACGGGCGTACCATTTTGCTTGGCACGGTCGGTTTGTTCGGCGGCGGTCTGGCTGCGGCAGTTGCCGTTGTCATGACAGGCCTGCTGCGGCTATGGCAGGGAGGGGTCGGACAGTGGGCTGGCGTGGCGACGATTCTATCTTCAGCGCTATTCGGTCTGCTTTTTCGTCGTATGCAAATCCAGTTTGGCTGGAACAGAAACAACTTGTTTCTCTATGCGTCAGGACTGGTCATCCATCTGTCCATGCTTGCCTGTATGCTGCTTTTGCCCGAGTCAATCCGCTGGAAAGTGCTGTCGGATATTTCTCTGCCGGTTCTGTTAGTTTATCCGTTCGCCACCATGCTGTACGGCAGGTTGATTGTCGAACTGGAAGCGCGCAATGAAGCAGCCGATGAATTGAAAGAGAGCCAGCAACTGTATGAAGCGCTGGCTGAGTCTTCCACAGCGGGGATCGGGCTGCGCGA
>CAZYJK010000001.1:49908-52723 GCA_964647865.1 uncultured Veillonellaceae bacterium | reverse complement strand
AGACGGATGGAACAGACACTGCGGGAAAATGAAGAACGTTACCGGGCGGTGATGCAACAATCGAATGAGTCGATTCTGCTTGTTGATATAGAAACCAGACGGATTTTGGAAGTCAATCCGCACTGTGTGGAGGCGTTTGGTTATAGCGAAGCGGAATTGCTGGCCATGACGACATACGATCTGGTTGCAGATACACGGGAAAATATCGATCGCCGTTCTGATGCGATCAGTAGCGGGGCTGGCGCTAACGAGCAACTGATTCATATACGCTGCAAGAATGGAAAAATTCTTGATGTCGAGCGGTCGGCAACGGTCATACAATATGGCGGTAAACACGTATTCATGTTTGCCAATCGCGATATCTCGGCCGAACGAAAATTGCAGGCGTTGATTCTGAGAGATGTCGCGATGGCGGCCGGAGTGCAGAAGGATTTATTGCCGCGCGGGTTTGACGACCTACTGGTATCGGTGGATACGGTTTATGAGCCGCATCATCTGGTCAGCGGAGACTTCTACGATTTTATCTGGAGCGAGGACCACAAACGTCTTTCCGGTTTTATTCTGGATGTTTCCGGTCATGGCGTTTCCAGCGCCTTGCAATGCATCGCCGTCAGCACCTATTTCCGTGACATCCTGAATTCACCGATGAGCCTTGATGCCAGGCTGAAATGGGTCAATCGCCATGTTCTGCGTTATTTTACCCATGAAACGTTTGCTGCCGCGCTGGGGTTCGAGTTTGATTTCAGCCGCCGCACACTGACGTTTGCGACTGCCGGGATCTACGGGTTTCTGACTTCGGCCCAGGCGTTGCCCCAGTTGGTAAAACGACCGGGATCGCTGCTGGGGATACTGGATGATCCCGAATACACCGAATGGACAGTGCCGATACAGGCCGGTGATGCTTTTTACTTCATGAGCGACGGGCTGTTTGACATAGTGTCGCGCGATATGGACTTGCCAGGTAGCCAGTATTCGCAGACCATCAGAATGCTGCGGGATATCGCGGCAAGTCCGGGCAGACGCGACGATTGTTCCGCGGTTTGCATCCGGATTAATGACCAACCGCGGTTCCCGGTGCGTCTCGAGTTTCATCGCTACGGCGAATATAATCGGATTCGCAGCAGGATCCGCGATTTGTTGCAGAGCGTTTCGCTTCAGCATGCTCCCAAGATTGAAATTGCGATTGGTGAAGCGTTGGCAAACGCCTTGCGCGAATCGATGGATGTGCGGGTTAAACTCTGTTTGTGCGGACGACGGCTGATGGTGCGCATCAGTGATGGCGGCGGCGGTTTTGATGGGAAACAACGGGTGGCGGCATTTCAGGCAGCCGATATGGAAGCGGAATTTTTGGACCGACTATATGCGGAAGGCGGTCGCGGCATATTAATCATGATGGCATGGATGGATCAGGTCATCTACAACCGCAAGGGAAACGAAGTGTTGTTGGTGAAAGAGCTGGGGACAAGTTGAAAACAGAACAGCTGCTTTACTATATCTCCGGGTTCGGTTTTGGTCACATGACGAGGTCGTTGGCGGTGTCAGAGGCGTTGCTAGAAGTTCAGCCTGACTTGCATCTGGTGTTGCGTTGCCATCCCGGCCAGCTCGAATTTGCCGGCAATTATCTGAGACGGTTTTTAGCCCGCGTCGAACTGACTCCTTTTGTATCGCAGTTTCAAATCGCATTTGACGAAGCTAACTGGTGCATCGATAATGCGCTGACCAGGCAGTCGGTACTGAGATGGATCGCAGAATTGTCGCAAACTGCCGTGGGCGAGCAGGCACGACTTCCTGCCGGTATTCGGGCTGTGATTTCGGATATCGTGCCTGAAGCGTTTGCTGTGGCAAAACAGGCTGGCCTGCCGGGAATCGGTGTTTCCAACTATACCTGGTATGAAGTGGCCGCAGGGTTTTGCGGCCCCGGTGAGATCGAACCCTTGCGGACGATGTATGAACAAGCTGACTTGCTGCTGAATTATGAACTGTCGACAGGAGCTGCGATTCCGATCCGCCCGAAGATTCCGGCCGGATTGATTTGCCGGCCGTTCAACGGCGGGCGCATAGCCGAAATTCGCAACCGTTATAAACAGCCGGAACGCCCCCTAGTTTTCCTTAGTGTGGGCGGGGCGTTGAGTCTTGAAAGAATCGGCTTATGTGCAGACTTTGACTATTTATATACTCGGGGGATCAATCCGCCGGCAGGGATAACAGCGCATTTGATAGCGCCGGAGGCCACGGATACGCAAAACTATCTTGCCGCCTGCGACGCTGTGATTACAAAATGCGGTTGGTCAACGGTTGCGGAAGCGTTGCTGGCAGACAAGCCTCTGTTTGTCGTAAAATCGGCAAATGGCTGGGCCGAGGAACAGGCAATTCTTTCGCGGTTGCGAGACTGGCGGGCCGCAGTGGAAATCGAAGCCGACCAGCTGCCGTGTTTGAGCTGTCAGGCACTGGTCCCGCAACAGTTGCGATTTGAAAACAATTGTAAGACGGTAGCATCGCAAATATTGCAGCGAGCTGGTTTCGGTTGATGCAGATTGGTCTGGAACAAACGTAAAGGAAAGGTGGCGGAACGGGTGGACAAATTTATCAAGATTGCCAATGAAGAAGCGTTAACTGGCGCACTGGCGAACGACGGCGGACCGTTCGGCGCTGTAATCACCAAGGATGGCGAAGTGATATCGCGTGGACACAATGAAGTGCTGAAAACCAACGATCCGACCGCACATGCGGAAATGGTGGCAATCCGTAGGGCGGCGCAAGCCCTGGGCAGTTATGATTTGTCCGGCTGCGAGATACACAGTTCCTGTGAACCCTG
>CAZYJK010000001.1:0-49808 GCA_964647865.1 uncultured Veillonellaceae bacterium | reverse complement strand
CGAACGCTGAAACGGGGGCGAGGATGATGTTGCTATCGCGAAAACTCTTCTTGCGAGCCTGCCTATGGGTTGTTTTCATCTGCGTATTGGCGCCAGGAAGTCCTACAGTGGTGAATGCGGCGGGTAAACCGTCTTCTGAGCAGGAAGCAAGGCGGGTTATCGACTATTTGACTGCCGCAGCGCCGGAAATCGCTCAGATGGCCCGCAGCAACCCAAACAATAAAATGGTGATAGCGATTGAACAAACCCCTGACCCCGTTGCGGCAAGTCCGATCGATAAGCAGTATTATCGCGTTTATGTCGGGTTTAATATCGAGGATGGCGGACCGGGGCACCGTTCTCGCTGGGCAACGTTTTTGGTCAATTCTCGCTATACGGATATTCTGTGGCAGAACTATCTGGTCGATGAAGCGTACATACCGCTGGCGGATTGGCAAAAATACATATTTCCCAACCGTAAGCAGGATGAGAATGACTGGATGTGTATACCGCTTCTGCGGGCCGGCCCGATTGAGCCGACCAGCTCGATAACCGATTTGAGCCGAATCTTTGGTGCACGGAATGTTTCCAGACGTGTCGCCTATGGACCGGAAGGCATTGAAAAATACGATGTGACAGTGGTATATGGCGGGACGGCAGATGAAATCATCGTGTATTGGCAGGACAACATTTACGGCGCAAGGCCGGAACGAGTTTCATTCCGTCAACAACAGGGCCGCTGGCGGACGATATTTGCGATAAAACCGGGAACCGGCATTGGCGAGTTGAATAAGATAAATGGTCGCCCATTTGAGTTTTTAGGTTTTGGCTGGGATTATGGCGGTAATATCGTGCATAACTGGAGTGGCGGCGCTTTAGCCGTAGTGCGTGGTTTGTCAGTGAAGCTGGCAACGAGTCGCGAATTGCCACGCGAGTATTATGGCGACAGATATCTGAGATCCGACTTGTCGATCCTGCAACCGGATGCAGTGCTGGTTGAGCGGATTGACGTGCAATTGAGGTAGAACCTGAAAAAGTTACAGGAGGCGTTCGCGTGGGTATGTCCGATCCTTTGTATTCCCTGCTCAAGGATGTTTCGCTCGAATTGATGCGGCACAGCCGCTTGCAGGACTTGTTGCCGGACATTGTCCGGCGGGCTCAGGAATTTGTCAGCGCCGATTTGGCGTATCTGGCGTTGCGTGACGAATATGAAGATGTAATGCGGGTTGCTTTTTATCGCGGGACGATCCGTGAGTTGCCGGCGGACTATGTCATCCGGATCGGCGAGGGGATCAGCGGTCAGGCGTGGGCCAGCGGTCAAATCGTCGTGACGGATGATTACCACCGCTATTCTTTTAGATTACCTGCACCCTACTGGGGAGATATGCAGGAAACGTTGGCTGTGCCACTGTTTGTCAAGAATGCGGTGTGGGGAGTGCTGATCCTGGCCCATACCGGACCGGAGAAAAAATATTCCGCGGCTGAGCTGGAAGGCTTGGAACAGTTGGCGGCCTTTGCGGCGATTGCGATCGAAAATGCCAAGATTGTCGATGGCAGTATTGAACCGGGGCCTTGAAGAGAACGCTGAAAGGGGCTTGCCTATGACGCTGGAGCCCGCAGAAAATATTGAACTGACGATTATTGACGGTCAACAGGATCGGCGAATCACTGCGGTAGCCAATCAATCCCTGCTTGACATTTTGAAACAACAAGGCATTTATGTCAATGCACCCTGCGGCGGACGCGGAACTTGCGGCAAATGCAAAATCGAGCTGGTGGCCGGCCGGTTGATGGTCGCATCTGCGGGAGAATCCGAGGCTCGTTTGGTGGAACCAGGCGAGATGGCGCTGGCCTGTCGTGCTACCGTACTGGAAACATGTTGCATCGACATCAGTGCATTGACGGAACAAGGTTTTGCCGGAAACACGGAGATGAAGTTCCGACAGTCGCTGCCAACCGACAACGGTTTGGAAAAAGTTCGGTTCGTCGCGATGCCTGGCAGTTGGGATGTCGGCGGTAGCGTCAGTGAGTCGATTTGTCAGGCGCTGGAGCGAAGACTGTCGTTTTCTGCCAAGGCATTACGTCAGTTATCACGTTGGATGGCGGAGTCTTTGCAGCAACACTTTACTGCGCCGGATTCCGCTGCGCCAATTTGGTTGACGATTCGTGATAACCGGGTGCTGTACGTACGCACCGCAGAGAAATCACCTTTGTTTGGCATCGGCGTTGATATTGGCACTACGACGATTGCGCTCTCGCTGGTCGATCTGGAAACTGGCACCGTGGTGGATAGTATGACGTTGCTCAATTCGCAGCGACAGTTTGGTGCTGATGTGATTTCGCGGATTCAAAAAGCTTCAGAGGGGTTGAGTGATGCTTTGCAGCTGCGCCTGCGCATTGACATTGCCGATGGCGTTACAGCGCTTTGCCGCCAGAAAACGGAAGCGGTGGTCCAGCTGGTGATTGTTGGCAACCCGACGATGTTACATCTACTGTTGGGATTGCGACCGGACTCGCTGGCGCTTCACCCGTTTGCTCCGGTGACCCGTTCGCAAATGTCTCTGAGTACAGCGGAGTTGTTCGGCGAGTTTCCGGTCGAGTGTGAAGCGGTGCTGCTTCCTTCGTTGGGCGCCTATGTCGGAGCGGATCTCGTGGCTGGTTTGCTGCACTGCCGAATGGACAGGCTGGACCAGGTGGCGGTGTTGATCGATTTGGGAACAAACGGTGAGATGGCGATTGGCAATGCCGAACGGGTTCTCTGCACATCGACGGCCGCCGGGCCTGCTTTTGAAGGCGCCAATATCAGCTGTGGCATGGGCAGTGTGCCGGGGGCGATCTCCCGATTTGACATTGAGGATGGCGCAATCGCGATTCGGACGATTGGTGATGTGGCGCCGCTAGGAATATGCGGCAGCGGAGTGGTCGACATTATTGCGGTAGGATTGCGGGAAGGAATGATCGACAGGACTGGACGTCTGCAAGGTGATTCCGAAGCGGGAGACAGTATAACCGTGGGCAAAAAGGCAAACGGCGAAACAATTGTATTCACGCAAAAGGATGTCCGTGAATTTCAGCTGGCTAAGGCAGCGATCCGGACGGGGTTGGAAATCCTGTTACGGGAATTTGGCTGTAATTGGTCGGATGTGGCTGCTGTTTTTGTCGCCGGTGGATTCGGCGCCCGGATCGATGTGGACAGTGCGGTCGCAGTCGGTCTGTTGCCTGTTGAGGTTGGGGGAAAGATCCAGGCGGTCGGCAACAGTGCGCTGGCCGGTACGGTGGAGTATCTGGTGCATAGAGACCGGCGCGAAGCAGTCGGCAGATTGCGGGACACTGCTTCCTGTATCGATTTGTCGCGGCATCCGCTGTTTAACGACTTGTTTATCGCACAGTTGGACTTTGCACCGTTAGAATAACCGATGCCCAAAATAATTGCGAAGTGCGCATAGGGAGCTGGAGGCTGGTGAAGAAAACCGAATCTCAAGCCAAGTTGCCGGGGCGGCTGATCAAGCGAATCGCGGTTTCGCAAAAGCAACGGGCAGATTTGCTGCAAAAATTGATTGAACAGCGAAAACGGTTGGAAAATTTCATTGAGGGTAGCATGCTGGCTACCTGGGAATGGAATGTTCAGACCGGAGAAACTCGCTTCAATTCGTATTGGGCCAAAATCATCGGTTATTCCTTGGAGGAGATATCCCCGGTCTCGATTGAAACCTGGGTTCGTTTTGCTCATCCGGATGATCTGGCAAATTCCAATGAGCTGTTGCAGAAACATTTTGCCGGGGAAACAGAGTTCTATAGCTGTGAATCTCGCATGAGACATAAGAACGGTTCCTGGGTCTGGGTTCGCGACAAGGGTCGTGTTGTCGAGTGGACTGCGGGGGGGCAACCGTTGATGATGTATGGCGTGCATGTAGACATCACTGCAGAAAAACAACGTAGTGAGGAGCTGGAACGTTTTTTCTCAGTTAACCTCGATTTGCTTTGTATAGCGGATACGAGCGGCAATTTTTTGAAACTAAATAAGGCATGGGAAGATATCTTGGGCTATTCGGTTGCAGAACTTACGGAGCAACGATTTCTCGACTTTGTCCATCCGGATGATATTGAAGCAACGTTGCAGCAGATGCAGATTCTGACGGAGCAGGACACGGTGCTGAATTTTGTCAACCGCTACCGTCGCAAAGATGGCTCTTATCGCTATATCGAATGGCGGTCGCATCCTTACGGATCGACGATTTACGCTGCCGCCAGGGATATCACCGAGCATGTCGAAACAGAAAAGCGGATCCGCGAAATTTCGATCCGCGATCCGCTGACAGGTATTTTCAATCGGCGTTATATTTACGAACGGCTGGAAGAGCTGAGGGCGGAGCATGACCGGACAGGCAAGGTCTTTGCAATTTGCATCCTTGATATTGATCGCTTTAAGAATATCAATGACCAGCACGGACATCTGGCCGGCGATTATATCTTGAAGGAATTCGCCCGTTTGATCGGCGGGCATCTGCGTCCGTACGACCTGTTGGGCCGCTTCGGTGGTGAGGAATTCATCGTAGTTCTGCAAAACACCGACATTGTGCAGGCAACGCATATTATTGAACGGGTTTTGGCGGCGGTCCGAGCAAGGGAATTTGAATACGACAGGCAACTGATCCGGTTTACCTTCAGCGCCGGGGTGTCCAACAGTTCTGAGGAGGCTGCCGGAACCAGCAGCGTCGAATCGTTGATCGGCAAGGCTGACGCAAGGCTCTATGAAGCAAAGCGCACCGGGCGCAACAAAGTCGTCGGATAATGGCGGCTTTTTTTATTTAGCCAGCCATTGCCTGAAATCGCTCGATATCAGCGGTTGACTGACGGAATAGCCCTGAATCGTGTTGCAACCAAAAGAAATCAGCAGTTCGCGTTGTTCTTCGGTCTCAACCCCTTCGGCCACTACCGAGATGCCCAACTGCTGAGCCAGGGAAATGATCGTAGCGGTGATGGTGCGGGTACTTTGCTCATGGTGAATCCGGCTGATGAAAGACTGATCTATCTTCAGCGTGTGAATCGGCAACTGCTGAAGGTAGGTCAGGGAAGAATAGCCGGTGCCAAAATCATCCAGTGCGGTCCGGATTCCCATCGCGCGCAACGCTTCCAGCTTTGCCACGTTTGTTTCAAATGCCTGGATCAATACGCTTTCCGTGATTTCCAGTTCAAGCGCCGAAGGCGGCAGTCCGGTTTCTACCAACACGGCTGCGACGCTTTCGACAAAATTGTCCAGCGACAGTTGTTTCACCGACACGTTGACACTGACTGACAGTGAATCATGTCCGGCGTCGTGCAGTTCGCGGCAGAATCGGCAAGCCGTGCGCAGGCCCCAGTCGCCGAGTTCGTTGATGATTCCGGTTTCTTCCGCAACCGGAATAAAATGCAATGGCGATATCATTCCCCGTTCGGGGCAGCACCAGCGCATCAGCGCTTCCATACCGACGAGCCGGCCGGTTTGGGCGTCGACCTGCGGCTGGTAACGCATATGGAACTGTTCCTTGTTCTTAACAGCCGCTCGAAGGCGGTTTTCCAGCGCGATTTTTTCCAGCACCGAATCCTGCATGGATTGTTCAAAAAAGCGATATGCGGAGCGACCGGTTGCTTTGGCCACATGCAAAGCGGTATCTGCTTTGCGCAACAAATCGTCGAGACCAGCGCCGTCTTTGGGGAAGAACGCGATGCCGATGCTGGCTGAAAGGTAGTATTGATGACCCTGACAGGAGAAAGGGGTGTTGAAAAGGTTGATCAGACGCTGGGCATAGGCCTGGATGAACGCCTGACGGTTGGTGTTGGTCAGCACAACGATAAACTCGTCGCCGCCGATCCGGGCCAGGATGTGGGACGATCCCACGGCCATCGCCAATTGTCTGGCTACATCGGCAATCAGTGCATCGCCGCAAGCGTGGCCGGAAGAGTCGTTAATCAGTTTGAAATTGTCCAGATCGATGAATAGCAGAGCGCCGCTGGCTTGGTCAAGGATCGATTTCTCAGCCAGCAGCAATTCCAGCCTGCGCCGGTTGGGCAAGCCGGTCAGTGCGTCGAAATATGCCAGATGATAGATTTTGTCTTCCTGCAGTTTGTGTTCCGAGATGTCGGTCAATGACCCTGCGACGCTGAGGACGTTTCCGTTGTCATCAAACAGCGCCTTGCCACGGGCATGCACCCAGACGTATTTGTTATTCAGATCGCGTACCCGGTATTCAACGTCGTAGTGCGGCGACATAGAGCGCGTGTAAGAATCAAAAGCGGCGATGATCAGCGGCCTGTCATCAGGGTGAACCAATGCCAGCCATGTTTTTCGTTGAAACGGGGTATCATGCGGTATGCCGAAACGATTCATCCAATGGGTGGAAAAAGTCAGGTTGTCTGTCGCATAATCGACTTCCCAAATGGCGTCGACCGATGCATCCATCGCCAGCCGGTAGCGTTGCTCTGTGAAGGTGAGTTTCTGCGAGTTGGCCTGCAACTCGGCGACCTGCTGTGCCAGCGCTTCTTCCGAAGCGGCCAGTTGTTGGTACATGGAAGCCAGTTCTTCGTGGGCCGACTTCAGTTTTTCATTATTTTGCTGCAAGTCTGTCAAGAGCTGCCGGCGCTCGGTGACATCGCGCAAGATAGCAATGACATTGCGTTTGGGCGGAATCTCAATCCGGTACAGACTGACTTCGGCAAAGAACAGCGAGCCATCTTTTTTACAATGCTGCCATTCAAACGATTGCGGTTGTCCTGCAGCGGCTGCCGCCAACAGGCTTTGCATTTTGGCGGCAGAGGCAGTGCCGTCGGGCTGCAATGGCGGCGACCATTCATCTATCGAATGGCCGAGGATTTCATCGCGCGAAAGCCCGAACAGTTCCCGGATATGATGGTTGCAGTCGGTAACAGCTACTCCGTCGAAAACAAAAATGCCATCATTGGCGCATTCGAACAGGGTGCGAAATTTGATTGCGCTTGCGCGAAGCGCAGCAGCAGTGCTGCGGACCGAATCAGGAGTGGGCATCAGCGACCTCCCCGGTTTTGGATTTATCGGTTGCGCCTGTCTGGCGGGGCAATAGCGATAGAAGAGTTTCGGCGATAGCGGTGGTCCCGGCTAGGGGCGGAATTGTCTTGCTGAGCGGTTTATCCGTTGGTCGCGTCGCTCGCATGGCGGCGGCTGATTCGGCTGCCTGGGCCGGGTCCGGGCAATAAACCCCGAGCCGCGTTTCGGTCACGAAGCCGATGTTGCCTTCTTCCTGCAGACCTACCGCACCGGTCAGGATGATTGGTTTGCCCAGTGTCGCCGTTTCCATGATCGTGCCGGGACCGGCTTTGGTCACCACGACATCGCAGGCTGACATCAGGACTTCCATATTGTCGACAAATTGGTAAATTCGGCTGAACTGCGGCACGGTGCGTTGGGTCAATTGTTCGTACAGCCTTTCGTTGCGACCGGTGACGACCAGCAGACTGCATTCGGGGCAATGCTTCTCAAATGCATCGACGAGTCTTGCGACCTGTCCGCCGCCGGCCCCGCCACTGGTCAACAGCACGGTAAAGCGATCAAGCGGCAATCCTAACGACTGTCGCGCTGTCTGGCTGTCCGGCAATGCGGCGAGAAAGCGGGGATGTACAGGAAACCCGGTCAACCGGAGTTTGGTTTTGGCGACGCCCAGTTGCAATAGTCGCCTGACGGCTTGCGGAGTGGGCAGCAGATAGAAGTCGGCCCTGTCGGAGGCCCAGGATGCATGGATGCTGACGAGATCTGTCACGACGGTGACAATCGGCCAGGTTGCCGAAGTCTCGTCGCGATAGTCGCATATCGGGCGGACTGCCAGCGGATGAATCACTACCACCAAGTCTGGCTTGAATCCTTCAATCGTTTGCTGAATATGCGAGCGGGCAAACTGATAAAGGAATTTTGAGGCAAGGTTCATGAAGCCGGTATAGTCGGCCAATCGATACAGTAGATTGTAAAGCCCGATGCTTTTGGCTGAGAAGAAGGCATAAATCTCTGGTGCGTTACGAATGCCGGGCAGGCGACTGGCCCTGAGCAGATCGACCATTTCAAAACGGATTTCCGGATCGAGACTGGTCAGGCTGGCTGCGATGGCATTGGCAGCACTGCGATGACCGCCGCCAGTATCGGATATGATAAACAAAATGCGTTTGCTCATGAAAACGACCCTCTCCAAGATATTGCCGTTTCATTTTACCATATCCCGCTTGCCGGTCGATATAGCTATCCGGGCAAAAGGGCGCGTTGCAGGGGCCTGGGCGAAATGATAGAATAAGACGCGAACGGGTATGAACAGCGGGAGGTAAGGCGATGGGACGGGTGTTTGATTCGGTGGTCGCTTTTTTGCAGGAAGATGATTGGCGTTACGAGGAAATTCCCGGTGAGTTGGCGATCCGATTCAGTTTTTCCGGCAAAAGCGCCCGTTATGAGTGTTTTGGTCAGGCGAATGAGGATCACGAGATTTTTGTCTTTTATTCGATTGTGCCGATTCGGGTAGCTGAAGAGCAACGCCAGATCGTGGCCGAATTATTGGCGCGGATCAACTATGGCTTGAATATCGGCAACTTTGAGCTGGATATGACTGATGGGGAAATCCGCTATAAGACCAGTATCGATGTCGAAGGCGGCGAATTGACCAGGCGGATGGTGGAAACGTTGATTGCGGTGAATATTTCTACGACGGACCGCTATTTTGCCGCGTTCACCGACGTGCTGTACTCCGGCGTTGCGCCGCTGGAAGCCGTGGGCCGGGTAGAGCGGCCCGACCCTTCCACCAGAAACTGAGCGTGCGATTGATTCAGCAAAAGCAAGGGTGGTTTTGATATGGGAAAAAAGTTATTGCTGGTCGATGACGAAGAAAATGTAGTGCATGCCTTGGAACGGATCTTTGTTCCGGCCGGACATCAGGTGTTTTCGGCAAGCGGCGGCGAAGCTGCGTTGGCGCTTTTGGCCGATGA
The DNA here is from genome assembly GCA_964647865.1 of uncultured Veillonellaceae bacterium. Lineage (GTDB taxonomy): Bacteria > Bacillota > Negativicutes > UBA1444 > UBA1444 > UBA1444. The sequence continues at coordinate 40,856 of CAZYJK010000001.1, read as the reverse complement.
AAAAATCGATTTGGTGATAAGTGATATGCGAATGCCGGGAATGGACGGACACCAGCTCCTAAAGCAGGTCCGATCGCTGTATCCGACGACCATGCGGGCGATTCTGAGCGGTTTTGCCGAGGGCAAGGATGTCATCAATTGCCTGCGTGACGGTTCGGCCCGGATGTATATTTTAAAACCATGGGATAATGCCAAGCTATTGGCTGAAGTGGAAAAGTTGTTGCATTTGGGAGAGTTGTTTTCACGCCGACAGCTGCTGGAGGTTTTTAACAATCTGCGGGATCTGCCGACGGTGCCGGAGCTTTACTCGCGTGTTAGCGCGCTGATCGAGAGCGAGGCCGGTGTGGAAGAAATCGCCCACGTCGTGGAGCAGGACCAGACGGTGACGGCAAAATTATTGCAGGTCGCGAATTCGGTGTATTATAACATGAGCACCGGCTCGGTCCGGCAGGCAATCGTCTATATGGGGCTGACCAACCTTAAGACGGTCGTATTGGGACTGACGGTTCTTAAACAACTCGACGGGATGCATGGCGGATTCTTTTCCAAAGACGTTTTGTGGGACCATGCCGACCGGGTCAATCGGATGACCCACACCATCTTTGAGCGTTGCCTCGGTCGCACGATGAAGGATAGCGAAGCGACAGCGGGTCTGCTCCATGACATCGGCCGCATCCTGCTGTTGAAGGATTATGCGCAGCCTTATGCCGGGGTGGCGCGGTCGGTGTTTCAAAACAAGGCGACGACGTTCCGCGATACCGAACGCAGCTTGATGGGAATATCCCATGATGAGGTCGGCGGGTTTTTGCTGAATTGGTGGAGCTTGCCGCATCCGATCGTCGAGGCTGCCATGTTCCACCATGATCCGTTGAATGAAGCGGTCTTGAACCGGGAAGTGGTCGCGGCGGTGCATGTTGCCGATTATTTTTCCTGGCAACAGAAAAAAGCTTTTGTGATGCCGAAGTTGGTACCGGCGGCGCTGGATTTGCTGGGGACAGATATGGAGACCTGCGAGCGGCTGCTATTGTAATTGTAAGTCAAGGGGTGATCGGTTTACTGAAAGAGCAGTGACGCCTGGAGTGGCTGGAGAAAAAAAGAAATATGCGCTGTCTGCGGCAATAAAGCAGGAAATAAGATCAGGTAGCGCGAAGAAATAACGTCAGGAAGAAATTATCAGAACAATAAAAGATTTCACCCAGCTATCCATGATGCACATATATGGAGGGATTGGAAATGGAAGTTCATGTTGCGAGACAACCGATATTTAACGTGGACAAGAAGGTCATCGGCTATGAACTTTTATTCCGCAATGGGACCGGCGACTTTTTCCCCGGTTCGGACCGGGATCAAGCCACTGCAGATGTCATCAACAGCAGCTTTTTTCTCAAGATTGTCGATGATTTGGCGGGTGGCAAGAAGGCTTTCGTAAACTTCACGCCGCGCTTGGTCAAGCAGGAGATGATGACGATCTTGCCAGCAAAAGTATTGGCGGTCGAGTTTTCTGAGACGGTGGACGCGGACCCGGATGTGGTGGCCGCCTGCCGCCATTTGAAAGAAAAAGGCTACATGGTTGTGCTGGATGATTTTGTCTATCATAAGGCGTCAGCGGAAATCCTCAAACTGGTAGATATGGTCAAAGTAGATTTCATAAAGACCAAAGAAGCCGAACGCAAAGCGATTGCCGCACAGTTGGCGCCGATGGGGGTAGCCCTGCTGGCGGAAAAAGTCGAAAGTTATTTTGATTTCAAGCAGGCCAAGGATTTCGGCTATCAGTATTTTCAAGGTTATTTCTTCGGTCGGCCGGAAATCTTTACCGGACGGGATATCCCGGGTTATACCGTAAACTATCTTAATATGTTGCGGGAAGCCAGCCGGATGGAAATCGACTTTGACAAAATGGAACAGATTTTCCGGCGCGATGTCGCGTTATCCTTCAAATTGCTCAAGTTTATCAACTCTTCTTTCTTTGGCGTACGCAACAAGATCTCGTCCGTGCGTCAGGCGCTGGTCATGCTGGGGCGTAAGGAAATTCTCAAATGGATTTCTTTGCTGGCGCTACAGAATATTGCCCAGGAGAAACCTGATGAAATTGTTGTTCTTTCTTTGATCAGGGCGCGTTTTGGTGAGCTGTTGGCGTTTCAGATGGGCTGGAGCAAGCGGAGCAACCAGGCTTTTCTGGTCGGCTTGTTCTCTTTGGTCGATGCGATGCTGGACCGTCCGATGACCGATGTGTTGCGCGAATTGCCGCTGGAAGACGATATCGTCGTCGCGTTGCTGCGGGGAGATAACGATTTGGGCCAATTGCACATCATGGCACGACATTATGAAAAGGCCGAGTGGGAAGAGTTTTCGGCGATGGCGCAAAAGATCGGCATCCCCGAACAGGATGTGGCAAAGCTTTATCGTCAGGCGCTGGAGTGGGCGCAAGGCCTGTTCGTATTGTTGTCTTAATTTCAGTTGCTATGGAAAACCTTCTTCGCATGGGAGAAGGTTTTCTTGTAAACATACTGGAAACTTTACGTTACAAAATGTAAAGTAAAATTAACGATTGTGGAAACATTGTATTCCGGAAACGTGGAGCTGTTTGGCGGGACTTAATAAACGCTGAATGCAGTAAGCGCCGCCGACGACTGTGAATTCTGCGATGCGACGATGTTGTGAACAAGTCGCCTATTGGTTGGCATGATTTTTGCACTGTTTCCATGTGGAAGGAACACCCTTCACATGAAGAAGCGGAGGCAGATTGGCATGATTATTGGCGTAGTCAAAGAAATTAAGAACAATGAGAACCGGGTCGCCTTGACCCCGGCGGGAGCGGAAGCTTTTCGGGCGGCGGGGCATCAGGTTTTGGTGGAAACCGGCGCGGGAGTCGGCAGTGGCTTTGCCGATGCGATGTATGCGAATTATGGGGCGGAAATCGTCGCTGACAAGAAGAAGCTGTTTGATAGAGCCGAAATGATCATGAAGGTCAAAGAACCGCTGGAGCCTGAATATGAAATGTTCCATGAGGGGCAACTGCTGTTCACTTATTTGCATCTGGCGCCGGAACCGGAACTGACCCGTGCCATGCTAAAGGCGAAAGTGACCGGGATTGCCTATGAAACAATCGAGGGTGTCAACCGTAGTTTGCCGTTATTGATTCCGATGAGTGAAATTGCTGGACGGATGGCGACGCAGGTCGGCGCTCATTTCCTGGAAAAACATGAAGGCGGCAAGGGTGTTTTGCTTGGCGGCGTACCGGGAGTCGAGCCGGCGCAGGTCGTCGTAATCGGCGGCGGTATCGTCGGAACCAATGCGGCGCGGATCGCCAGAGGCATGGGCGCCAGGGTCGCGATCATCGACAGCTCGGCTGAACGGCTGCGCCAACTGGATGACCTGTTCCAGGGTACCGTGATGACAATCAGTTCCAATTCCTACAATATTGCCGAGTGGACCCGTAAAGCCGACCTGCTGATCGGCGCCGTATTGATCCATGGCGCCAAGGCCCCCAAACTGGTGACGGAAAGCATGGTCAAAACCATGGAGGCCGGCTCGGTCATCGTGGATGTGGCCATTGACCAGGGCGGTTGCGTGGAGACCTGCGACCATGTGACCACGCATAGCAATCCGACATTCATTAAACATGGCGTCGTTCATTATTCGGTAGCCAATATGCCTGGCGCGGTCGCCCGGACTTCGACCTTGGCGCTGACGAATGCCACATTGCCGTACGCTCTGCAAATTGCCGGTCGCGGCTGGAAGGCCATGGCAAAGGAAAACGCCGGTTTTGCCAAAGGAATCAATGTTACTCAGGGTCATCTGACTTATCAGGCGGTGGCTGATGCACTGAAACTTCCCTACACTGAGCTGACCGGCTTGCTGTAAAAAGTTTTGGACGTCACCGCGAGAGGGGACGTCGCATGGAAACCATACGCCTAAAGCTGCCGAACGTGGACCGGGTCGGGCTGGTGCTCGATATCTCCGAGGTATTGGCAGCCCGTAAAATCAATATTATTTCAATGGAAGTAGAGCCGAATACTGCCTACCTGGAACTGGAACCGATGACTACAGCGGTCCGGCAGGAGGTGGTGTCGGCTCTGCTTGCGATTCCCCAGGTGTTGGATGTCGTATCGATCGATTTGATGCCGCATCAGGTTAGGACCGAGCAACTAAAGGCTGTGATGAGCTCGGTAAGCGAGGGGATTGTGGCAATCGATGCAGCCGGTGTAGTCACTCACTATAATCCGGCAGCGGAACGGATTTTGCATTTGCCGCGTCAACAAATCGTCGGTCATATGCTGACGGAGCATTTGCCGGCGGATCTGCCGTTGATGGAAACGTTGCGAAACGGGTCAGCCTATAACAACCGCGAGATTGTGCTGCAAAAGACCAAGAGTCATTATCTGGCCAGTGGACGACCGATTTTTGACCAGTCGGGACGGATTATCGGAGCTGTTTCCGTACTCAAGGATATCAGCGAAGTCCGTGAACTGGTCCAGTCGGTGACCGGACAGTTGCCTGCGGCATTTCATCGGATCGTTCATGAAAGCAACGTGATGAAACGGACACTGGCGATGGCCCGGACCATTGCCCGCGGTGACTCGACTGTGCTGCTGCGGGGAGAGACCGGTACCGGCAAGGAATTGTTCGCCCGGGCGATCCATGAAGCTTCGCCGCGCGCATCCCGCATGTTCGTGCCGATCAATTGCGCGGCTATCCCGGATCAGTTGCTGGAAAGCGAATTGTTTGGCTATGAGGAAGGGTCTTTTTCCGGCGCGGCCCGCGGCGGAAAAAGAGGATTGTTTGAGTATGCCGATGGCGGAACGATCTTGCTGGACGAGGTGGGCGAACTGTCCAGCACGTTGCAGGCCAAGCTTTTGCGCGTGCTGCAGGACGGTAAAATCCGCCGGGTCGGCGGTACGATGGAAATCGACGTCGATGTGCGGGTGATGGCGGCCACGCATCGCAACCTGGAAGATTTGATGTCCCGGGATATGTTTCGCGCAGACCTTTATTATCGGCTGAACGTCATTCCATTGTTTCTGCCGCCGCTACGGGAACGGCCGGAGGATATTCCATTATTGGTTGATTTTTTTCTACGTCGCTTTGCTCTTCGCGCCAAAAAACCATCGCCGCTGATCGGTGAAGCTGCCATGGCAAAATTGATCCGCTATCAGTGGCCAGGCAATATCCGCGAACTGGAAAATGTGCTGGAGCGGGCTGTCAACCTGGTCGACGGTCCGGCTATCCTGGCCCACCACATCCAGGTGCAGGACAACATCGCGCCGATTGCCCAGCCGCAGAAGCCGTTCGGGCTATTCCGGCTGGAAGAATCGGTGGCGGAGGCCGAGCGGGAGGCGCTGTTGCAGGCGGTTCAGCATCACCGTTCATCACGACGACTGGGAGAGGCATTGGGCTTGTCCCATACTGCCGTATTGAAGAAACTGAAAAAATATGGCATCGTTTTTCCCGCGAAATAAAATTAAGCAGGATTTTTGTCAGGGCTGCCGAATTAATTCTAATGAAAACTTAATACCGGGAATGATGATTGTGGAAGAGACCGCTTCAGCGGCGCCGAAGGGGCAGGCTAACCTGGTAAACTCTCAGGCAAAAGAACCGCAATCGGACCGGACTCTGGAGAGAACGCCGCCAAGGTCGGACGGCGTCACCGATGGGGAGCCCGTCAGGGCAAATCTCTCAGGTAGACAAGACAGAGACAGGGAAGATTTATTTTTTCCTGTCTTTTTCTATTTCTAACAAGAGGAGGGGTTGGTGTGACTGAACCGCGCAAGACGGCACTGTATGACTCCCATGTGGCGCTAGGCGCCCGGATGGTCGATTTCAACGGTTGGTGGTTACCTGTTCAGTATGCAGGGATATTGGAGGAGCATCGGGCGGTACGGCAGCGGGCCGGTTTGTTCGATGTTTCGCATATGGGCGAAATCCGGGTGGTCGGCAAGGATGCCGAGGCGTATATGCAAAAGTTGGTGACGAATGACGTCGCCAGCCTGCAGCCCGGCAAGGTTCGTTATTCGCCGATGTGCTATCAAAATGGCGGTACGGTGGATGATATCCTGATTTATCGCATTGCGAACGATGAGTTTTGGCTGGTTGTCAATGCTTCGAACAAAGACAAGGACTTTGCCTGGATGAATCAGAACGTGGCAGATTTTGCAGTGCGGCTGATTGATGAATCGGATGAAACGGCGGAAATTGCCTTGCAGGGGCCGCTCGCCGCCGCAATCCTGGAAAAGATTTCTGCTGCGGATGTCTCAGAATTGGCCTATTATGAGTTTTGGCCGCGTTGGAATATCACCGGTGCGACGGTGCTAGTGTCGCGAACAGGATACACCGGAGAGGACGGATTCGAGATTTATTGCCATCCTTGCGAAGTGACAAGGATATGGGATGCGCTCCTGGTTGCCGGTGCGGAATTCGGTCTGCAACCCGCTGGACTTGGTTGTCGTGATACCTTGCGTTTTGAAGCGGCGATGCCGCTGTACGGACATGAGCTTTCAGCCGATATTACGCCGCTGGAAGCGGGGCTAGGCAAGTTTGTCGTTTTTGACAAAACCGATTTCAACGGCAAGCAGGCTTTGCTGGAACAGCGCGAAGCCGGGCGGGGCAGGAAACTGATCGGGTTCGCCATGACGGAGCGCGGCGTGGCGCGAGCCGGATACCCCGTGCTTCATGAGGGGAAGGTCGCAGGCTTTGTGACTTCAGGTTCGGTGGCACCCAGCCTGGGGGAAAACCTGGGGATGGCGTTGGTGGATCGCAATCTTGGACCCTCAGGGACGGAAATTGCCATTGAAATCAGGGAAAAACCGGTTGCTGCAAAAATTATCGCCAGACCATTTTATCGAAGGAGGATTTGAAAATGCTGATTCCAAACAATTTGAAGTATTCCAAAGAACATGAATGGGTCCGGGTCGAAGGCAACAATGCTGTCGTGGGGATTTCTGATTATGCGCAGTCGCAGTTGGGCGACATCGTGTTTGTCGAGTTGCCGGAGCCGGGAGCGACAGTCGTTGCCGGAAAACGGTTTTCAGTCGTCGAGTCGGTAAAGGCTGTTTCGGACATCTTTTCACCGGTCAGCGGAAAAATAGTTGCGGTTAATGACGGATTAAACGATGCGCCGGAAAGAATCAATCAAGCTCCTTATGGCGAAGGCTGGATTGCCGTGATTGAAATGTCCGATGGCAGCCAACTGGCAGAGTTGATGGATGACACGGCCTACGCGGATCAGGTGGCGAAAGGGGGCCACTAAGGTGACCCGCTGGAGTTATCTGCCGCACACCCCGCAAGACCGGCTTGCGATGTTGGAAACGATCGGTGTTGCCGGAGTAGAAGAACTGTTTGCCGATATTCCGCAGGAAGTGCGCTTGCGCCGTCCGCTTCGTCTGCCGCCGCCGTTATCGGAGATGGAGCTGCGGGAACACTTGCAGACACTGGCGATGAAAGACCGGGACTATGAACAGACGCTATGTTTTCTTGGTGCAGGTGCTTATGACCATTATATTCCCAGCGTGGTCGGGCATCTTGTCGGTCGCAGTGAGTTCCTGACCGCCTACACCCAGTATCAACCGGAGATTGCTCAGGGATATCTGCAGGCCCTCTGGGAGTATCAAAGCCTGATTTGTCTGTTGACCGGCATGGAAATGGCGGTGACTTCACTTTATGACGGGGCGACGGCGATGGCTGAGGCGGCCATGATGGCCTGCGGGATTACCGGTCGAAGCGAGGTGCTGGTTTCACGGACGGTGCATCCGCATTGGCGCGACGTTTTGGCAACCTACGCACGGGATCGTGGGATGAAAATCCTGACGGTTGATTATCTTGACGGCGTAAGTAACCTGGCGGAACTCTCCAGGCTAGTTACCGACAACACGGCTGCCGTTATCTGTCAGACGCCGAATTTTTTCGGTTGTCTGGAAGATTTGCGGGGTATTGGCGAAATCGCGCAAAAACAGGGCGCGCTGTTGATTACCGCAGTGAATCCGATTTCCCTGGGTGTGTTGGAAGCGCCGGGCGCCCTGGGCGCGGATATTGTGATAGGTGAAGCGCAGTCGCTGGGTCTGCCGTTGTCATTTGGCGGCCCATACATCGGGTTTCTGGCGACGCGCGACAAATGGCTGCGCCGCACGCCGGGCCGCATCGTAGGACAGACTGTGGACCAGGACGGGACGCGCGGTTTCGTGCTGACCATTCAGGCTCGTGAGCAACATATCCGCAGAGATAAGGCAACGTCAAACATTTGCTCCAATGAAGCCTTGTGTTCGCTGGCGGTCGCGGTGTATCTATCCGCTCTGGGCAAGCAGGGCTTGCGTCAGGTCGCGGAGCTCTGCCTGCAGAAAGCACATTATGCGAGGCAGACAATCGCGAAGATTGCTGGTTTCAGCCCAGTCTTTGACCAGCCGGTTTTCAATGAATTTGTCGTTCGTTGCCCGTTATCGCCGCGCGAAATAAATGAAGAGCTACGGGAGGCCGGTGTGGTTGCCGGACTTGATCTTGGCTGCTATTACCCCGAACTTGCTGGCTGTATGTTGACGGCCGTGACAGAAAAACGGACGCGCGAAGAAATCGATTTACTGGCAGGATTGCTGAAAGAGGTGTCGGTATGAGAAGTTCCGCCGCTTTGATTTTTGAATTGAGCCGACCGGGGCGACTGGCGCTTGATTTGCCGCAATCGGACGTGCCGGAGCAGCAGATCGAAAAACTGATTCCCGCCGCCTATCTGCGTAGCGAGCCTGCTGCACTCCCGGAGGTCAGTCAGCTTGACCTCGTCCGTCACTTCACAGAACTGTCGCAACGGACTTTTGGCGTCGATTCGGGATTTTACCCGTTAGGATCCTGTACGATGAAATACAATCCGAAAGTTAACGAAGATGTTGCTGCCTTGCCGGGTTGGTCCGGGCTGCACCCGTTGGAGGATTTTCGTGACACGCAGGGCGCGTTGCAGCTGATGTTTGAATTGCAACAGATGCTTGCAGAAATTTCTGGCATGGATGCGGTGACGTTGCAGCCGGTTGCCGGTGCGCAGGGCGAATTGACCGGGTTGAAACTGATTCGGGCTTATCATCGCAATCGGGGTGAGGAAAACCGCATCCGCGTGATCGTACCGGATTCGGCGCATGGAACGAATCCGGCTACGGTAAGTGTCTGCGGCATGGAAACCGTCGAAATCAAATCGCATCCCGATGGCGCTATCGACCTGGATGCTTTGCGTGCTGCCGTAAATTCGGACACAGCGGCGCTGATGCTGACCAATCCCAGTACGTTGGGGCTGTTTGAAAAAAACATCTGTGCAGTGACTGAAATCGTTCACGCCGCCGGTGGTCTGGTATATTACGACGGAGCCAATGCCAATGCGATAATGGGCCTGACCAGGCCGGGCGATATGGGATTTGACGTGATCCATTTCAACCTGCACAAAACTTTCAGTACGCCGCATGGCGGCGGTGGACCCGGCGCCGGACCGGTTGGCGTCAAGAAGATTCTCGAGCCGTTCTTGCCGATTCCCGTTGTAACGCAAACGGCGGACGGGATTTACTGTTTCGCCGAAGACAGGCCGTTGTCGATTGGCCGGATGCATTCTTTTTACGGCAATTTTGGCATTCTGATCCGAGCCTATGCCTATATTTTGACCATGGGTGCGGCAGGGCTACGTCAAGTCAGCGAAGATGCAGTGCTGAACGCAAATTATTGCCTGGCCCGGCTGCGCGATGTTTACCATGCGCCTTTTGCCAGACACTGCATGCATGAATGCGTTCTGACATCGCAAAAACAAAATGCCAAAGGGATCCGGACGCTGGATATCGCCAAACGATTGCTAGATTACGGGGTTCATCCGCCAACCATCTATTTCCCGCTGATTGTTGCGGAGGCATTGATGATTGAACCGACCGAAACGGAAAGCAAAGAAACCCTGGATGCTTTTGTCGGGATAATGCGGCAGATAGCGCGAGAGGCCGAGGAAAATCCTGCGTTGATTACTCAGGCCCCGACGACAACGGTTGTAGGCCGGCTGGATGAAGCGGCTGCAGCGAGAAAACCGAATCTGCGCTGGAAGCCCGCCTGAGAATGACGATGCCGACTTGGCGATTACTACAGGACCAACCCTCATCGGCCGCCTGGAACATGGCGGCCGATGAGGCAATGCTGATTGGCTGCCAAAGTGAAACAGGCCGGCCTACATTGCGCTTTTATGGCTGGAATCCACCGGCAGTCAGCATCGGCTATTTCCAAAGACTTGCCACGGAAATCGACCAGGAAGTTTGTCGAAAGCTTGGCATTGACATTGTCCGACGATTGACCGGTGGAAGGGCGGTACTGCATGAACAGGAACTGACGTACAGTCTGGTGGTCAGAGAAAATGAACCCTACATCCCAACCACGGTAACCGAATCGTATCGTTTTTTTAGCCGGGCGATCATGGCCGGATTGGCGAGACTGGGGATAGCTGCCGAGATGAAGTCGCCGGAGTCGCAAAGAGGTAAGCCCCGGTCGCATGCTTCGGCCGCCTGTTTTGACGCGCCGTCGCATTATGAGATCACTGTTGCCGGTAAAAAACTGGTGGGCAGTGCGCAGGTTCGCCGCGAGGGCGTTTTGTTGCAGCATGGTTCCATCTTGTTGTCTCTGCAGCCGGAACGGATGGCTGCGGTATTGCAGTCAGCGAAAACTGACCGCGACGAAATGCTGGCGCTGGAACTGGCGGAAAAGGCAATCGGACTTGACGAAGTCCTCGGCAGGCCGATCGATCCGGCGGATGTGGCGGTTGCCATACGGGCTGGATTTGAAGCGCAATGCGACTTGCGTTTCCAAGCGGATGTGTGGACGGAATCCGAACTCAGCTGCATCGACGAACTGGTAAAACATAAATATGGCGTCAAAGCATGGAATTTTCGACGTTAGTTTGACAAGGACCCTTGTTGTCGTGTATAATTCTGCTGGTAAGAACCCGTTACACTCCCCGAAGGCTGATGTGGAGGGAGGGAGAACAATTGTCGGAAGTCCATGTAGGAAAGAATGAAACATTGGATAGCGCGCTGCGCCGGTTCAAACGCTCCTGTCAGAAAGCCGGGGTATTGGCTGATGTACGCAAACACGAACACTATGACAAACCGAGCGTGAAGAAGAAGAAAAAGTCCGAAGCTGCACGCAAGCGGAAGTTCAAGTAATTCGGAGGAATTGCGATGACACTCAGGGACCGGTTGACAGAAGACATGAAACAGGCGATGAAGGATAAGGAAGCAGGCAAGCTTAAATTGTCTGTCATTCGTATGGTCCGATCCGCTGCTAAAAATGTCGAAATCGATCGGCGTAAAGAGCTTGACGACAACGAGCTGTTGGATGTTGTGGCAAAAGAAGTCAAGATGCGACGCGATTCGCTTGATGAGTTTCGTAAAGCGGGGCGCCCTGAGTTACTGGCTGTGCTGGAGCAGGAAATCGCCATTTTGATGGAATATTTGCCGGAACAGATGAGTGAAGCGGAAGTCCGGGCCTTGGTTACGCAGGCGGTTGCTGATGCACAGGCGGCAAGCGCTAAAGACATGGGGAAAGTGATGGCTCTTTTGATGCCAAAAGTCAAAGGCCGGGCTGACGGGAAACTCGTGAACTCAATTGTCAAAGAGTTGTTAAGTTAATAAGTCATCGATGTTTGAAATTCAAAAAAAACCGGCGTTCCGAGGGACGCCGGTTTTTTTCACACTGTTCGACAGGTTTTCCCTCGCTAAAACAGGAATGTTTGTCCAGACAGCGAATATATACAGTTAGCCATAGAATCGAAGAATGGCAATTGAGGAGCGGTGGCATGAGCGGCAGGCAAAAAACGATGAACATCCTATGCATGTTTCTTTTATTCGCTACCATGCTGGCAGCCGGATTGTCCGTGGGAAGTGCGGCGGCAGCTCCGGTGGTTGTGGTTGGTATTCGTGGTGAAATTGACGCAGGACAGACTGCGTTGATCTTCAAGGCGATCAATGAAGCGACTGCAAAAAAAGCCGGCGCCTTGCTGGTGGAAATCGAAACATTCGGCGGCCAGGTCGATGCGGCGGTTAAAATCCGTGATATGATCAGTGACTCAAAGCTGAAAACGATTTGTTACGTCAAGAACCGCGCTTGGTCGGCCGGAGCGCTGGTTGCGATTTCGCACCGACATATCGCGATTGCGCCTGGCGGAACAATCGGCGCGGCAGAGCCGATTCCGACGACAGAAAAGACTGTGGCGGCGGTTCGGGCTGAATTTGCAGCTACTGCGGCAAAAATGGGACGGAATCCCCGGGTGGCGGAAGCAATGGTGGATAAGTCGCTGGGCTATGAAAAATATGCAGCACCTGGAAAAATCCTGTCGCTGACAGATTCACAGGCGATGGAAGTGGGATATGCCGATTTGGTGGCTGCTGACCGGGCAGACGTGTTGAAGCATTTTGGGCTGCAGGATGCGCCGGTGTTGGAGGTGCAGGGCGGTTGGCAGGAACGGATTGCCGGTTGGTTGTCCGACCCGGTCGTAAAATCGGCATTGGTGGGGATTATATTTCTGGCCGTGATGACGGAAGTGAAAACGGCAGGAACCGGAGTCGCCGCTTTGATCGGACTTGTTGCAACAGCGATGTTTTTTGGTTCGCAATGGGTTACCGGCGTGGCGACATGGGTCGAAGTGCTGTTGTTTTTGGCAGGCTTGGTATTACTGGCGATTGAGTTTTTCGTGCCAGGGTTTGGTTTGTTTGGTATTGCCGGTATTGCCAGCATATTGTTCAGTCTGTTCATGACACTCGGCGGCGGCGTCTCCGCCCTGAGCATCATGGCTTCAGGGACTGTTGCCGCAGTGGTGGCGTTCTTGTTCATATTGAAGTATCTGCCGTCTTCCGGACTTTGGAAACGTCTGGTCTTGCGAAACGAGTTGAGGACGGAACAGGGGTATACTGCAAGTGAAGACCTGACCCAACTGATTGGACAGGAGGGTGTGGTTCTGACCTTGCTCAGGCCGGCAGGGGCAGTCCGGATTGGGGAAAAGGTGCTGGATGTGGTCTCCGAAGGCCGGTTCATCGAGCCCGGCGTCAGGGTGAAAGTTCTCGGGGTCCAGGGGAGCCGGGTCGTGGTCCGGGCGATTGAAGAGTGAAGTACGTTAACGAAATGAGGAGGAAAGTATTATGGTAACAACACTTGTCGGTAGTTTGATCATTCTGGTTGCTTTTTTTATTGCGGTGGCGATTTTTCTGCATTTTGTACCATTGGGGCTTTGGATATCCGCGATGGCGGCAGGGTCCAGCGTGGGGATATTTACTTTGATCGGTATGCGTTTGCGCCGGGTTCCGCCGGGACAGATTGTAATGCCGCTGATCAAGGCGAATAAAGCGGGACTGGATATCAATGTCAACCAATTGGAAGCGCATTATCTGGCCGGCGGCAATGTCGACCGGGTAATCGATTCGATGATCGCGGCGGCCCGGGCGCAAATCCCCTTGTCGCTGGAGCGTTCCTGCGCGATTGATCTGGCTGGCCGAAATGTGTTGGAAGCGGTCCAGATGAGCGTAAATCCTCGCGTGATTGAAACACCGGTGGTATCGGCAGTTGCCAAGAATGGCATTGAACTCAAGGTCAAGGCCCGGGTTACGGTACGGACCAATATCGACCGATTGGTCGGCGGCGCAGGCGAACAGACCATTATTGCCCGTGTTGGCGAAGGAATCGTCACCAGTGTCGGTTCGGCTGTCGATCACAAAGATGTGCTCGAAAACCCGGATCATATCTCGCGTACGGTGTTGTCCAAAGGGCTCGATGCCGGAACCGCTTTCGAAATTTTGTCGATCGATATTGCTGACGTTGATGTAGGTCGCAATATCGGCGCGCAACTGATGACTGACCAAGCGGAAGCAGAGAAGAAAGTCGCTCAGGCGAAGGCCGAAGAACGCCGTGCAATGGCTGTGGCCCATGAACAGGAAATGCGGGCCCGTACCCAGGAGATGCAGGCGAAAGTTGTTGAGGCGCAGGCGGAGGTGCCCCAGGCATTGGCCCAGGCGCTACGCGAGGGGAAACTCGGGGTCATGGATTATTACAACATGAACAATATCCTGGCTGATACCGGGATGCGCGAGAATATTGCCAAATCGAGTCCAGTTTCGATTAAACCTGAAGAACCGAAACGTTAGGAGCTCACTATGGACATCGGGTTATTTATTGTCCTGATGATTGTGGTTTATGTTGTTCCTGAACTGCTTAAACGACTGAAAAAGAAAAAGCCTTATCAGTACCCCGACTTTCCGGCGCCAACGCCGCCAACTGGTCAATATCCTTCAGCTCCCGGCATTCCCGGCGAATTGTCGCGCGGCATGAAACCGCCGCCGATGCCGCTATATGCCGTACAGGAAGAAGGAACGGCCGGCGACGAAGGCGACCCGGATTGGGGAGTTAAGATGACTGCACCGGTAAACGAAATCACTGGAGGAGAAATCGAGACTCAATCCGTTTGGGGACTGGACCCCGGTCAGGCGATGCAAGGACTTGTGTGGGCTGAAATCATTGCACCGCCACTGGCTTTGCGTCACCTGCGACAACACAGGGGGAGGATTTAAGATGACTGAGTGCAGAAGAGGGGAAGGCGCCGATTGCGAGGCTTTTGAAAAAAAAGTCCGTTCGGTTCTGGCGCTGAAAACAATTGCGATTGTCGGCATGTCGCCGCAAGAAGACAGGCCCAGCTACCGGGTGGGAAAATATTTGATCGAACACGGGTATGATGTCATACCCGTACGCCCGGGCGGCGGCGAAATCTTGGGGCGAACCGTCTTTGCAACGCTTAGGGAGATTCAACGGCCTGTCGATATAGTTGATGTATTTCGCCGCTCCGAGGATTGCGAAGAGATTGCCCGTGATGCCGTGGCAATCGGCGCCAAGGTGCTTTGGTTGCAAGAAGACGTTGTGAGTCCATCCGCCGAGCAAATCGCAGTTGACGCCGGTTTGTTGTTTGTGATGGATACTTGCATCAAGAAAATGCATGCAAAATATATCGGCGATTAGACTCGTTGATTGGACGACTGTTCCCGTTAGCGGGGTAAGGCAGGAAAAGACAGAATGAGATTGTGGAACCTGATCGATTCATTTTTTACCGAATCGGCGATTGCAAGGCAACACTCGCCGATTCGAAAAATTGTATTGTTCTTGCTTTTTTTCATTTTGAACACGGTTTTGTTGTCGATCGATTTTTTGCCGGATAAAGTATCCTTGAGTCTGGGGCAGGTCAGCGACCGTGATGTTGTTGCACCCCGGACGGTTTCTTTCGTCGATGAGCCACGGACCCGAAAGCTCGAAACTGAAGTTGTCGCCAGCGTGGCGAATGTTTACGATCTGGATACGAGTGCAGCGGCAACGGCTGAAGATGATGTCAGCCGGATTTTTCGTTCTGTGCGTTCGGTCCTGACTGACAAACAACTCGCCAGGCCGGAAGAAAAACTCGGGAAATTGCGCAGTCTGCTGACCGGATCGTTGCCTGAGCCAATTCAGGCTTCCTTGTTGACTTTTTCTGCGGCCGAACTGGAAGCGTTGGAAGAAAATTCGCGAACGATCCTGCGAAAATATCTGTATCGTGGTATACGCGATGAAGAGGTCGACGCAGTCCGCAAGCTGGCTGCCGCCGATGTCGAACGAATGGGCTGGGGTGAAAAAGGCGCGGCGGTAGTTCTCGGCATTACACAACCGCATCTGAACCCGAATTTTGTCCTCAATACAAAAGAAACCGAGCAACGCAAACGAGCAGCGCTGAAAAGCATCGAACCGGTCCGGATCACCGTGAAAATCGGACAGATAGTCGTGCGCAAAGGCGATGTGGTGACGGAAGAACAATTGCAAATGATGGGGGAACTGGGGCTGCATCGCGGCCAAGTCGGCCTGGAACGGATATGGGGACTGGCTCTGTATGTGCTATTGATGATGGGAATGTTGCTGGCTTACTTTTATAAGTTCGTCCCCGACATTTTCATTGATGACCGCCGGCTGTTGCTGGTTGGCCTGGTTGTCTTGCTTACCTTGGTTATCGGCCGGATCGGACATTTTTATTCTGATTTTGTTACACCGATGGCGGTCGGTCCGTTGTTGACGGCGATCCTTGTCGGCCCGCGGGCTGCCTTGGCGTTGTGCGTGATTGCCGCATTGCTGTTCGGCCTGATTGCCGAATCGAACCTGCGAACCATTTCGTTTGTAATGATCGGCGGAGCCGTCGGTGTCTACAGTGTGGCGCAGATTACCCAGGGTTACAGCCTGGTGCGGGCGGGACTGTGGATTGCTCTCGCCAATGTGATCACGATTCTATGCACCGGTTTGATTGATGGGATCGAGCTTCGGCAAATCTTCACCGAGGCGGCGATGGGGGCGATCGGCGGCGTAGCGGCAGCGATTTTGTCGATCGGTTTGTTACCATATCTGGAACAGGCGTTCCGAATCACGACGTCGGAAAAGTTATTGACCCTGGCCAGGCCGAATCATCCTCTGTTGCAGCGATTGCTGCTGGAAGCGCCGGGGACCTATTATCACAGCATTCTGGTGGGAAATCTTGCCGAGACCGCGGCGGACAAGATTGGCGCCGATCCGATTCTTTCGCGTGTCGGAGCGTATTATCATGACGTTGGTAAAATCCAGCGTCCCTATTTCTTTGTCGAGAATCAGGCAAATATGGAAAATCCGCATGCCAAGCTTTCGCCGAGTCTATCGACGATGATCGTCACTTCGCATATTCGTGACGGGCTGGAGTTCTGTCGTGAGTATAAGCTGCCGGAAGTGGTTGCAGATATAGTCGGCCAGCATCACGGGACTTCGCTTGTTTCGTATTTCTACAAGCAAGCGGCCGAAGGCGAGCATGGCGAGTGCATCATCGAAGAAGATTTTCGTTATGAAGGTCCCAAGCCCCAGACCAAGGAAGCAGCATTGATCATGCTGGCAGACGGTTGCGAGGCGGCGGTCCGTTCGATTGCCAAACCCAACATGAGCCGGATCGAGAATACGGTGCGGCGGGTGATCAATGAAAGGCTTCGCGACGGGCAACTCAATGAATGCGACCTTACGTTGCGCGACCTCAACATGATCGGCGATGTGTTCATCCGTGTTTTGTGCAGTACCTGCCATTCGCGGATCGAGTATCCAGCCGAAGCAATCCGTGAACTGGAAAGGAGACGACCACGCAATGGAAATGGAAATAAATGTTCAACCGGAAAATCTCTCGCTGCCGTTGAAAACAAAGGAAACGGTGCAGAGCGTTCTGCGACGAACGGCTGATTTGCTTGAATTGGGACCGGATGTGGAAATTAGTGTATTGCTGGTCGATAATGAGACAATCCGCACGCTGAACCGTGATTATCGAGATAAGGACGCAGCGACTGACGTCCTGTCGTTTCCGATGGAAGAAGAGTTGCCTGATGAAACGGCGCCGCAGATTATCGGCGGTCCTACGGAACGAATGCTGGGTGATTTGGTGATATCGGTCGAAAGGGCGGTCGAACAGGCGGCGGAATATGGTCATGCGGTGGAACGGGAACTGGCATTTTTGACTGTGCACGGCTTGCTGCATCTGCTGGGCTATGACCATGAACAGGGACCGGCGGCCGAAGCCGAGATGCAGGCTGAGGAAAAGAGAATCCTGTCGATATTGGGGATTGGGCGATGACGGGGGAACAGGCGCTACAAGATTCGTTGCACCGACAAGCGCTGGAAATCCGGCAACGAGCGTATGTTCCCTATTCCCATTTTGCGGTGGGGGCGGCGGTTGAAGCGGTGAGCGGCAAAATTTTCAGCGGCTGCAATGTGGAGAACGCATCTTATGGATTGACGGTCTGCGCGGAACGGATCGCGATATTTAACGCGGTTGCCGCCGGAGAAACCCGGCTTCAGCGACTGGCGGTTGTGGCGGACAGTTCGGAACCGGTGGCGCCTTGCGGCGCATGCCGCCAAGTTATGGCCGAATTTGGCGTCAGGCAGATATTCATGTATAATACAGCAGGCCAATGCAAAACGGTAGAGTTGTCAGACCTGCTGCCCTATGCGTTTGGCCCGCAACAGATGAAAGGGGCTGACGCAATTGAATGAGACGGTAAAACACTATAAATCGGGCTTTGTCGCCGTAGTCGGCCGGCCCAACGTCGGCAAATCGACTTTGCTGAATCAAATCATCGGACAAAAGATCGCGATCGTATCTGATACGCCGCAAACTACGCGCAATCGCATTTTGGGCATCCTCACCCTGCCGGATGCGCAGATTTTATTCTTGGATACGCCGGGGATTCACAAACCACAGCACAAGCTGGGCGAGTACATGGTCAACAGTGCTCGCAGCGCCCTGCGGGAAGTCGACCTGATCCTGTTTGTTTCTGATGTGACCGAATCGGTGGGCCCGGGAGAACGATTCATTATTGATATGCTTAAAGATGAAAAAACACCGGTTGTCCTGGTGTTGAACAAAGTGGATCTGGTGGCAAAAGACAAGTTGCTGCCGATTATCAGCCAGTATTCGGCTTTCCGTGATTTCGCCGCCATCGTTCCTGTTTCGGCGCTGGCCGGCTCCAATGTGGACCGGCTGTTGTCGGTGATCAAAGACCTGTTGCCGGAAGGGCCGCAATACTATCCCGAAGATGAAGTGACCGACCAACCGGAACGGGTGGTCGCCGCCGAATTCATCCGGGAAAAGATTTTTCGCCTGACGCGCGAAGAAATTCCCCACTCGACAGCGGTCGAAGTGGAGGAAATGAAGACCAGGCCCAATGGCGACGTATTTCTGCGGGCGACAATCTATGTGGAACGGGAATCGCAAAAAGGAATCATCATTGGCGCCAAAGGCGCGATGCTGAAAGAAATCGGACAGCAAGCCAGACTGGATATGGAAAATATCTTTGGTAGCCGATTCTTTGTCGATTTGTGGGTCAAGGTCAAAAATGACTGGCGCAACAAGGAAGGCAGCCTGCGAATGTTTGGTTATGACAAGAACGATAATCGATAGTTGGGCCCCGGCGAGCGAAGGAGATGACCATGGGTAAGGTTTCCAAGTATTTTTTGAACGGGGTTATCGTACTGGTGCCGATCGCCATCACGCTGTTCGTCGTGATGCAGCTATTCAGTTTTACCGAATGGCTGGTCGGTCGGTTTTTGCCTCCGTATATGAAATTTCCCGGCGTTTCGATGTTGGTGATGCTGACCGCCATCGTGCTGATCGGGTTGTTGTCCACCCATTGGGCGTTGCAGTGGCTGTTATCCTGGGGCGAAAAGATGCTGAACCGCATTCCCGGGGTCAAGTTCGTTTATAACAGTGTGAAACAGCTTTCGTCAGCGATGCTGGAATCAAAAAGCCTGCTCAAGCATCCGGTTCTGGTTCCGTTTCCATATCCAGGCGCCTATTCGCTGGGGTTTGTCACTTCAGAACTGAGTGAAGGCTTGGCAGAAAACCTGCCGGAAGATCACGTCTGTGTTTTTGTGCCGATGAGTCTGAATCTGACCGCCGGTTTCAACATATTCGTTCCCCGCGGCGAAATCCGGCCTCTTGACGTGACCAGTGAAAGCGCGTTACAGTATGTTTTGACGGCAGGTAGCATCATGCCGAAAAAATGTGTTGTCGATGATTTTGTTATGAGGGGTGAGCGGACATAGACGGTCCTGCGCATAGTATGAACGCCCTGGCAGGAATTGTTTTTCTGTTGGGGCTGAATGGTTTTTTTGTCGCATCCGAATTTGCGTTGGTGAGGATTCGCCAGACGCGGCTGGAAGAATTGGCGCAACGTGGTGACGGCCGGGCAGTTTTGGCGCTGAAAATGATTGGCCGGCTCGATTCTTACCTGGGCGCGGTCCAGCTTGGCGTCACACTTGCATCGCTCGGGCTGGGCTGGCTGGGTGAACCGGCAGTGACAGCTTTGATTCAGCCGCTGGTCTACCACTATTTTCCCGGCTCGAATCTGTTGTTGCATTCCTTGTCATTGCTCATCAGTTTTGCCATCGTCACATACGTTACCGTTGTGCTTGGCGAATTGATTCCCAAGTCATTGGCGATGCACAAAACGGAAAGCATATTGCTGTTTATCGTCTGGCCCTTGTATCTGTTTCACATGTTAGGCTGGCCGATTATTGTGTTGTTTGAGCGCTCGGCAAAGAGCCTGCTCAATCTGTTTGGCATTCAGCCAGCCAGCGTGAGTGACATTGCCCACTCGGAGGAAGAGCTGCGGATGATCGTCAGCGCCAGCCGGCGGGGCGGCGTTCTGGACCAGATGGAAAGCGAATTGATTGACAACGTTTTTGATTTTGCAGATCGGTTGGCGCGGGAAGTGATGATTCCGCGCCGTGACATGGTCTGCCTTTTTATTGACGAACCCTTCGAGGATAATCTAAAAACGGTGCGCGAATCGGCGCATACCCGTTATCCGCTTTGTCGGGAAGACAAAGACCACGTCATGGGAATGGTCCATATCCGCGACTTGATGAATTATATGGAAAAGCGGGTGGAAACTCCTGACCTTACTGCTGTGATGCGGGAAGTACTGATGGTGCCGGAAGGGATGTCGGTCGCAAAACTGTTGCAACTGATGCGTCACCGGCGGATTCACCTGGCGGTGGTAGTGGACGAGTATGGCGGAACCGCCGGATTGGTTGCGCTGGAAGACGTCATCGAAGAGATCGTCGGTACGATTCAGGATGAGCATGATAAACCAGAAGAACCGGAAATCCAACGGATGCCCGACGGTTCATACCAACTGGACGGCGGCGTATTGCTTGATGATGTTTTGAAATTGCTGAATATCAAACTGGATGATCATGAAGAGGATACCGTTGGCGGCTATATCTTTGGCTTGCTCGGCCGTCAGCCGAACAAGGGGGATGCCGTTGTTATCGGTGAATATAAATTTAAGGTGTTGAAAACGGAAGGATTTCGTATCATTCGGGTGCTGGCTTCTAATGCTTCTTCAGCCATGCTGGAGCCCCAAAACTCCGATCGGGGGAGCGCATTGTCGTGACGCAACAGCAATATGTGACAGAAGCATTGATTCTTTCGGTGCGGGACATGGGAGAAGCTGATCGCCTGGCGGTGGTTTTTTCGCGCGAGCACGGCAAGTTATCTGCTGCCGCTTATGGAGCGCGTCGGCCGCGTAGTCGGCTGGCCGGTTCGGTGCAAAGTTTTTCGCTGGTCGAGGTTTCTTTGATGCCTGGCCGCAATCTGGAAACCATTGGGCAGTGCGAGGTAAAACGGAGTTTTCGCGAACTGCGCGAAGATATCACACTGATGACCTATGCTGCTTTTTTGACCGAATTGGTCAGTGAACTGTGGCCTGATAGATCACCTGAGCCATCGGCCTATGATGTTTTGCTGGGTAGTTTTTCCTTGCTGCTGGAACGAAATCCCCGTCTGGTCTCGCTGGCAGGCGCCTGGCAGCTGTTGGCGCTGGCCGGCTTTCATCCGGAGTATGAACGCTGCGTGACTTGTGGACAGGTGCTGGCATTGCCGGCGTTTTTTGATGCCTGTGCCGGGGGCGGCGTTTGTCCGGCGTGCGAACATTCGGAGCTGCAGCCACTCGATGATGCGGTTTGCGGCTTTGTCGACAAGTTGCTGAATGTCAACTGGAAGCAACCGCCGCAATTCAAGGTGACGGGCGCAACATTGCTGCAGGCGGAAAAAATGTTGATCGAGTTTATTGCCCATCGGATTGAACGACCGCTGAAATCGGTTCGGTTCATTCAGATGATGAAGGGCACGGAACGTCTGGAGGAGCGCTGATGGCGGCAAGTATATTGACGATAAATCTGGAACAGGGAATGCCGACCGTAGAACAGGCAAAGCAGCGGCTTATCGCCGAACTGGGACGGGCCCGTGCGTCCGGGACGAAAGCGGTCAAGCTGATTCACGGGTATGGGTCAAGCGGAGTCGGCGGCAAGCTGCGGATTGGTATCCGTCAGTTTTTAGCAGGAAAAAAACGCCAGAACACGATCCGTTTGTTTGTGGCCGGCGAGGACTGGGATATCTTTCATGCCGATTCACGCCAGTTTCTCGAGAGTTGTCCGGATTTGTCGCGCGACCGGGATCTGGGGCAGGGCAATCCGGGAATTACTTTGGTGTTATTGTAGCCGCGGCAGACTCGGACAAACCAATGATGAAGGGGACAACAGGGTGGCGCGAATTCTGATAGTCGACGATTCGCCGACGATCCGGCGAATGTTGCACGATATCCTGGAAACGGCGGGGCATGAAATTGTCGGCGAAGCAAACACCGGTGTCAAAGGATACCTGGAATATGTCCGTTGCAAGCCTGATCTCGTAACAATGGACCTGGGCATGCCGACCATGAATGGTTTGACGGCCATGTCAAAAATACTCGCGCCGTATCCGGATGCGCGGTTTGTCGTGATCAGTGCGGTGGAAGAAAAAGCGGTCGTTCTGGAAGCGTTGCAACGTGGCGCGCGGAATTTTTTGCTGAAACCGTTTACGGAACAGCAGGTGTTGGAGACGGTTTCCTCGGTTCTGAAGCAGACGGTTTCCACCGGTGAATTTCGTGAAAAGGTTCGCCGCCACCGCCGGGCGCATTTTGGTGAAACCGAGGAGAGCAAGCTGGTCGAAGAAGTTCACTCCCCATTTGATATGGAAAAAGTCGCTGACGGATCTTTGCATGTCGTGATTCATCCGAACCTGTCGCTTGCCAGTCTGGCTGCATTAGCCATAGAAGTCAAAGCGTTCTGCGCTTCAGAGCGGCCGGGTATCCGCTTTAATCTGGCAGAAGTGCCGAAACTGGACCGGGCGGTCTTGGCTGCGCTAGATGCATTTATGGTTGAATTGCACCAGAATTGCGGCGGGGTAAAAGTGCTCGCCGGCAATGAAAAGCTCATCCTCCAGGTGAAGGATGAGCAGGCTGCAACCGGAAAATTATCTTTTTTCTCGCTTTTACTCGATGAGCTGTGAGCCGGTTAGACCAGTTTCCAACCGTCGATTGTCAGGCTTTTCATCCAGAGGAACCGCCACAGTGAAATGCTGAAATTTCCCGGTATGTACAAAGATTTTGGCAGATAGACATTAATTGTATCAACGACGATATGGTTGTACCTGTCCAGGTCAGTTACCGGTGGTTTGCCCAGTCGCACGGACGGGCCTACGTTGACTTTGCATCAACCGATCATTGAGTTGCGGGTTTCAAGCAATTGGACCGAATCGGAATGCTCGGCGATATATTGTCGCGCTGCCGGAGTAATCGTGATTTCAAGTTTTGCCATTACAATGCACCTCCTTGTGGCGAAACATTCTTGATTACTATTGTACCTTAGATTTTATCCGGAAACAACCGGACGAACGAAAGGAGAAGCGGAATGAAACAGGGAAGCGTCTGGAATAGAAATGTCTGTCTGATAATGTTGGGGTTCGTGCTGCTGACCGGCGGCGGGCTGCAAGCGGTTGAGGCGAGTCCGGTCGTTATCGTGCCGATGCAGTTGCAGCAAGGCAGTCTGATTTCGCTGAAAATCCCGCAATTGGATAGTGGAATGCCTGGTGAAAACATGGCGATCTTCAATGAATACTACCGTCAGGTCGTTCTGCAACGCCTGCGCGAGTTTGAACCGGTTGCCTATGAAACCCGACTGGTGCCGCAATTGCCGGCAGCTGTGAAGAACGCTCTGGTGTTCATGGCTGACTATGAAGTGTTTCGCAGTGATATGACGATTGTCAGCCTTACGCAAAAGATTTACCAATTCACCGGCGGAGCGCACGGCATGACTTGGCAGACCGGTCATACGATTGACCTTGTGAGTGCGCAACGATTGTTGTTGCCTGATTTGTTCAGGCCGGGGAGCAACTATGCCGAACGTTTGAACCGGTTTGTCCGTGAACAAGGCGCCGCAAAAAACCTGCCGATGTGGGAGTATAAGGGAATTGGAACCGATTCGGCATTTTATCTTAATGACGACGGGATCGTGCTGTTTTTCCAGCCGTATGAAGTAGCGCCTTACAGTGAAGGCATCGTCCGCATGATGATCCCCTATCGCCTTGTGGCGGATATTTTGCGACCGGAGATTTTTCGCTAGATGAAACACTATTCGACGATTCTGTTTGACCTGGATGGAACGCTGACGGACCCGCAGGTGGGGATAACCAAATCGGTGCAGTATGCGCTGGGGCGCATGGGAATCGAGGAACCGGCGTTGGAAAAATTGATTCACTTCATCGGGCCGCCACTCGCTGCCTCTTTCCGTGAGTCTTACAGCATGGATCAGGCGCAGTCGGTTCAGGCGGTTCAGTATTATCGCGAATACTTCAGCCAGACCGGAATTTATGAGAATGCTGTTTATGCAGGAATTCCAGAATTGCTGGAAAAACTGCGGTCTGCTGGAAAAACTTTGGCAGTTGCCACCTCCAAGCCCCATGTTTTTGCGAATCGGATATTGCAGCATTTTGCGTTGGCGGATTCTTTTGTCTTTGTCGCTGGCAGCAACCTGGATGGATCAAGGGTGGAAAAAGCCGAAGTCATTGAGCATGCCCTGAAAAATCTTGGCGTACCATGTGCAGAAGAAGTGCTGATGATTGGCGATCGTAAGCATGATGTCCTCGGCGCCAAGCTCAATCAGCTTGATTCGCTTGCCGTCAGCTACGGATATGGTAGCCGGGCTGAATTGACTTCGGCCAGGCCAACTTATCTTGTTGATACGGTCGAAGAGATCCTGGCGTATACGCTGCATTAATCGCGGCTTCTTTTTTTGTCCAGGTTATTTTTCGAAAATGGTTCAGTTTCCGGCTGATTTTGTCGATAACAAATTTGCAGGGAATTTTTTCAAAGAGGGGCTTCCTGCTCGGGCAGGACTTCGTTTGCTTGTCGGCGAATTATTTGACCAGGCAAAGGATTGCTTTTAGCTCGCGGCGGAATAGGGGGAGTAAATTTGGAGATTTCGACAGTTGCCGGCATGATTGTCGGGTTGTTGGCCGTTGTTGTTGGTATGGCGCTAAAGGGAGCACCACCGGAAGTGTTGATCAATCCGGCGGCGGTTCTGATTATTTTCGTCGGTACGTTTGGCGCGCTGCTCAATGCTTTTCCGATGGAAATCATCAAGCGAATGCCGGTTTATTTCAAATTATTGCTCAAGAAACCCCAGTTGATGCACGCGGAGGATTTGGTCAAAATCATGGTGGGATTTGCTCAGACGGCGCGCCGTGAAGGACTGCTCGCCCTGGAAAACAGTCTGAATGAGGTTCAGGACTCATTTTTGCGCGGCGGGATGACGATGGTTATCGACGGGATGGACGGCGCGTTTGTCCGTGATGTTTTGGAACTCGATATCGCACTGATGGAAGAACGGCACCGGACCGGTGCCCTGATTTTCTCCCAGGCCGGCATGTATGCGCCGACGCTCGGCGTGCTTGGCGCGGTTATCGGTTTGATCGCTGCACTGGGCAACATGGCGGATATCGATGCACTGGGTCATGCAATCGCAGCTGCCTTTGTCGCGACGATGTTCGGTATTTTTTCCGGTTATGTCATGTGGCATCCGTTTGCGAATAAATTAAAGCTGATGTCCAAAGAAGAAGTGGAGCTCAAGCGAATGATGGTCGAAGGGATTTTGTCCCTGCAGGCCGGCGATTCGCCTGTTGCGATCGAAGCCAAACTGGTCGTGTTCTTGCCGGCAGCCAAACGCAAATCCCTCAAAGGGGCCGAGGGAGGTTGATCGACAATGGGGCGTAAACATGCGGAGCACCACGAAGAACATGCAGATGAGACCTGGCTGGTTCCTTATGCGGACCTGCTGACATTGTTATTGGCGTTGTTCATCGTGTTGTTTGCGATGGGCAAGACCGATGAAAAGAAACTCGGTGAAATGGGTAGGTCCTTTCATATCGCGTTTGGCGGCGGGGCGGCAACCCTGATGCCTTATAATCAGACGGCGCCGCAGCTGGTGCCGATTGACAGTCCGCCTCCTTCAGAAAATCGCATGAACAAGGAAGTCATGAGTCCGCCGCAATCGATCGGTGAAACCCAGGCCGCGCTCCGGGAAACGGTTCAGTTGCTGCAGGTCAAGGAAGCGGTGGATCGGTATATCAAATTGCAGGGATTGGGCGGTGAATTGGAAGCGCAACTGGTGGAAGACGGACTGCGGATTCGTATCAAGGATTCGGCATTATTCGCTTCCGGGCAGGCGGAGCTGTTTCCGGAAGCCAGAAAACTGGGCGGTGAAATCGCAAAGTTGCTTAGCGGGTTGCCGCAACAGATCGTCGTAGCCGGACATACCGACAATGTTCCGATCAATACTGGTATGTTTCCGTCCAACTGGGAGTTGAGCGGCATGCGGGCGGTAAATTTCATGCGGTTTCTGTTTTCTGTGGAACCTGCATTAAAGCCGGCCAATTTCAGTGCTGTCGGTTATGGCGAATACCGACCGGTGACGCCAAATGCCAATGATGAGGCCCGCGCAAAAAACCGACGGGTCGAGGTGTGGATCATCCGCAGTCAGCGGCAGAGTCAAACCAGATAGTAGTACCAGTGAAGCATTGATCTGAAAATTTTGACCGCAGCTAGGCTGCGGTTTGTTTTTTGGCGGCAGGGGGTCTGCGCAACAGGAATCATCTTGAGAATATTGCCCAAAACCCTTATAATATACATTGTAGGCCCAAATGACCTGCAAATTTACTGGAGGTGTATAAAAACGTGAATGCCTTAAAAACGACCGTATTGCTGGCTGCTCTGACCGGCCTGCTGATTGCGGCCGGGAGTTTCTTCGGCGGGACGCGCGGCATGACCATTATGTTTGTCGTGTCCATGCTGATGAACTTTTTTAGCTATTGGTACAGTGACAAGATCGTCCTCAAGATGTATGGAGCCCGTGAAGTTGATATGCAGACGGCGCCCAACCTGGTGGGGATGGTGGCTAATCTGGCGCGCAAAGACAACCTGCCGATGCCGCGGGTTTATATCATTGATACAGATGCTCCGAATGCTTTTGCAACCGGGCGGGACCCGGAACATGCCGCAGTGGCGGTAACGACTTCACTGATGCGCGGACTGACCGAAGCGGAACTGGAAGGCGTTATGGCTCACGAACTCAGTCATGTCAAACACCGCGACACTTTGATCAGCACGATGGTCTCCTCGCTCGCCGGAGCAATCACCATGCTGGCGAATATGGCGCAATGGGCGGCGATTTTCGGCATGGGCAGAAGCGATGACGAGGATAACGGCGGCGGACTTGTCGGTTCGTTGTTCATGATTATCCTGGCGCCGCTGGCTGCCGCCTTGATTCAGTTCGCCATCTCGCGTTCGCGGGAGTACATGGCCGACGAGTCAGCCGGCCGGCTGACCGGTCAACCGATGGCGCTGGCTTCGGCGCTTAAGAAAATCGAGTACTATGCCCAGCATCGGATGATGCCGGAAGCAACGCCGGCTACATCGCACATGTTTATCGTGAATCCTTTCGCTGGCTCCGGCGCTTGGCTGACCAGCCTGTTCAGCACTCACCCGGCCACCGAGGCGCGGATAGAGAAATTGCAGGAATTGGCGCGCACGATGCGCTGATTGCCGGGTTGCCCGCGGACGGCTCTCTGCTTCGAGACAGAGAGCCGTCTTTGTTCAGGCAAACCGGCGAAAAATATATAAGGAGGCGCGGTATTATGAAGTATGTCCGTTTTTTGTGGAAAAATGATGTTTTCTGTGGCATTCTGTCGGGAGATCGCATCAATGTTTTGCAGGGAGATTTTTTCGCGGAACATACGCCTACGGGTCATGTCGTTGGCCTGAATGAAGTGAAACTGCTGGCGCCATGCAAGCCGAGCAAGGCGGTTTGCATCGGCTTGAATTATCGCGACCATGCCGAAGAAATGAAATCGGAATTGCCGAAAGAGCCGCTGATGTTTCTGAAACCGTCCTCGGCATTGAATGATCCGGACGGTGAGGTTTGTTATCCGTCCATATCAAATAACCTTCACCATGAAGCAGAGCTCGCAGTTGTCATCGGCAGGACGGCAAGGCATGTCAAAGCTGAAAAAGCCGGCGAATATATCTTCGGTTATACTTGCGCCAATGACGTCACCGCGCGAGATATTCAGAAAGGTGACGGGCAATGGACCCGCGGCAAGGGGTTTGACACTTTTTTGCCGCTGGGACCCTGCATTGAAACCGAACTGGACCCGCATACGCTGGAGATAAAAGGCTGGGTCAACGACGAATTGCGGCAGTCCTCCAATACGAACAACCTGATTTTTTCCGTGCCTTATTTGGTGGAGTTCGTCAGCAAAGTCATGACGCTATACCCGGGAGATGTCATTTTGACAGGAACTCCTTCAGGGGTTGGACCGATGCAGGTCGGCGACCGGGTTACCGTTGAAATTGCCGGAATCGGTTCATTGCAGAACCGGATCGTGGCGGATTGCGAATAGGAGAGGGATTGTGGAACAAAAAACCGATAAATTGTTGAACTGGCTCAAGCAGATTTCGGAAGTTCCCGGCCCGTCCGGGTTTGAGCGCAGGGTTCGCGACCTGATGACCCAAAGACTGGCGGGGCAGTGTGAAGTGCTGGAAGACCGGATCGGCAGCGTGATATTCAAAAAACAAGGTCGCGCCGATGGGCCGATTGTGATGTTGGCCGCCCATATGGATGAAATCGGCTTTCTGGTGAAGACGGTCACCAAAGAGGGATTCCTGAAATTTGTCAGCTTGGGCGGTTGGTGGGAGCAGGTCATGCTTGGCCAACGGGTCACTGTAATGTCTCCCAAAGGCGATATCCCCGGCATTATCGGTTCAAAGCCGCCGCATGTCCTGTCGGCGGACGAACGGAAAAAGATGGTTACCAAGCGTGAAATGTATATCGATATCGGCGCTGCTGACAAAAAAGACGCAGAAGAGCGGATGGGCGTGACTCCTGGCGTGCCGATCGTGCCATACGCGCCGTTTACGACGATGGCCAACCCCGATTTTTTGGTTGGCAAGGCATGGGATGATCGGGTAGGTTGCGCCGTGCTGACAGATGTGTTGCAGCAACTGGCGAAACTGAAACACCCAAACACTGTGTTCGGCGTTGGAACGGTTCAGGAAGAAGTCGGCTGTCGCGGCGCCAAGACAAGCGCCGATGTGATCGGCCCGCATGTCGCGTTTGCCGTGGATACCTGCATTGCAGGCGACACTCCCGGTATGAGCGAGGACCAGGCCTCAGCCAAACTTGGAGAAGGCGTGGCTGTCTGTATTTATGATGCTTCATTGATTCCGCATGTGAAATTGCGGGACTTCGTTCTGGAGACAGCCAAGGCGGAAAAAATCCCGTTCCAGCTGGAGTTTTCCGAAGGCGGCGGTACGGATGGCGGCAGAATCCATCTCCACGCCCAGGGCGTGCCCAGTATCGTACTGTCGGTGCCGACCCGTTATATCCACTCTCACCATGGCATTATCAGCCGCAAGGACTATGAATCGACAGTCCGGTTATTGATTGCCTTGATACGGAAGTTGGATGCGAAAAAAATGCAGGAATTGTTGGCCTGAGAATTTCGTTACGAATATGAAATAGTAGGAGTGTGCATTGATGGAAAGAACTTTGGTACTGGTCAAGCCTGATGGCGTGGAACGCCGGTTGAGCGGCGAAATCATCGCCCGCTTCGAGCGTCGTGGCCTCAAGATCGTGGCACTCAAGTTGTGCCGGATGACTCGCGAAATGGCGGAGCGGCATTATGCGGAGCATGCAGGGAAACCTTTCTTTGCCGGCCTGGTCGAGTTTATCACTTCAGGACCGATTGTGGCGATGATTGTGGAAGGTGAGAATGCAATCAAGGCGGTTCGTACGATGATGGGTGCGACCAATCCGCTGGATTCAACGCCAGGAACGATTCGCGGCGATTTTGCCCTGACCATGTCCAATAACGTGATTCACGGCTCTGATGGACCAGAAAGCGCTGTTCGCGAGACAGCCACGTTTTTCTCGGCTGCGGAAATTTTTTGACAGAACGGAATGGAGGAAAAGCCATGAAAATCTATACCAAGACGGGCGACAAAGGGACAACCGGGTTATACACGGGTCAACGGGTCGACAAGGACAGTCTGCGGGTAGAAGCCTATGGCAACGTCGATGAAATCAATTCTGCGCTGGGGATGGCCCGGGCGCATGTGAAAAATGATGAGGTCCGCAGTACGATCCTGGAACTGCAAAAACTCTTGATGCAGCGGGTGATGTCGGACTTGGCAAGCGTGGGACAAGCTTCTGCCTATACCGGCGAAAAAGACGTGACCTGGCTTGAAGAACTCATCGACGGGTTTACCGCTCAACTGGCCCCGCTGAATCGTTTCATCGTTCCCGGCGACAATCCGGGCGCGGCAGCGTTGGACGTGGCAAGAACGACTACCCGGCGGGCCGAGCGTCAGTTGTGGCGGCTGTTCCGTCAGGAAAAAATCGATGAGAATCTGATCGTGGTGCTAAACCGGCTGTCTGACCTATGTTTTACCTTGTCCCGTGTCGAAATCGAACTACCGGAAGAAATGCATTAGTTATCCACCGCCTTGGTTTTGCCGGGGCGGTTTTTTCATGCAAATATTTTCAGATATACTTTTTGGAATCGTCAGAATCAGCAGGAAAATATCAGCAAAGGCGAGAATTTATAAAAAATATGATCGCGATACTCGCTGAAAGCAAATTGACAAAAATAGGAGGGGCCCGATTTGAAAGAGTACAAAAGTGACAGGATCAAAAATGTGGGCATTGTTGCTCACGGTGGCGCCGGAAAATCTTCTCTGGCCGAAGCTATGCTGTTTAATGCCGGAGCGGTTACCCGCCTTGGACGTGTTGATGACGGCACGGCGACCACCGATTTCGAACCGGAGGAAGTCAAGCGCAAGGTCAGTATCAGTGCGGCTTTGGCTCCGTGTGAATGGAAAGATTTCAAGATCAATGTCGTGGATACCCCGGGATATTCGGATTTCGTCTCGGAAGTAAAAGGAGCCCTGCGGGCCGTTGATGCGGCGTTGGTCGTTCTATGCGCTGCATCGGGCGTCGAGGTGGAAACCGAAAAAGTTTGGAAATATGCAGCGGATCAGAAATTACCGCGCATAGCATTTGTAAATAAGATGGACCGGGAAAACGCCGATTTCGATGCTGCGGTAGAAGGCATGAAAGCAACTTTCGGCGGCAGTGTAGTGCCGATGCAACTGCCGATTGGATCACAAGAAAGCTTCACCGGCATTGTGGATCTGGTTTCCATGAAAGCGGTGATTTATAAAGGCGGCAAAGGAACGGAAACGGAAATCCCCGACGATATGAAGGATGCGGCTGAACTGGCGCGCATGAGCATGATTGAGGCTGCTGCAGAAGCGGATGACGATGTGCTTGCCAAGTATCTGGAAGGGGAAGAACTGACGGACGAAGAGATTTTCACCGGCCTGGTCAAAGGGCTTGCCGATGCAAGGTTTGTGCCGGTATTTTGCGGCTCGGCGACCAAGAACATCGGAATCGTCGAAATATTGAACGCGATTGCCAAATATGCGCCGAATGCCGACAAAGCGGTGGCAACCGGCAACAATCCGAAAAATGATGAAGCCGTGACCAGAGCTTGTGGCGACCCGTTCTCCGCTCTCGTGTTCAAGACGACCGCCGACCCGTTTGTCGGACGGCTCAGTTTCATCCGGGTTTTTTCCGGTACGTTGAAACCGGACAGCATGCTATACAATTCGACCAAAGACAAGACGGAACGGATCGGCAACTTGTTCACGATGCGTGGTAAAACACAGGATGCGATGACTATCGCGCATTGCGGCGATATCGTTGTTGTGGCGAAAATGGCGGAGACCGGCACAGGCGACACCTTGTGCGACAAGGACAAGCCGGTTGTGTATTCACCAATCGCTTACCCCGGTTTGATGTTTACGATGTGCCTGGAACCGAAGAATAAGGGCGACGAAGACAAAATTGGCAACGCCTTGCATCGTTTGGCGGATGAAGATCCCACGTTGAAATTCAAAAAAGATGCGGAGACCAGCCAGTTGTTGGTCAGCGGCATGGGTGATTTGCATCTGGCGATTATGGGCGAGCGACTGAAACGTAAATTCGGCGTTGAAGTCAAACTGAGCGATCCCAAAATCGCCTATCGCGAAACGATCCGTACCGGCGTCAAAGTCGAGGGTAAACATAAGAAACAAACCGGCGGTCATGGTCAGTACGGCCATGTCTGGTTGCAACTCGATCCGATGCCTTCGGGTTCTCCGTTTGAATTTGTCGATGCGACTTTTGGCGGGTCCGTACCGAAACAATTTATCCCGGCCGTTGAAAAGGGCGTGCGCGAAGCCTTTGCCAAAGGCGTTATCGCTGGCTATCCGCTGGTTGATATCAAGGTGACCCTTACCGACGGTTCTTACCACGATGTCGACTCTTCGGAGATGTCGTTCAAAGTGGCCAGCGCATTGGCGATTCGTAAAGGCGTCGTGCAAGCCAAGCCGATCTTGCTGGAACCGATTTACAATGTTGAAGTTACGGTGCCGGAGTCCTATATGGGCGATATCATCGGCGACCTTAACGGCAAACGCGGCCGGATTCTAGGCATGGAACCGATCGGTGGCGGACTGGGGATCGTCAGGGCGATGGCGCCGATGTCAGAAATGTTCCGTTATGCGATTGATTTGCGTTCGATCACGCAGGGGCGCGGCAGTTTCAGCATGGTGTTCAACAATTATGCCGAAGTTCCGCAACGTCAGGCCGATGCGATCATTGAGGCCTACAAAAAAGAAAAACAAGACGACGAAGATTAATTTCTCCCCCGGACGAGATCCCGCCAGCGGGGTCTCGTCCTCGTTATACGGAGAATTGTTGGAAGAGGTCGACAATATGGAGGCAGTCCCCCAATGTCATCGCTGCGGCGCAGCAGAAAGCATTTTTCATTTTTGGATGGGAAAACGCTGGTGTGAAAGTTGTTTTCAGCAGCAAACCGGTCTTTCGGGTGAACCTGTGGAATACCCGGCTTGTCCGCTGTGCGGCGAGGAAATACTATCCGCGACCGCGTACCCGTTGCAGCATGAAACTATCTGCATGCATTGTTTGCTGCGACTCGGACCGGAACGTGCGCAGATTTTGCTGAAGGTGAACAAACTGGATCCGGCGGAAGTTGCGCTAGCGGTGAGCTTTTTGCGCGGTTTACTGAACAGAAACCAAACATTGCGTTTGCGTGAAGCAATTGAGTCGGGTGGTCGCAACTGGTGGGTAAAATTGCCGGATTTTGGCGAGTATGTTTGTCGTAAGCTGCTCGAACAAGGAATCATCGACTGGGACGGCGAAGTATTGGATGAGATATGGGACCGTCTAATTGAACAAGCAGTGGAGGAATGAAACAATGTCGGCAGAAAAAGACAGGACAGCACTGGAATTTATTTATCGTCGCCGCAGTGTGCGAAAGTTTACCGAACAACCGATTTCCAATGAAGTGATTGAACAATTGATTGATGCGGCAATTCATGCCCCTTCAGGCAAAAATCAGCAGAATTGGCACTTTGTCGTGGTGCGCAACAAGCAGATGATTCAAGACATGGTCAAATTGGTCGAAACAAAGCATGAAAAACTGCTGCCGTTTATTGCCGATGCGGAAAAACAAAAGGCATTCAAGGGATCTGTCGGCTATCATACGGTGTTCAAGAATGCGCCTGTAGTTGTGTTGGTATTTGCCGGACCTTATCCGGGACCTTCCGATGACATGGTTGCCGGTCCCGGGCTGACACAGCAGGAAATCGATGCGATGAAACAAACCAAACCCGGGGTTCAGAATGTTGCTGCAGCGATGCAGAATTTGTTGCTGGCGGCTGCGACGCTCGGCTATGGAACCTGCTGGATGACCGGTCCGACGTATGCTGGTCCGGAAATCGCCGAACTGGTAGGGTTCAACAAGGCGGGTTATAGTTTGGCGGCACTGACGCCACTGGGAGTTCCGGCTGCCGATGGCGCCTCGCCGCCGCGCAAGCCGCTGGCGGAAGTGCTTACGATTGTTGACTGAGTCTGGATTTATCGCGATGATGATATAAAACAAACAGGGACTTCGCGAAGAAGTCCCTGTTTGTTTTATATAGTTGGTCGGGGCGACAGGACTTGAACCTGCGGCCTCCTGGTCCCGAACCAGGCGCGCTACCAAACTGCGCTACGCCCCGGAGTTCACAGTTTCAAATTATACACACTCCGACAGGGATTGTCAACTCAAAATCCGGTCTGATATAATGCTTCTTGGAATAAAGATGTGAAAAAGCAGGAAAAAATAAAAAAAGCCAGAATGTAATATCATTAGTAAATTATTTAAAAGAGGTGAGCCATGGGAGGAAAAAAACTAAAGCTGAGAAATTTGGCAGTGGCCGTGGTTGCGGCAGTTATGATGTTTTTGGCGATTCCCTATGCGTCTGCACAGCCGGCCAGTCCTGATATGCCGGTGAAACGCGGGATGTATGGCGATGAAGTTTCCAAGCTGCAAAATAAATTGAAAGAATACGGTTATTACAAAGATCCGGTCGATGGCAGGTTCGGCGCCAATACTCTCAGTGCGGTGGTCCAATTTCAAATGGACGCAGGGTTGACGGCGGATGGAATCGTTGGGTTGTCGACGTGGGAATCGCTGAAGAATTTCCGTGGTGCCAGTTCGATCAGCCGTGGACGGGGCAATTCGCGCAAAGCCCAAATCTTGCTCAGCATGGCCCGGCAATATGTAGGCGTGCCGTATGTTTGGGCGGGTCGTTCACCAAGCGGGTTTGATTGTTCCGGGTTTATCTATTACGTGTTCGATCAACTAGGCTATGGCTTGCCACGGATGGCGGACGGTCAGTTTGAAGTCGGGATTCCTGTTTCGCGAAATTCGCTTGAACCTGGCGATTTGGTGTTTTTTGAAACGTATGAACCGGGGCCGTCCCATGTCGGCATCTACATCGGCAATGACCAGTTCATCCATGCCAGTTCCGGCGCGGGCCACGTCACAGTGACTCCGCTGAACAAGACGTATTATCGGGACCGATATCTCGGTGCCCGCAGAATCCTCAAATAATGACAAGAACCGGGCAAGCGCCCGGTTCTTGTCATTTTAACGCCGCTCATCGAGCATTGCCGGCAAGGCTATCGTTTCCAGCCGTATTTCAAAGGTGCGGTCCCACGGCAGGCTGGCCGCGACTCGCCAGTTGGCAATCACATACGCACCCTGTGCAGGCGTTGGCAAGGCAAACAGGCTGTTTTGCCACTGCCGCTCGACCAAATGGGGAAAGATGCCGGCCAGTTGCAGTTCAATCCGCCGATTGACTTTATTTCGCGCTGACTGCAAGTCATAGGGGTTGATTTGCTGCCGTTGCAGGGAATCGTTGAGAATCGGGCGAAAGCTCTTTTGATAATACCAGTCGTCAAGCATTCGTTCCGCCAGGAAACTAATTCGCTGGAGGTCTCGGTTCAAGGCAGCGTCCGCAGAGCCGGCGCGATTTCCACTAAGCACCATGGCAGCCTGGGTCACGGCCGTGCCGATCGAGTTGCTGGCGGTGTTCCAGCCGGCGTAGGCGAGCAGACCGTTTAGCGGTGCGCCGTTTTGCTGCAGGAAGGGCAACAGGGCCTGGTCGGTCCGCCAGTCTGCCGCCAGGTCTACCAGGGTGACTTGCTTGCCGCGGGCCAGCCAATCCTTGATCAAAGCGGCGGATTTTGCCATATCGGCGCTGCGGCTGCGAGCCGAGCCGGCATGAATGACCAGGATGTAATCGGCGCTTGGAAAATCGCGACTTTGCTCTGCGTTGCCTAGGGCCAGTTTTTCCGCCACGGTACGAGACAGCGGCCCAGGCATGTAGGGCAGGATCAGGTCTGCGGTCGTCGCTTCGGTATAATGGACATACACTTTGTTCCTGTATGAGGCAGTACCTGCGATGACTTGTCCCAACAAGCTTAGCGCCACCTCATCGGTTCCCCGGGTGACAAAGACCTTGTTTTGCAATACGGGGCTACGGCTGATCACGGCGTCAAGCCACTGGCGTTCCAGGTTGCCCAGGCCAAACGGGGCGCTGTCGTCCTGCCCGAGCACCAATCCGGCCAGCGTCCCTTCCTGGACCAGTTCCAGCAGTTGGCTGTTCAATTGGCGGTTGTCCCGGTAAAGATTGCGATAACGTTCAATCAGTTCCGGCGGCAGTTCTGCTTCCAGCTTGCGCAGCTTTTCCAGATCGGCCGGGTTTTCAAAGATGCTGATAGTTTCCTGCAACATCGCCCAGTCCGACATCAGGGGCTTGAACTTTTCAGTGAGCGGATTGTCAGCGATGAACAGGCGGGGAATGATGTTAAAGGCAAACAGGCGCACCTGAGGTTGCTCACGGTGAATCGTCCGCAACAATTGAATGGTTGCTGCCGCATCGGCGTGATGGTCGTTTGCCTGACGGGATGCCAACAACCCGCCGTGCACCAGCATATCCACCGAGATAATCGCTGCGGCGGAGCGGACTGCTGCTTGCGCCAGCCAGTTTCTCAGCCGGGTGGTATCGCCGGGCTTCCGGTAGTTGTCGAGCAGTTCCGCGGGGGGCAGTGACACATGCAATTCTGCCATTGCTGCCAGTTGCCGTACATAGTCGGTACAGGGCGGACGGCTATCAAGAGGTACCAGTGCGATAGCGAAGCGGTGCGGCGACGGTTTCGGCGTGATTGGCGTTGCCGTATGCACAAGATTGTGTTGAAACAATACAGCCCAACTTACGCCGATAAAAATAAAAATCAGGGCCAAATGAATAAAAAAACGGCGAATCATGCTTCCTCCAGCAGGTAAAGTGTTTTCATCTGTTAACTTTTCGAGTAATATATTAGTATTGAAATGATGTCAGAGATGGTTGGTGGGTTTGCAGACGTGAGGATTATTGCCGGAACAGCAAAAGGGATCAGGCTGAAAACGCCAAAAGGGATGAATACCAGGCCAACGGCAGATCGTGTCAAAGAATCGGTTTTCGGGATTTTGGCCGCCGATGTGGTTGACGCCGAGGTCCTCGACTTATTTGCCGGCACCGGAAATCTGGGACTGGAAGCGCTGAGCCGGGGAGCGGCTTCGGCAACCTTGGTGGACAAAAACATCCAAAGTGTGAAGATCATGATGGAAAATGCCATTTTGACCGACTTGTCCCGGGCCGCCGTGATCTGTCGTGAAGAGGTGCTGGCGGCGCTTCGGCGGTTACAGGCGGCCGGAAAATCTTTTGACCTGATTTTTTGCGATCCTCCCTACAATCTGGGCCTGGCACCCAAGGTTCTCGCCAGTCTGGACGAGTCTGAGCTATTGCGCGAGGGAGGGATATTCGTGCTGGAACATTCCCGGCATGAAAAACTTCCTGATGGATTAAAGAGGATTGTTGCCTATCGTAGCGAATTTTATGGAGAAACCGTTGTGAGTTTTTTCATAAAGCAGGAGGGAAGCAATAGTGAGAATTGCAGTGTGCCCGGGTAGTTTTGACCCGGTGACACGCGGCCATCTCGATATTTTCGAGCGGGCGGCAAAGATGTTTGACCAGGTGATCGTCGCAGTATTTCATAATCCGGGCAAACGACCGGCGTTTTCCATGGAAGAAAGAGTTCAGATGTTGCAGGATGCGACCAAACATATCCCGAATATCCAAGTAGACTGCTTTTCCGGTCTCTTGAACGAATATGTCCGTGCGCGCAATACCAATATCATCGTTCGAGGTCTGCGGGCGCTCACGGATTTTGAATATGAGTTTCAACGGGCTTTGTTGATCAAGCATGTGGACCCTGATATCGAAACGGTATTCATGATGACCAGCAGCGAGTATTCTTTTGTCAGCTCTTCAGCGACCAAAGAACTGGCCAAGTTTGGCGGCTCGATTCGCGGACTGGTTCCGGCCAATGTGGAAGAACAGATTGTTCGCCGGTTGAACGACCGGGCGTAAGAAAGGATGTGGCGTTCATGAAAGTCGAAGAGATTTTGGAAGAAATGGAAAATATCCTATTGGAGTCGGGTCGGGTTCCGTTTA
The DNA here is from genome assembly GCA_964647865.1 of uncultured Veillonellaceae bacterium. Taxonomy (GTDB): domain Bacteria; phylum Bacillota; class Negativicutes; order UBA1444; family UBA1444; genus UBA1444. The sequence continues at coordinate 2,976 of CAZYJK010000001.1, read as the reverse complement.
CGAACAAGCGACTGGTGGAAGAAGACGACATGGCCCGCCTGATCGATGAATTGCGTGATGCGATGCCTTCACAACTGGTTGAGGCAGGTCGTATCGTAAGTGACCGGCAGCGCATTTTGGAAGAAGCCCAACAAAAGTCTGACGAGATCATCCAGCAAGCTAAAGCATACCACAGCAAACTGACCGATGAAAACCTGATCACCCGGCAAGCACAGGAACAGGCCAATGAAATCGTGACCAACGCGCGCAAGGAATCGGAGCAGACACTGCGGGAAGCCGAGGAAAAAGCCGCCGACATGATGGCGATCGCACAGAAGAACGCGCAGGAATTGGCGATGGATGCCATGGTCTATGCGGATCAGGTGTTCAATCTGGTCGAGACCAACTTGTCGCAGTCATTGGACACGGTACGCAAAGGGCACGATGAATTGAAACAGCAGTTTCGCAAATAAGACCTCTCGTTTTTCATTCATATTGGTTTGGCAGATAAATGGCGGATTGGCGAAAGTCAAGGCCGCCTTTTCTCTTTGCGGTAGCTGGCAGGCAGAGGCAGAACAGTTCGGTCGCCGTTATGTCAACGGCAAGCATCGACTGCAGCGGCGAAAAATCTTTCTTATGATAGCTACGCGAGTTTAGCGCCGCAGTTGTTTTGGTGATTATCGGAATGCGTTCCAGCAAGGCTATTTCTCGCAGCGCGGCCCGGCCTTGGCTGTTCAGGGCAAGAACCCGGGCATATAGCGGACCTGATGCGTCGAACGCTTCAATTTGCTCCCGTTGCGTTCCCAGCAGCAGGTGCACAAGTAATCGCTGTAGACGGGAGTAAGGATAGCGCTTTGTTTTTACCAACTCCAACAGTTCAGACAAATTTCCGGCATTTCGCGCCGCAAGTTTTAGCCGGTTTTCTAATCCTTCCGATATTTCGGGCGTCGCCAGCAATTCTTTGTCTGATATGCTGCGCAACCTGGCCAGGATTATATTTTCCAGCCCGCTGATTTGGGCCGGCGCCGCACCGGATTTCAGCAGTGACTCCATGATGGCGGCGGTCGCGGCTGGCAGGGCGGCATGGAGCGGCGGCGTCACGCTGCCTGACTGGAACAATCCATGGCGGATTGCTGTCGCGCTGGCAAAACCGTCAGAGAGATTTTTGTCATGAAAACCGCTGCCGACTCGGCGTACCGGCAGCGGACGCATTGTCGGCGCATATCGGGTCAGGGCGCGAAGATATTCGACTGCCAGAATATTGTTGGGCGAGATGATAAAGTCGCGCGCCGTGTAGCCGCCTGCGACCAAAGCATCCGCCAAGGCGGCGGCATAGTTTTTCCCCCGGGACAGACCCAGTTTCAGTTTTTCCTCGACCTGCGGGTCGTCCAGACCGGCGGCCGCTGCCGAGAGGCTGCTAAGATCGGCATTTTCGGCGCCGAATGAGAGATAGTCCACGATACCCAGACTGCTAAGCAGACGAACGCCGCCGGCAGCGAAGTATTGAGCGCTGCGGACGGCAAAGACGGATGGCAGTTCCAACACCAGGTCGACGCCTGATTTTACGGCTGCTTCGGCCCGACGCCACTTGTCGATGATTGCCAGTTCACCGCGCTGGGTAAAATGGCCGCTCATCACGGCGATCACAACGTCGGCCTGCGCCAGCTGCCGGGCTTGCTTGGACTGATAAGCATGCCCCTTGTGAAAAGGGTTGTATTCTGAGATGATTCCCACGGTTTTCATTGTCAGTTTGTTCCTTTTGTAATATAATTACTTAGACGTATGTTTCGGGCGGAAAAGCAAATTATCCTGCCGGGATCGAAGATTGGTTCGATTCATTATTTATTTTGGGAGGTAACAAAGGTGAAAGTACTCGTTGTAAACTGTGGAAGTTCCTCGCTCAAGTATCAATTGTTCAACATGGAAGATGAAAGCGTATTGGCCAAAGGACTGGTCGACCGGATTGGCCTCGATGGTTCGGTGCTAAACCATCAGCCGACAGGAAAACCGAAAGTTCCGCTGACAGCCGAAATCAAGAACCATACGATTGCCATCAAAATGGTGCTTGAAGCATTGGCTCACCCCGAGCACGGCGTTGTTTCCAGTATCGAAGAAATCGATGCGATCGGCCACCGTGTCGTGCATGGCGCAGAAAAGTTCAGCGACTCGGTGTTGATTTCTCCGGCCGTTCTGGCAGCTCTCGACGAGTTTACCGAATTGGCGCCGCTGCACAATCCGCCCAATATTTCCGGCATCAATGCCTGTGCGGAGATATTGCCGAACGTTCCGCAAGTCGGTGTCTTTGACACCGCTTTCCATCAAACGATGCCCAAACATGCCTTCCTGTACGGGATTCCCTACGAAGCATACAAGAAGTACGGCGTTCGCCGGTATGGTTTCCATGGTACATCGCACAAATATGTTTCCCAGCGTGCAGCAGAAATGATGGGCGACCACATGAGCTACCTGCGGATTATCACCTGCCACCTTGGCAATGGCGCCAGCATTACGGCAATTAAAAACGGCAAATCGATCGATACCAGCATGGGATTCACTCCGCTGGAAGGTTTGGTCATGGGAACCCGCTGCGGCGATATTGACCCGGCGATTCCTCCGTATCTGATGCGCAAAGAAGGCATGACACCTGACGAGGTCGATACTTACCTGAACAAGAAATCCGGCGTGCTTGGATTATCCGGACTGTCCAGCGATTTCCGCGATCTCGAAGAAGCCGCCGACAAAGGCAATGAGCGGGCGCAACTGGCGATTGACGTGTTTGCCTATACCGTGCGCAAATACATCGGCAGCTATGCGGCAGCCATGGGCGGGGTCGATGCCATCGTATTCACCGCCGGACTGGGCGAGAACTCACCGCGCATGCGCGACCAGATCTGCAACGGCCTCGAATTTTTGGGAACACGGGTTGACGCCGCCAAGAATGCAGGACGCGGCAAAGAGCAGGAAATCAGCGTCGATGGATCGAAAGTGAAGATTTTT